>NZ_CP110921.1:3725308-4034212 GCF_026247885.1 Methylococcus mesophilus | reverse complement strand
TATTGCGCGCTTCGCAGCAGGCGCCCGACGAGCCCCATCCCCTTTGTTGAATACCCGAGCACGATGTCGAGCGCCGCAAAAACTCCGCCCAACCGCGCCCTTGCCGGGATTCGCCAACTCTGTTGCCTGGGACTGCCCGGCCCGATCATAGTCCCCAAATTTCTCGAAGCCCTGCACGACTGGTTGCCGACTGACACCAATCATTTTTTCTGGTCGGACGATGCCGGCGAACCTTGCAATTACTATGGAGAAACACCGGGGCTCGAGAATTATCTTCAGCTTTACATGCAGGAATTCGCCCGGAACTCCGGGCACAGTTCATTGCCAAGCTTCAAGCAGGCCATGTCGTTGGCGGGGGGAGATCTCTACTATTTGGGAGACGTCGATGCCGAAACTTATCTAAGCTCGGCCTATTACAATGAGCTGATGCGGCATGTCGGCGGCAGATACATAGCGGCCCGCGTGATCCGGCACCGCCACCGCAGCTTCGGTATCCTGAGCACCCTGCGCGGCGAGCGCGGCCCGGCTTACGGCGGGAACGAACTCGCCCGGCTCGCCGAAGCCTCGCGTTATCTCGCGTTCGCCCTGGCGGCGGACGACACCGACGGTTACCAGAATCTGCCGCATCGCCTGGACGCGCAGGGCGTAGCGATACTGAACGGCCGCGGCGAAATCCAGCATCTGGATGAGGAAGCGCGGCGCCTGCTGTTCCTGGCCAGCCATCCCAGCGTACGCGCGGGAACCGTGCGCTACATCGAAGGTCTCGGACTTCCGGAACGGCTTGCTGCACTTTGCCGGAATTTGGGAGCCATTTTTTCCGGCCGCCGGGCCAGCCTGCCGGAATTCGGGCACTGGACGCCGTGGGGCTACTTCACCTTCCGCGGCAGCTGGCTGGAAAGCTGCGGCGACGGCGGACGTATCGCCTGCGTCATATCGCATCACCTGCCGCGGCGCCTCAAGCTCTGGCGGTCGCTGGCCGATCTGGGACTTCCGCCCCGCCAGACGGAAGCCGCGTTGCTGTTCACGGATGGGCTGTCGCTGTCGGAAGTCGCCGGAAAGATGGGAATCAGCCGCCACACCGCGGTCGACCACATCGAAACCCTCTACCGAAGACTGGGGATCGAAGCGGACCGAGGCACCCTTGTCGACCGTCTCCTTGGCGATATTCCGACCGCTGGGCGCGTTGGTCTCGCATGAAAGCGCAGGATGTCTATGCGGATGTGCGCCAGCTTTGCTGCCTCGGTCTGGGCGGCGCGGTCATAATGCCCGCCTTCCTGAACCGATTGCGCTCTCTGGTCGGGTCCAATAGCAGCAGCTTCCTGTGGGTCGAGCCGCCCCGGACACCACAGGGCAAATTCAAGCCGAGCGGCCTTTACACCGATCTGCCCGTCTGCTGGGAAATCGTGGCTCCCCAATATCTGGGAAAGTACTGCGACACGGCTCTCGAACGCGAGAGCGCATTGTCGTTTTCCGAAGTCCTCCGTTCCCGCGTGGTCGACGACATGGCTCGTCACGACATCAAAGCGCGCCAGCGCACCGGGATGGACGAGGAAGTATTTCGCCCCATGGACGCCTACCACGGCATTCGTGCGCCCGTCTATCAGCGGGATGAGACTTACGGAATGCTGTATCTGTTCCGAAGCGAGCGGGAGCCTGGATTTTCCGTCCGTGACCACGAGCGCCTCACACGGATCCTCCCGTTCCTCGCCCATGCCATGCACCAGCCCGCCATGAACGACGAGCAAGAATTCACCCCTGCGGGCGCCAGCGGGCTTCTCATCCTTGATGAACACGGCAGGCTGTTGCACTCCTCCAGCCAGGCTCGTCATTTGTTGTTTCTGGCAGGCGAGGGGCGCACCAGCGGCAGTCTGACCTCCCGCCTGCGCAGCCACACGGTACCTCCCGAACTCGTGGGGCTACGCCGTCGGCTACGCGGCATCTTCAGCAATCAGGACATGCGCCCTCCGGTTTTTCACGTGCGCACCCTCAGAGGACAATTCGTCTTCCGCGCCTATTTCCTCGATGGCGCCCCGGACAACGCCGGCCGCGCTCTGATCGGCGTGACCGTGGAGCACCAGATTCCAGTCAAATTGAAAAGGTGGAATCAAATTTCAGCGCTCCCTCTTTCCGCCAAACAAAAAGAGGCTGCACTATTACTAGCGGAGGGAGCGACGCAACCCCAGATCGCGGAACGGATGAGTGTGAGGCTCAGCACTGCGATAGATTACGTTCGCGAAATATATGCCAAGCTTAACGTTCATAGCCGTGCAGAACTGCTTGCTTGCATGGACTCAGGCAGCAGGACAATTTTATGACAAAATCCGGCGATCAACCGATCGCCATCAGCCCTATCACAGCTGCGCTCATCATTGCGATCAATGCGACTATGAACAACATACCCATAACCAGAAAGCCACCGTTAAACAAGTAATAAAGACCTATACAACCACCGCGAATTTCGCGCTGACGGCCGGCAAAAATGTAACCGGCCCGACAGCAATCCCGTTTGCCTATTTGCAGTAGACGCGCGCGTGTCTTGGGGTATAGATACCAAAGGTAACAGCACCCAACAGTCCGTCCATGCCCGTGGTTATGGTTTCCACTTTCGCAACTTTTCCAGCATCGCCGCATACTCCAGCCGCATCCAACGTCCTTGTCTGGCCGATACCACTCAAGAAAAATGGCTGCCTCACATCCTGCGTTGGCATCGCGGAGCCACCGCCGGTGAGATTGAATGTCTGGGTAGCGCAGCCGCTGAACAGCAATGCGGCTGCGGAGATGTAACATATTATTTTCACATATCCTCCTGTTTTATCTTTACGCCACCAGGCGGCGCCACAAATAGCCATAGTACATTCCCACTAACCCGCCGTTCGGCGCGGATTGAAAAGGGATGATAGGTCCATCTCCGTTCACGCTCTCCCCCTGCCCAGGGGGGATTGTCGAGGATCATTTTTAGGACGTCGCACTTCCGGCGGAACGGCAATCGAGGGGCATGCCCAAGGTGCGGCTAGCAGGCCTGGAAGCACTAAAACGGCGGGGTCATGGGAATATTGGAGAAGATGAGCCTGATGTCGTGACCCTCCCGGCCTCAGGCTCACTTCGTCAGTACGGAAAGATTCCCGGATCGCCCGGGCGATCCTGGCAAAATGGGCTTGAGATGCCTTAATCTTCCAATCCGAAGCTTTTCAGCACGGCCGATGGCAAATAATTCTCATCCTATCGGCAGCTTTTCATACCGCACCCTCGCTACGGCCCGCCCATTGTGGCCGCCTGCTTCAGGAGGTTTCCGATGCGAAGACTACAACCAGTGCCGCCGATATGGCGGACAGTCATCCTGATAGGTTCCTGCGTCTGCGCTTGCTCCACGCCATCTCAAGCGGCAAAGGGCAGCGTATTCGTCGCCCGCGATCCTTACTCGGTCCTGGTCAACGGCGAACCGCAAGCCGTGGCTATCGGCGGCGTCCCGATCACCTTCGATTTCGGCGGACCGGCGCCCTTTATCGACCCCGCTACCGCCGTGGGCAACTTCGGCGCTCTTCGCTTTTGGGACGCCCATCGCGGCGAGGCCGTGACGCTCGACAACCGGGCAGCGGCGAAGGAAGCGCCCGACGGCATACCTGGCCGTATCTTCAAGGTGAAAAAGGGATCCCGGTCTTATACGGCCATCGGCTATACGGCGGACGACGGCGCCGTAGACGGGACACTAGGCACACGGCTCGACACCTATCCGGTGCCCTCCCGGCGCCGCTTCGTGTGGGACTTCGTAGTCCGCTTCGGTGGAGAAAATTTCAATAGCGCCTGGCCATTCACACCGCGCGGAACCCATCCGGGGTTAGTGTGGGAACTTCGGGCGGACGGCATGCCCCCTGCCCTCGCCATGGTGGTCGACACGGATCCTGACCGCCCGCACAAGTTGGCTCTCCATTTCGATGCGAATACGGGCCCCGGCGCTACCGCCGCCAGCCTCGGCATCGCACCGGGGCTCACGCCGAACAAAGACATCAAGGTGGTCATCGACGCCTTCCTGGACGAACGTCCACAAGCCGAAGGCGGACGAGGCTACGTCAAAGCCTGGGTGAATGGAAACGTGGCTGTGGATGCCGTACGGCCGACGCTGTCAGCCCTGGCGACAAAACCTCATCACTGGACCCTGGGGATGCAGCTCCCGCAAGACACCTCGCCGTTGCCCTTCAGCCTCATCGGATACTGGAAGCGTGCCCGGATGCAGATTCCCAAAAACGAGCCGATGGCCGCGTACTTCGCCTTCGAGCAGACGAGTCCGAGCGGACGGCCGCTCGAAATCGTCTTCGGGCTTTACGACGAAATCCGGATCGCCCAGGCCCGAGCCCTTTTGGCCGACCCGGCTTCGCGCGGGAATCGCGTGTCCGGCAAGATCGTCCCGAAGCCGGCAGGGTACAACCCCGGATGGTCGTACCACCTCGCCCCGGACTCGGTGAGCTTTTTCCAGATGCAGGCGGAAGTCTGTGACGCCAATGCCGTCTACGTGGAAGAGCATCTCAGCGAGGTCGGCGGCAGCCTACTGCCCGGAGGCTTTTGGTGTCCGTGGTCTTCCAGGCTTTCCCGCGAGATCGTGCCTTGATGACAAGGGTGGAGGCCGTCGCCTCGCACCGCTCGCCGGATCGGCGACGCGGTGCCAGCTCGAAAGGCCTGCAGGCCGCCGGCACCGGTCCGGTAAGCGGATTCAGACCCTCGGATCTTCCCGGGTCGCGGCGGCCCATTCCGCACTGAAGCCGGCGAACGCATCCGCGTCGGGGACTTCCAGCACCACCGCTTCGGTGGTGAGGAAGGTGCCGGCGACCGATGCGGCTTTCTCCAGGGCCAGCCTGAGCACCTTGGCGGCATCCCAGATGCCCTTGGCGTGCAGGTCGCCGAAACTTCCGCTTTCCTGGTCGTAGCCCCAGCCGGGATTCGGGTGGTCCATGACCTTGGCGACGACGGCCTCCCCCGACAGCCCCGAGTTTTCCCCGATGACCCGCAGCGGCTCCGCCAGCGCGGAGCGGACGATGCCGATGCCGCGCGCTTCGTCCGCGCTGCGCGCCCCGAGTTCGGCCAATGCGGGAAGGCTGCCGAGGAACCCGACGCCGCCGCCCGGCAGCACGCCCTCCTCGAGGGCGGAAACCACCGAGCGGTAGGCGTTTTCGATCCGCACCATCCGCTCCTTCATCTCCACGTCGGTCACGCCGCCCACGCGGTAAACCGCGGACTTGCCGCTCAGGCCGATGATGCGGGCCTCGACTTCCTCGAGTTCATGCAGGCGTCCGGTCGCCGATCCCTGGCCGGGCTTGAGGGCACGGTACTGCTCTGCCTCCAGGCGCAGGCCTTCCAGGCGGGCCCGGGAGGCTTCCGTGCCCGGCGTACCGAGCAGCGCCGTTTCGTCGGCGCTGACCACCGCCCGGCGCACGCGCCCGAGGTCTGCCAGCGTGACCCGATCCAGCCGGTCGCCCTTGGCCTCCAGGATCGCCCTTCCGCCGGTCAACGCGGCCAGATCCAGCAAGCGATTCGGCCGCTTGTCGCCGAACCCCGGAGCGGTGACGGCGACCGCCTTGAACACCCCGCGCACATGATTGAGCAGTATGCCGGCCAGGGCGTTCTCGTGCACGCGGTCGGCGGCGATCAAGAGACTGCCGCGGGCCTCGGTGACCTCCTCCAGCAGCGGTACCAGATCGATGAAGTCGGTCACTTCCAGGTCGGTCATGAGCACGTAGACGTCGTCGAGTTCGGCCAGCTCGCGGGTCCGGTCGGTCACGAAATAGGGCGACAGGTAGCCTTTCTCCCAGCGATACCCGTCGACGACGTCGAGCACGTCCTCGCGCCGCTGCCCCAGTTCGACCGACACGGCGCCGTGGATGCCGACCGCGCCCAGCGCTTCCAGCAGCAGCCGGCCGACGCCGGGCTCGCTCTTGGTCGCCACCGCGGCCACGCCCAGAATGAGCGACTCCTGTTCGCCGCGCCAGGCGCGGGCACGGATGTCCTCGGTCACGCAGGCGACGGCCCGGTCGATGCCGCGCTTGAGCGCAATGGGATCGGCCCCGGCGGCAAGGCTCTTGAACATCTCCCTGGCGATATGGCGGGCCAGCACGATGGCGGTGGTAGTGCCGTCCCCCGCTTCGCGGGACATGGTGCCGGCGACGTCCCGCAGCAGCCGGGCCCCGAGATTGGCGACGCGGTCCTTGAGCACGATCGAATTCGCCACCGTGACGCCGTCCCGGGTCGAAACCGGGGGCAGCCCGTCGGCCCGGTGCTGGATCATGACGCTGGGGCCGGTTGCGCCCAGCGTCGGCAGCGCCGCACGGGAGAGAATCTCGATCCCCTGCATCATGCGCTGCCGCGCGTTCCCTTTGTAAACCACTTCCTTTGCCATGTTGAGTCGACTCCAGTCAGGATTGATTGTTTGTCCGCGCCGCGGGGGAGAGATGGCGCATGTAGGCCTCTCCGGCGTTGGCGCGGCTGGTACGGGCACGCTTGAGGCGGGACCAGATCCACACCAGTTCGCGGTCGCGGAAGTCCATGGTCCGCTTGAGCTCCCATTCTTCCTCGGGAGTGAGGACGTGGTCCCAGTACTCCTTGAGCTCGGCAACCCGGCACGTGCCCAGGGATGCCGCGAGCCCCTTTTCCTTGCGCGCGAGTTCCTGGATGCTGGCATCCAGCTGCTCGATCATTTCACGCAGGAATTGGGGCGGGAACTGCTCGGTGCTCACGGCGCTTCCCGGGTTCAGGCCGCGCCGGACGGCAGAAACTTTTCGAAGAAAACCTGATCGCCTGGAATGCCGTGGCTGCGCGCCACCTCGCAGGCGGCGTCGATCATGCCCGGTGGGCCGCACAGGTAGATGTCCGGCCGGGCGGCGCTTGCATCCAGGTCCTCCCGCAGCATGTCGATGGGCGAGCCCTGCACACCGTCCCAGTCCACGCCAGGCTTCCAGACACAAGCCTTGACGGTGAGGTTGCGCATCGATTGTTCCAGGGATTTCAGTTCGTCGATGTAGAACAATTCCGGCTCGGTGTTCACGCCGAAATAGATGCGGGTTTCGTTCGGCGCGGTCCACTCCCGCATCTGCCGGACCATCGACACCACCGGCGCAAGTCCCGTTCCGCCGGCCACGAAATAGCGCGGCGCCATGCCCCGCTCCTTGAGCCCGAACACCCCCAGCGGCCCCTTGACGCCAAGCACCTGGCCGACGCGCGCCTCGTTGCGCAGGTAGTCCGAAAACCGCCCCTCCGGCAGCACGCGGATCAGGAACTCCAGGAGGCCTTCCGGGTTAGGAATGTTCGCCGGCGAATAGGAGCGGGAAACGTCGGTACCGGGAATGGTCAGATCCATGAACTGGCCGGGTTCGAATTTCACGCCTCGGTTGCCGCATTCATCCGGCCGCCTCTGCAGCAGGAACTGGACGGTGTTGGAAGAAACCCAATTGACCGCAACCACTTCCGCTTCGAAGCTGCCGACCTCGCCGTAGCTGATGCGGCAATGGGTATAGGGCAGTTCGACTTCCAGATCCGTCTTCGGGTAGGTCCGGCACAGCAGGACCAGCCCATCCTCCTCCTCTTCGGGGGGCAGGGCCTGAACACTGCACCCCCTGAGATCGTAATCGCCTTCCGCGCAGAAGGCCTTGCAGGTCGCGCAGCCGCCTTCCCGGCAGGAAGACATCAGGAAGATGTCCTGGCGCAGGGCAGCGGTGATGACGTCCTCATCCGAACGGCATTCGAAGCGGAGCGATTCGCCATCCTCCGTGACCGCCGTGATAGTGTGAACTCTCTGCATAAACTTACCTGTTCAATGTTGAACCCCGCCGGTCCGGCCCTCTTCCGGAGTGCGTTGTTCGGTCATGCCAAAATAATTCAGTACGTGCGTCACGGCGCGGATCGACGATTCCAGGCTGATCGAGCAGCCTTCCTGAACGATCCTTTCCTCCCGGACGATGATCCACCGCCACATGAAATCGAGATCCTTGGCATAGGCCGCATAGGTCTCGTCCCGCTTGAGCAGATGCCAATCCGGGGAAGGGAAGAAACCGGCCGGGGGCCTTGGTTCCTCGAACCATTCGTCTGCTTCGCCCGAAAATGGCTGAAATGCCGATTCGACCATGGTGATTTCCTTACGAAAGATGGAGAAGCGCGCGGCGAACCGGCGCGTTCCTTGAAAACCAGAAGCTCCGGGCCGGAGGGGCCGGCCCGAAGCGGCATCCCTGCCCGGCCGGCCTTTACGTCACTGCCGTAAAGGCCGGCCGGAGACTTCCTCCCGTCAGTGCGGCGCCTGCAGATGCACCACCCGCACGCCGCGCTGCTTGCGCAGCTCTTCCAGCGACGTGTCGTAGTAGTTCAGATTGCGCAGTTCCATCAGCCGGGTTCCCAGCAGGCGCTCGCCATCCAGGAAGTAGTTCACCGGCATGATCGGCGGCTTGTAGGCCTGGCGGAAGCCGATGTGGATCTTTTCCGCTTCCCACTTGTCCTTCGCCCCCTGCATCTTGGCGACGGTGCCGTCCAACACGGCCTTGGCGTCCTCACCGAAAGCCGTCTTGTGGCGGAAATCCGCTTCGCTGAAGGCGCGGGCCTTGAGCACGGCGACCTTCTCCTCGAGCTTGGCTTCGATCCAGAGGTAATCGTTGTCCAGCTCGTAGGTGGTGCGGAACGGCGTGGTGTGATCCAAACGGAACTGCTTCAGCATCTCGGCCGCTTTGTCGAGACTGTTGAGCTGAGCGATCTTACTCACCCACGCATCGCGGGTGTCGTTGCTGTGTATGCCGAGTTTGGCCATGATGATCTCCTTATGCGTGGTAGTCTTCGAGCTTCCGGTCCAGGCCCATCAGTTCACTGGTGATGGTGAACTTGTTGCCCAGGGTGTAAGCCCGGCCGATGGTGGAGGAAACGTCGACCAGGAAGTCGTAGACGTTGAAGTTCCGGCCCAGCAGCTCGGAAATCTCGTCGCAATCGACCTCGATCTTGCCGTTGGCCTTGATCCACCAATAGCCGGCCCGGTCTTCCACGTTCACCGTCGGATTGACGTTCTTCTTGTAATCCGTAAGAAGAATTTCATCGATGAAGGTGTTGATCTCATCCGACTTCTTGAGCACCAGAACGACCGTGTCGCTCTCGTGGACCACCTGGTTTTCTTCGGCGAAGAATTGATCGGCAAAATCCTTGCCGCTCAGCGCCATGATGCCGGCGTCATATGCGTTGCTGTTTACGCTCATCGTGATATTTCCTATTTCAGTCCTGCCAAAACGGCGTTGACGATCTGGTCCCGGTCCGCCTTGAAGTCGATCTTGCTGGCGTAATCTTCGATCCAGTCGTCGACGACCCGGTACAGCGATGCGGTGATTTCCTCCTTGTCGGTGGCGCCGGCAGGCAGCTTCGCGAACAAGCCCATGAAATCGCGCAATGCGGCGACGGTGGGCTCCAGCCACTTGTTGGTCCAGTTGCGCATTACCGTACGGTTGTAGTCCCCGAACTCCGGATCGTTACCCAGCGTGGTGTGGTATTGGTCCTGCACGCCTTGCTTGGCGATCTGGAAATAGGTCTGGGCCTGGTTGATGAAGAACGGCGTCAGGTTGTCGCCGAACTTCGGCGCCAGCCGCTGGAAGAACTCGCGGCGGACGAACTGGCCGAACAGGGCGTCATAGACGGTGTGGACCGAGAACGCACTCTCGTTCCAGTCGAACACGTCCTGCCACAAGGCCTCCACGGCCAGGCGAGCGCCCTTGTAGACGCTGCCGGTGGTCCATTCCGCCTTCGGCACCGCGGTGGATTCGTCGAATCCCGGAACGATCTTGGCGAGGAAACCCCGCTCCAGCTGGATCATCTGGGCCAGGTCGATCTTGTCGAAGCCCCAGAAGGTCAGGCTGACTCGGGTCACGTCCGACAGCGCTTCGCGAGCACCTTGGGAATGAGCGTTGAACAGCCCATATTCGCTGTGCAGGAAGGCACCCCAGTACTTGTTGATGAACTCGTCGCGCCAGGTCGGGTCCATCGTCCGGATCTGACCGTCGGCGGAATAGCCCTGCAGGAAGCGGTCGGTGTAGCGCCATTCCTCGGCCTTGTCCTTGACGTAGGGCGCGTGCCAGCGGCGCAGCGGATCGCGGTGCTTGAACCAGTCCGTGGTGCGCAGTTCGGTGGTCTCGTTGCCCCAGGACGGGCGGCCACCGTGGAACTTCTGGGTCCAGTCGCCCCAGTCCAGGCCGCCGGAGATCCAGTCGGCGTTGGGCTGCGCGTACACGGTCAGGGCTTCGTATTCCGTCAGGCGCTTCCAGCGCGGGGTGACGAAATAGCCCATCTTGTTGTTGCTATCCAGCGGAGCTTCCGGAAGCGCCTTCAGGATGACGGCTGCCATTTCCGGATCGGTCAATCCGCGGCGTCTTTCTCCTAACATACTCATATCAATGTTCCTTTAGTCAGATGTTGTTCAAGTGATGCGGGACCGGACTCCGTAACGTGACGGAGCCCGATGTGCGATCACTGGAATGCCTTCACCGGGTTCTTGAACACACAGTTCAGCCGCTTGATGTCGTCGAGCGTCCACAGCTTGTCGCCGCGAACGTGGGGCTGTGCGATCAGGGTCTTGCCGTCGCTGCGCAGGCCGTGCAGCTGGGCAATCACCTCGGACAGCTCCATGCCTTCGTACTGCTCGAAGATGTTCTGGCATTCGTAGCGTTCCGGTTCGGCCAGCCACATGCGTTCACCCCACTGGTCACTGAAGGTGTGCATCTGGCCGTTGTACTCGTGGACGCGCAGGGTGCTGGCGCCTTTGCACAGGCTCGGGCAGAACGGCACCTGCGACACGCGGTCGATGTAGATCGGATGGTTGTTTTCGATGAACCACATCAGCGGAATGAAGCCCGAAGACGGATCCTCGCAGCCGCGGGCGCGCCATTCCTCGTAGATCTTGCCGTAGTGGTCGTACCAGCCCGGGTAGTTCGCCTCGAACCAGGCCATTTCCTCCTGATCCGGCAGGGCCAGGCGGAAGAAGCCGGTCGGCCACAGCGCGTAGGCCAGCAGGAACAGGTCGTGGTGCGCCCAGTAAGCGTCCTGCTTGGCGTCCTTCAGGCTGCGCGGCGACTCCACGCCGTATTTGCCCAGACGGCCGATCCAGATGCCGCCCCAGTCCTCGTACACCCAGCGGTTCCAGGTCTTCACCCAGGGCTCGACCTTGAACTTGGAGCCGTACTCGAACAGCATGCCCAGCGCCGGCGTGAAGTACTTCTGCTGGGTCCAGAAGGCGTTGTTCAGGTCCGTGTTGAGGTATTTGGCGGAAGCCGGATCGTTGGCGATGGACACCACGGTCTGGTAGCCGTTGGCCATGTGGCGCAGCTCGTCGGTTTCGATCGACAGGAACACCGTCGGGGTGATTTCGTCACCGTTGGCGGCGGCCCATTCGGTCACTGCGACGATCAGCGGGTTGGTGAAGCAGGCTTCGCCCACCAGCTGCAGGTTGACGGAGCACTCCACCGCGTCGCCGGAGATGAAGCCGTCGGAGAACACGCGCTTCATGCCCTTCCACAGCGGCCCGATCGTGCGGGTGCGGCGGGCGTCGTTATGGCCGGCCGGGTCCTGGCCGTTCTTGGCGAAGTAGTAGTTCACGTAGGCGCACTGGTGGGTGTGGCGGATTTCGTCCAGCACCTGGGCCAGATAGCCGTTCTTCTGTTCCGCGGCCTGGGCGGAATCCCACAGCATTCCGGTGGCGGCGATGGCGTTGTATTCGCCCACTTCCAGGAAGTTCGAGACCACTTTCATGGTCTCGTTCCATTTCGGGTGTACGCGGTGGCCTGCGTTCAACCGGGTCAGCGCATCCTGCAGGCTGCCGAACTGGCGCTCGTCCTTGACGGACTCCATGCGCGCATATTCCTTGGCGATGAGCTTGAACTGTTCCTTGGTCTCGTTCGCCATCTTGTACTTGGTGGCGTACTTGGTCCGGTTGTTCTTGAAGTCCCAGTTGAAACTCTGGAGCCAACGGTGCACTTCCTGTGCATTGACGCTGGTGGGTGCCCGATTGGCAGCCAGTGCGTCTGTCGCGGCCTTGGTTGCGGTGCTAAGTGCCATTAGTTGTTTCCTCCGTAACACATTCTATGAATGATGAATGTCCGGCGGCGGTTACGAGCCCTCGGACATACGACCTCCGGCGAGGTCGTGACAAACTAATTACAGAGATCGTGCCAACTTTTAATTTTGGCTAGAGATACAGTGATATCAATATCTTGAAGCCACCAGTGGAATATCCCACAGCAGCTGCGTTGAATCGATGAACTGTCCGATAATGCGACACCTGTCCGATCTCCGGACAGTTATCGGACATAATTATTCGACCGACACCAGCAAAGACGGCATCCATCCCTACTCGCCCATGAGACATTTCGCCGCATTCAACAAAATTACTATCTATGAAAAAATGGGCCAACAGGATATTTGCTGATAGACAAGCACGATCCGAGCCGATATTTCATATAAGATAGTCACCAGACGAATAACCATGCCAAAATACGTCATAGAGCGTACGATTCCCGGCGCCGGAAATCTGTCGCGCGAAGAGTTGCAGCAGATTTCCCGAAAGTCCTGTTCCATACTCAACGCCATGGGACCGCTGGTTCAATGGCTTCACAGCTACGTCACCGACGACAAGGTGTACTGCATCTACATCGCCCCGGATGCGGCCACGCTGGTACAGCACGCGCTGGAAGGCGGCTTTCCCGCCGATGCGATCAACGAAGTCCGCACCGTCATCGATCCCACCACGGCGGAATGAACGCAATTCCCTGTTCCGGCCTGACTGGCGACACCCCGCCGGCGCCCGGCTATGCGGAACTCAAAGCGGAACTGCTGAGCCTGATCGACGAGTTGGCGGAGAGCCTCCCCAGTGCTCTGCGCCCTGCCCTCGCCCTGCGTGACAAGCTGCAGGCCGGCCATTTCGACGTCCTGACGGTCGGGCAGTTCAAGCGAGGCAAGACCAGCCTGATCAACGCGTTGCTGGGCGAAAGCCTGCTACCCGCGGCGGCGGTGCCGCTGACCTCGGTGGTAACCATCCTCGCGTACGGGGAGACCCACCGGATCACCGTCCATCCGCTGGACGGCGGCCGCTTCGACATTCCTCCGGAAGCGCTTGCGGACTACGTCACCGAACCGGGCAATCCCGGCAACGCGAAAGGCGTGAGGGAGGTGCTGATCCAGACGCCCTCGCCCCTCCTGAGGAACGGCGTGCGCATCGTGGACACCCCAGGGGTCGGCTCGGTTTTCCGCCACAACACCGACACCGCCTATGCGCGGCTGCCGCAGTGCGATGCGGCTCTGTTCGTCCTATCCGCCGACCAGCCGGCGAGCGAAGCCGAACTGGAATTCCTGCACGAGGTCCGGAAGTACGCCGGCCGCATCTTTTTCCTGCTGAACAAGATCGACATCCTGCGGGAAACCGACACCGCCGAGATCGAACGCTTCTCCCGCCGCGCGCTGGCCGAGGCGGTAGGCGCGGACGTCCGCCTCTTTCCCGTCTCCGCGGCACAGGCGCTGGCGGGTAAAGCCGCCGATGATCCCGCGCGCCTGGAGGCGAGTCGGCTCCCGGTGTTCGCCGAGGCGCTCGAGCGTTTTCTGATGGAGGAAAAAGGCGCCCTGCTGCTCGATGCCGCGGCTTCCGGGCTCGCACGTGTGATCGCCCGGACGCGCCTGCAAACCGAGCTGGAACGGAATGCCTTGACCCTGCCGATAGCGGAGTTGGACCAAAAGATCGCCCGGTTCGCGGCCCGCCGGACGCAGGCGGAGCGTGAACTACAGCGGCTCGAGGGGCGTCTGCGGCAGGAATTCCGCCTGCTGTCCGACGGGCTTTTCACGGGCGATCTCGAACACCGGCTCGAAGATCTGAACTCAAGCCTGGGCAGAAGATTCGACGGACTGGTCCTCGGCCAGGACCATCAGACCCCGAAGGATTTCGACGAGCGCCTGGAAGCCTTCATCCGGGAGGAAGTTGCGGAGGCGTTCTCCGGCTGGCGGGATGCCGTGGAACGGAAAGGCGGCGCCGCGGTCGCGGACATCGCCGAAGAATTCAATCGGGGCATCGACGAAACGATTGCCGACCTGCAGGGCTTCGCCAGCGGTCTTTTCCTGCTTTCCGCGCCGACCGCCGACCCGGAGCCAATCTGGCCGGAGAGATCGCCCACCGGCCTCCGTACTGCCGACGAACCCGTGGGGCTGGAGCTGCTCGCCGAACAGGCGCTGAAACGGGCGCCGGGTCTGGTGGCGCCGCGCTTCCGGAAGTTCAAGGGCCTGGCCGAACGCTGGGCCAGGCACGGCATCGTCCGGCGGCGCAGGCGCCAGTTGGCCGAAGCGGTGGAAATGCTGGCCGGACGCACCCGCAGCGGCTTCCGGCGGCGGCTGGAAGCAACCAGGGACGAACTCTCGGCCTCCTTGCGCCGGCGCTTGGAAGGCGTGGCGGACGGCCTGGAGCAGGCGTTGGCGCGGGCCGCGTCGGAACGCTCGCGGGCCTCGGGCGAGGCGGACCCGCAGCTTCAGCGGCTCGAAGCACAGCTGGCATTGATGGACGGCCTCGACGCGCGTATCCAGGCCTTCCGCTCACGCGCGGCGGCGCAGCCCCGTCCTTAGCCGCTCTTCTCGACCGGCATCGTCAGCTCCAGCGTACCGGGAGAGCAGAAGAGGCGGATCCTCACCCGGTCCCCTTCCCGAAAGTCCTTCGCGGGCTTGAACAGCATCAGATGGCGCTCACCCGATTTGATGGCGAGCGTTCCGTGCGGCGGCACGGTCAGCGAACTGTCCACCGTCATCCGGATCAGGCCGTCCCGCCGCACCAGCGAATGGAATTCCACCGCCGAGAAATCCGGGCTGTCGGCGCGGCGGATAATGAGCGGTACATTCCCGGAATTGTGCAGCGTCGCAAACCCTGCGAGAACGCTCGCACCGGGCGGGGATTCCATCACTCGGGCATCTGAAACCTCCAGCCCTTCGCAGGCGTGGCCCGGCATGGAGGCCAAAGCCAAGGCCCCGCCGAGGATACGAATACACTTCATGGAGCAACCTGTTTCCTGAGTATCGTCTCGAAATCGGCAGCCAGCGCCTCGGCCCGGAACGGCGGAGTCAGATAGCCGGCCAGGCGCGCCTTCGGATCGACCAATATCAGCTCGGCGGAATGATCGATACCGTAACCTTCGCCTTCCGCGGCGGGATTCTTGACGAACACGAAGCCGAGCTGGCGCCCCAGCGCCGTCAGCGCATCGGCCGGGCCGGTGACCGCCCGGAAGTCCTTGTCGAAATAACGCACGTAGCGCCCCAGATGGTCCGGCGCGTCGCGTTCGGGATCGACCGACATGAAGAGCACGGCCAGCCGCGCCGCATCGGGGCCGAGCCCGGCCTTGGCGGCCTTGAGCTGCGACAGCGTGGTTGGACAGACATCGGGGCAATGGGTGTAGCCGACGAAGACGACCGTCCAGCGGCCGAGCAGGCCCGCCCGCGTGAATGGCTTGCCGTCGTCGCCGGTCAGCGCGAACTCGGCGACAGGCCGCGGCTGGGGCAGCAGCGTGCCGGATACCAGCGTTCGGGAGCGTTCCGCCTGTTCCCGCCATGCCAGGATGCCCAGGGGCAGGGCCACCGCCGCAATCATTGCGATCGCGGCGATCCGGATGACGCCGTTGCGGATGGGGATTCCCTTCGATCTCGTCGGGCGGCTTCGGCCGGCCTCCCTACCCGTCTCTTCCAAATGCCCGCCTGTTTTCCTCACGTGCTTGCCGCCCGCCTCTGCCGGTAAACCCCAGTGCGATGCGCGCCAGCGCCTGTAAAAGCCGCGGACGCATCAATCCCCGATCGTATGCGTCCAGCCGCCGCCGGTTTTCCTCCAGACAAGCCTCGAGGAGCCTGACCACCGTGAAGCCCTGCATCAGCTCGGCGGCCTGGGTCGCCGAAAATTCCCGGCCGTTGCCCTGATGGCGGGCGTTGCGCAAGGCGACTCCCGCCAACGCTGCGATCGCGCGGGCGTAATACCATGCCGAGGTCAGGCTGCGCAAGGGAGCCGCGCGGCGGCCGTGCCGCGCTTGGTGCCAAGCCATCCAGTTGACGAAGAACAGCACGTGGCGGACTTCCTCTCCCATGAGGATTTCCAGGATGGCGAACATCTCCTGCGGCAGAAACCCACTCTCCCGCGCCAGCCGGAAGAAGCCGAACCCCAGGAAGGAATCCACGCATTCGCCGTAGCCGAAATCGATGAACGTCCGTTCGATGTCCGACGGCAACGGCGGAATCTCCCTGGCTTCGATCGCGATCCCATAGCGGGCGATCAGGTGGCGGACCAGACGCTCGTGGCGCCGTTCCTCCTCGGCCATCAACTCCATGGCCTCGCGCACCAAAGCGTCCGGCAGGGCCGGCGCGAACGCCTCGATGATGCGGATCGCCCGCATCTCGGTATACAGGACTTCCTGCCAGAACGGCACTTCCCTGAGCCGCTGCAGCATGGCCGGCTCCAACTCCGGCCACGCGAGCCGTTCCGGCTCGAACCGCAGATGGCTGTCGATGAAGCTCCGGCAGAACAGTTGCCGGTGCTCCTCCGAACCCGCCTTAAGTTTCCCTCCCGCCATCGTCTCAGCTCCCCATGGCGTTGCTGCGCAGGGGTGGCCGGAGCGCCGCGAGGCGTCGCCAGGCGAGCGTCCGTTCCAGGATGTAGGCTGCCGAAACGCCCAGCTTCAGCAGCCATTGCTTGGGCCTGTTCCAGCCCAGGAGCGCCGCCATGTGGCGGACGAACGCAAGACCGACGTCCCGGTAAACACGGATCTCGGCCAGCGCATAAGCCTTCAGCATTCCTGCGATGCGGTCTCCGTGGCCCTGGCCGCTGAGCCGAAGCAGCTCCTCGTGGGCGTAGGAGAGATGGTTGATTTCATCCTCTGCGATGACCCGCAAACTCGGCGCCAGTTCCGCATCGCACCCGAATACCCGGAGCAGACGGTTGACCTCGTCGAACGCGCGTTCCTCGGTCACCTTGCTGTGCACCAGGTACTGCAGGATTTCCTCCAGCCCGAGCGGCTCGTCGCGGCCGAGCCGGCCATGCGGCAGGCCGATGCCGCGGCTCTCCAGCATCATGCAGTAGTCGGCATCCGCCGGCACGGGCACTTCGTCCAGCCCGGCCTTACGCAGCAGCTTGGAAAACATCAGGCCATGCTTGGTTTCGTCGGCCCCGTGCCGCAGAACCTTGCGCGCCAGCGCCGGGTCCGGCGTCAGGGCCGCAATCCGCTCGTTCTCCCAGCCTCCCTGTGTCTCGCCCTTGGCGGCGATGCTCATCAAGAGTTGGAAAGCCCGGGGATCGCGCCGTATCTCTAGAAAAATGCTGCGTGTCGAAAGCATGCGCATCTCCCTCGATGAACGCCAAACCCGCTCAGGCCAGGAGCGGCGCGATCAGCACGGACACCAGGCCCATCAGCTTGATCAGCGGATTGAGCGCCGATCCCGCGGCTTCCTTGCAGGCGGTACCGACCCGGTCGCCGGTCAAGGCCGCGCGGTGCGCATCCGAATCGGCGCCGCCGTACATGCCGTCCTCGATGTAACGCTTCGCGCTGTCCCAGGCGCCGCCGCCGCTGCTCATGGCGAATGCCTGGAACAGACCGGTGACGATGGCGCCGACCAGCATGCCTCCTAGCGCCTCCCGGCCGCCGCCGAGCCCGACCAGCAGCGGAACCGCCAAAGGCACCAGCACCAGGATCAGCGCCCGCTTGAACGTCGCGCGCACGGCGGCATTTCCCTGCCGGCCCGTTTCACCGGCAACGCTCCCGACTGCCCCGAGCGACACCGAACCCAGGAGATACGGCATCAGGCCGCCGGCGAACAGTCCGGTCAGCACGATCGGATCGGACAGATTGAGTGCCAGGGGTACGCTGAAGCACTTCGAATACTCGGCGAACAGGGCGAGCATCGCCAAGCCGCCTGCCCCCACGGCATACCCCTGTACCACAGGACGAGTGGCCTGGCCGGCTGCGTCCAGGGAGGCGGTGGCCTGGCGCACCTCATCCGGCAAACCGGCGGTTTCGGCAATCCCGTGCGCGGCCTCCGCGGCGATGCCGTAACCGTCGATGGCGACCATGACGCCGCCCAGCGAAGCCATCGCGACCGCAGCCAGTCCCACCGCGAACAGGCCCGTCCCCTCGTGGCCGGAAAAGCCGCCCCCGAGATAATAGGGACCGATGAAAGCCGCGCACAGAAGGGCAATGGCCCAACCGGTGGATTTCAGTCCCGCGGCCAAGCCCGCAATAACGTTGGTTGCGGGACCGCCGCGCGAGGCCGCGGCGATGCGCCGGGCGAAACCGAAACTCTTCGAGGTGTGATACTCGGCCGCGGCGATGTTCAAGCCGGCCAGCACCAGACCGGTACAGGTTGCGGAGAACAGGTTCAGCACGCTGAAGGCGGGCTGGACGGCGGGCAGGCCGAGGAACCACTCGGACGCGTAATAGAGGCCCACGCCGGCAAGGATCATGGTGACGACTACGCTGCGGTACAAGGCGCCTACGAGGTAGCGGCTCCTGCCCAGGCGCACGAAGCAGGCGCCGGCCAGGGAAACGGCCAGGACGAGCCCGGCGACCAGCAGAGGGAACTCCACCCAGGGGCTGTCCGGACTGAAGACGCTCCGGGCCAGCAGCATCGCGGCCACCAGCGCCAGCACGATGGTTTCGAACACATCCGCCGCCGTCCCGGCCGCGTGGCCGGCATTGGCGCCGACATATTCCCCGATGGCCGCGGCCTCGTCGGCCTCCTGCCCAGGGCGCCCGCCTGCGGCCTTCACCCACACTCCGCCCACGGTCCTGGCGAACACGCTCATCAGCGAGCCGCCGAGCGCCAGTCCCAGCAGACCGCCGTGCACGTCATCCGGCGTCCCCAGGGACAGGGCGAGGGTGTAGTAGCCCGCCACCGACGACAGCGCGATGCCAGCCACCAGAAGCCCCATGGCCGTGCCGCTCCGGAAAGCCGTCAAGAGCGCCTCGCCCAGCCCCGCGCCCGCCGCGTCGGCGGTGCGCGTTTCGGCGCGCGCCGAAACCGCCAGGCCGATGTAGCCCGCCAGTGCCGAAGCGACCACCCCGGCGATGAA
Source organism: Methylococcus mesophilus (assembly GCF_026247885.1). Lineage (NCBI taxonomy): Bacteria > Pseudomonadati > Pseudomonadota > Gammaproteobacteria > Methylococcales > Methylococcaceae > Methylococcus > Methylococcus mesophilus. The sequence goes on along the minus strand of NZ_CP110921.1, from coordinate 4,015,143 downwards.
GCCGTTGGCGGTCCAGGCACCGAGCTTGGTCAAGGCCAGCGCCAACAGGCTCCCTACCACTGCCACGGCGACGTATTGCCGCCTGACGAACGCCCCGGTGCCCGCCTGGATCGCTTTCGCCATCGCCTGAATTTCCGGGGAGCCAGCGCTCTTCCGCAGGACTCCTCCGGCGTTCAGCAGCGCGCAGGCAATTCCAGCAGCCCCACTGCCCAAGGCAAACACCACGATATTGCTCACATTCATCCCATACGCTCCTGTCGATTGGTTGATATCGAAATTGGCCGCCGCGGATGCGGGGTCTGATTCCATCGTCATGCCTGTTACCTAAATACCGGGTTCAAACATCCTGAACCGGCCTATATCAGGCGGCAGAGTATGGCAGGTATCCACTATCGGAGAATGCGACAAATTGTCCTGCGGCATTTTGACATATTCACCTAAGCACTCCGAACGTGTCAGCATCCGGCGCCTTCAGATAACTGAATCCAAGGTATATTGACTTATTCGAATCTTCCGCAGATAGCCCTATGGGAATTTCTCCCGGCGTGGCCTCTGCAAATTTCCATGACACGCCGTACCGGAAACACCACAGGAGATAAATTACCCCATGGAATACACAACTGAGATACTCGGGCTGTATCCAACCTGGTACCAGCCGGCCCTGGGCAGCGGCTGGGTATTGGGCATCATCGCCGTCATCCACGTGCTGGCCTCCCATACCTCGGTCGGCGCGGCGCTGGTGTCGACCTGGCTCGCCACCGTCGCGGTCCGGCGGAACCGCCCGGAACTGCTGGAATACGTCAGGCGGTACGGCGTCTTCCTGCTGGTGTTTTCCTACGTGCTCGGCTCCATCACCGGTCCCGGCATCTGGTTTTCGGCCACGGTCGCCAGCCCCAGGGGGCTTTCGGCCCTGATCCACAGCTATGTGTGGTGGTGGGCGACCGAATGGGTGTTCTTCTTCATCGAGGTGGTCGGAATCTATCTGCTGGTCTATCTGGCCGGGAAGGTGGACGGGAGGAGCTATCTGAAGATCGCCTGGATCTTCGGGCTCGCCTCCTGGGCCACGATGCTGATCATCGTCGGCATCCTGTCGTTCATGATGTGGCCCGGCCAGGCGCGCTGGTTCACGGAAGGCGGCACCCTCAATGGCTTCTTCGGCCCCTATACCTTCGCCCAGATTCTGAGCCGCACCTGCTTCATGTTGATGGCGGCCGCCCTGGCGGGCGGGCTGATCGCCGCCTATATCCGGGACGGCGCCTTCCGGCTGGAAATGACCCGGAAGCTGGCCTGGGTGGGCATGCTCAGCGCGGTGCTGGGCGCGGTGTTTTTTCAATGGGGTCTGACGACGCTGCCGGAAAGCGCCCAGCTCCTGATGAAGACCCGTCTGCCCGGATCATTCGTCCCCACGATGTGGGCGATCCTGACGGAGATCGTGATCTATTTCGCGGCACTGCTGCTGCGCCCCGGCGCGCTCAACGTCCCCCTCGCCGCCGGGATGATGACGGCCTTGCTGATATTCGGTATCTGGCCGGAAGAGCGGGCGCGTGAATCCATGCGCAAACCCTACGTCGCCGGCCAGTTCGTCTATTCGAACCAGATCATTGCCCGCGACGTGCCGGCGCTGGGCGTCAAATCCGAACTGCCGGCGCTCGAATCCCGCGGCATGCTGGCGCTGCACCCGTTCATCCCCGAGCGCCTGCGCCGCATCGGCGAAGGCAACGAACTGGAAGCCGGCCATGCACTGGCCATCGTGTACTGCTCGAACTGCCACGGCCTGGGCACCACCGGCACCCGCCCCTTCGGCGAGATGTTCGCCGGCAACCGCGACGCCGCGGACATCGAACGGTTCATCAAAGGCGCCCTGGTCACCGGGAACATGGTGAACATGCCGCGCGTCCCCTTGCGCGACGGCGAGGCCCATGCCCTGGCGCAGTTCATCGCCAGCCTGCCCCTGTGGCACTCCATCACCCGCTGAACGGACCCCCTTATGGACATCGAAACGCTTTACGCATTGCGCAGCAGTTCCGGGCTGCCCAGCCATCCCGCCATTTTCCTGGTTCTGCTGGTGCTCACCTGGACGCTGCACATGATCGCCGTCCACGTGATGCTGGGCAGCACGGCCCTGGCCCTGACCGGCGCGTTTTCATCGAGCCCCAACTGGCGCCGGCTGGCGGGCCCGATGCTCGACACCGCCAAGGTCGCGGTCTCGCTCGCGATCGTGATCGGCGTGGCGCCGCTGCTGTTCGTCCAGGTCATCTACGATCCGTTCTGGTACGTCTCCAACGTGCTGTCGGCGCGCTGGGCCATCGCTTTCATCGTGGTGCTGCTGGTGGCCTACTGGGCGATGTACCACCATTATTTCGTCGGTAAGGAAGGCGGATCGGCCACCAGCCGCTGGTCGCTGGCCGTGTCGCTCGCGCTGCTGCTCGTGGCGGGCTTCATCATGCATGCCCTCACCTCCCAGGCGCTGCGGCCCGAACTCTGGATGGCCTGGTATGCACCGGAAGGCCACCTCGAAACCGCCGGCTCCGGCATCCACGAGTTCAACCTCGGGCGGTACCTTTTCTTCATCGTATTGGCGGCCCCGGTCACCGGGGCCTGGCTGCTGGGCTGCCGGCGCTACCTGGACTGCCGGGAACCGCGCGACGCGCCATACCTGGACTGGATCGCCGGCCTGGGCAACAAGCTCATGACGGCAGGCGGCTTCGCCGCCCTCATCTGCTATGCAACATGGATGGCGACGCTGCCGGACAGCGCAGCCGGCTTTCCGGTATCGCTATGGTCCATCGCCGCCAACGCAAGCATCCTGCTGTTGATCGTGACCCCCGCCTGGTTCAGGTCGGCCTCCGGTGGCTACGGTCCCTTCGCGGCCGCCGCAGGCGCCGTCCTGCTGATTGCGATCGCCCGCGAAGCGCTGCGCCACCGCATCCTGTTCGGCACGCACGGCTACGAACTGTCCACTTACCCAGTCAACCTCGACTGGTACAGCAACGCGCTGTTCTGTCTGACTTTTGCCGGAGTGGGGGGCTTCGCCATCGCCTATTCCCTGGCGATATCCTGGGAGGCCGGCAAGGCTCCCGGCGTCTACACGGCCTCCCCACGGGTAGACCGCCTCGGCGGATTCGCGCTCGCGGCGCTCCTCGTCTGGATCGCCCAGTATTTCTTCTTCGGCTTTCTCGTCATGACCCGATAAGGAACCCGTATGCGTCGAACTTATTCCTACCTGCTCTTGGGGTTCGGCCTGGCCGCCGGAGCGATGGACGCCCTGGCGGGCGCATTGCCTCTCCCCGAATGGCAGCACGAACTCGCAGTCAAACCCCAGGGCGATGCCGCACGGGGAGGCACGCTCTACGCCGAGCACGGCTGCGCCGGCTGCCACGGCGCGGACGGCGTGGCGGACAACCGGCAATGGCCCATGCTGGCCGGACAGCGCCCGCTGTACACCTACAAGATGTTGACCGACTATCAGGCCGGCAGACTGGCGGGAGCGGACGCTGCCATCATGGCCTCCGTGGTCCGGGAACTGAGCCGTCAGGACATGGCGGACCTGGCCGAATGGCTGGGCGCGCTTCCTCGGCCGGGAACGGCCACAGGTCCCGAACCCGCGATTCTCCGCGGCGACCGGAAACGGCTCATCCCGCCGTGCTCGGCCTGCCACGGTGCCCACGGCCAAGGCTGGGATCTCCAGCCCGCGCTGCAGGGCCAGAACCGGGACTACCTCGCCAAGACCTTGCAGCGCTTCCGGAACGGCGAACGGTCCAACGACGTCAACGCAGGCATGAGCCAATTCGCCGCCAAACTCACGGAAGAGGAAATCCGGGCGCTGGCCGAGTATTACGGGCGCTGAGACCGGACCGGCCGAGCCGCGGCGGAGACGGCTCGGCAGGAGTCGGGAGAGGACCGGCCGGCTTGCCCGACCGATCCTATCTCCAGCGAAGGCGATGTCCGCCCTCGGAAAGGGCCGCTGTCGTGGTTTACATGCACATCCACATGTCGACGCTCCATTGGAGCGGGGCTTTGCACACTTGCACGACCACGAGTTGGCTGGCGTGTCCGCCCTGGCTATCCACAACCCGCACTTGGAAGGCAGTGCCCACCAAGGGTGTCGCGTCGCTGGTCTGCCAGGTGATCAAACCGGCCGCACTGATGCTCATGCCGTCCGGTTGGCCTATCAGACTATAGGTCAACGGCAGGCTGGTAGCATCGGTGGCGACCTGATATTGGTACCGGTCCCCGGTACTTACGCTCACGGAGGGCGGCTGCGAGGTGATCGCGATGCCCACCGAATTTTCCACGCAGGTGGCCTGGCCATTCTTGCCGCGGGTCCAGGTGTGGTCGGCCGGGCAGTTCACCACGAGCTGGAACGGCTGATGGATGAGGCCCCCTTTGCCGTCACTGGCTTCGACCGACACCGACACCGGCACCGGCGGGGACGTCCGGCGAAGCGCTTCCGAACCCGGCGTCCAGGTGATGACTCCGGTCGCGGATTGTATGCTCATGCCCTTGGGGGCGTAATTCAGCCGGTATTCGATCGCATCGTGGTCAGGATCGGCGACTGCGAAGTTGTAGACGTACGGCTGCCCGAAGACTGCCTCGGTCACCGGCGTCGAAGTGATGGTCGGCGCCTGGTTGGTCTCGGGTTTCGCAGTGCCCGTGGGACCGCCGATGAAGCTGCGTTCCAGGCTGTGGCAACGGTCGCAGCCCACGAATTCGCCAGCCTTCCACTTGGCCTTTTTGCCATTCCTCAGGGTGAACGTGAGATCCACCGGGGTCTTTGACAAACGCGTGCCTGCGTGGTCGCTGCCGTGGCAGGCGGCGCATTGGTCTTCGCCGTTCAGGCCGGGCTTCTGGTAGACATTGTCATGCCAGCCGCCCCAACGGCTGCCGTTGGAAATTGGGGCAGTGTCCGCCTCGGCCTTACCCCACCAATTGCGATCGTTGACCGGATGGATTCCATGGGGACCGCCCAGGATGCCGGAATCGGCCGGCAAGCCGCTGAAGCGGCCGCCATCCAGGTTGTCCAGATTCTTGAAAGCATCCTCCGTATGGCAGACCTTGCATTCCATGATGTGGCCGGCGTATCCCTGAAGCTCCAGCGCGGTCATGTTGTCGTTGGCGTTGGGATCCCGATTGGGCCAGGTCGCGTGGGCTGCGCCGTGACATGCCGCGCAGGCGACGTCGCCGTGGGTGTCCTTGCCGACCCGGAACATGGGCGAGCCTGCGTTTTGCTCCATGATGGCGGCGCCTTGTCCATAGAAGTTCGATTTCAAATCGGCGCTGCGCGGTGTGATGGCGAATCTCGAACTGTAGGGCTGGCGCTGAGCCGCGGCCCAGTTTGCGTCATCGAAGGCCCGCTTCATGACGCCGGCGCTGAAGGCGCCTCCCGCCCCGTCCTTGCCGAGGTTGCCGTCTCCCATGTGGCAGGCACCGCAGTCCGGCTGGTCGAACCAGGTGACGCGCTTGGTCGGGTCGGCGGAATCCTGACCGGCCTTCGGCCAAGCCGTTCCCACCGCCAGCATATCCCCATGGCAATCGAAACAGGTGGTCCCCGCCGTGGCGTGGCGGTCCCGGTACAGCGGTTCGCGGTGCCCCGCATGGCAGCGCAGGCAGTTCTGCTCCATGGGCAGGGCGTTGCCGTTGGCATCTTTGCTGGGAAACAGCGTATTGGGATTAGGCCCCTGGCGGTAGTCCCAACGCACGAACCGGCCGGTGGCGTCGCGTAGAATGCCGGTCTTGTCGGGGTTCCATTGCAGTTCCCCATGGAAACGGTGCATGACAATGGATTCCGGAGCCCAGTAGTCGGACGAATTGTAATCGTCCATGTCCTCGGGACCGGGCTGCCACCATCTGCCACCGATGCTCGCCTCGTTAGGCGAGCCATGGCAGCCTTGACACGGATGGGCGCCCTCCTCGTCGCCGCAACCCATTTCATTCCCGCAACCGGTTTGCATCCAGGACAAGATGCCCTGGTAGTCATAGAATTCATGCAGGCTGCCGATGTTCAGCGCCGCGGCGTACTCCCGGTCGAACACGCTGTTGCTGGCCGCCGCGAAGAATTCCGGCCGATCCAGCTCCGGAACCGGCTCCGCCCCCCACTCGACTTCGGCCTTTCCCACCGCACTGGAATGGAAAGCGGCGTGGGTATACGGCGCATTGGGATCGGCCGCGATTCCCCCCTTCTCATGGCAACCGCGGCACTGCAGGTCGCGGCTGTTGCTCAGAACGGCATCGGTACTGGCCGCTTGGGAACCGCTCTTCTGTCTGGCGGTCAGGCGGAACAGCGGGAACGGGTTGACCCGCCCGCTGTCGTCGATGTCGGTAACCGGCAGGGCACGGGCCGTGAACCCCCGCCGGTCGTCATCGTACAGGCCGACGGCTTTCGGGTCGTTGACCCTGTAGGGGTTGGCCGCGCCCGGCATGCGGCTGCCGGGCTTGGATTCCAGCATGAAGCCCTCGTCCGGTGCCGGGATCAGCTCACCCTGGTTGGTCCCCGTGTCGAGGTGGGGCAGCGCTGCCCACATCATGTCCGTGCTGCGCTTACGCTCCCAAATGTCGGTTTTCTGAATCGCGGCTTCCAGCAAAGGAGTCGGCTTGCTCAAGTCGCCGCTCAACGGCCAATTCTGGCTGGTGGTATTGATGGAATCCCCGCCGATCGGGTCGAACGGGTTGGAGCCGGCGGCATAGGTCAGCTCGACTTGATCCGGTCCCATCGCAACCGGAAGTTGGGCTTTTTGATAGACCTGGACGTTGAGCGTACTCACGTTGCGCCCATAAGGGATCAGGGTACGCGGGCGCAGAGGCATATCGACGAAGCTGAGCTGCGTCCAGTCTTCGAACGGCAGTACCACCACCTCGCCCGGCTTGCCTTCCAACGCACTGCGGAGCTTCGGCGCCGACTGTTGTGCCTGGCTGACGAGCGATGCCACGCCGGCGGGTGTTTCCGGCGGGGTACCGACCGTGACGTCGACCGCATCCTCGCAACGACGCTGCAGTGCGTCCGTGGCGCTGAAGCGCACCCGGTAAACACCGTTGTCACGGATGAACTGGACGGTGGCTGTCTCGCCATCCGGCCGCTTGTAGGTTTTCACCGGACTCGAGCCAGTGACGTCCTCCCCCATCGAGCCCCCGGCGAAATCCCATTCGAACTTCAACGGCCCGGCGTCCGGGGCATTGAGGCGGGCCTGAGCCGTGAAGGTGACGTCGGTATAGGCGCTCACCTGGGTCGCTTGAGCCGGCGAGAGGATCTGGCAGGCCGGGACGTTCTTGCAGTTGGCGGGGCTGCCATTGACGGCCTTGGTGGCTTCGCTCTCGCCCGCCTGGACCCGGACCGCGCAGGGCACGGCAGCGAGGTTGTCGCGGCCGAGTTTCAGAACGAAGGCTGGGTCTTGACTCCTACCCAACAGGCGTCCGTTGATGTCGTAGATCTCGACCGGTCCGGTGGCGTTCTTGGCGCTGCCTTTGACGACCAGCATGCCGGTCTTTGCCGACCAGGACGCCTTGGTGATCTTGAGCTTGGCGGCAGCGGCGGCTTCTTCCGGCAGCAGCACCGCCGGGATCAGCAAGCACATCAGGAAACCGAGGCAGAGATGCAAGCTGCGTGCGGCATCTGACACGGACAATAGCGGAGCGGAAACGGGGTGGTGGGTGGCCATGGTTCCTTCGTTCTTCTTGATTGTTATTGAGCGGCCGCTTGGGAAGCACGGCGACCAACAAAGTCAAGTCTTGACAAAGCACAAATCGCTCCAATATGTGCGCACCTTTTTGCGACAACGACTTAACGCACATAGGCGCCGGCTCGCCCGGAGGCTCTTGTGTAATTTAACGAGACCACATGTGATTTCACGCAGCTATCGGGTGGAAAATGGGATGTCGAGGGATCGCGAGAAAGGTATTCGTGCGTCCTAGTTTGCTGATTCTGGAGCTGCTGTTTGCGTGGGACACGATGATGCTGAACCGCTCCATTCACAACTGGCACGCCATTTAAGATAAAAACTCGGAGCCAAAAAAAGGGGCGCCGAAGCGCCCCATGAGAGGGTTGCCTGTCTCCGTTTACATGCACATGCCGTGGTCGCTGTGCCAAGTTTTCGGCAGTCTGCAGACCCGTCCGACGACGGTCTGGGTCGCACTACCGCCCTGGCCGTCGTCAGCCCTCACCGTAAACGAGTACGAACGAGCCGCCGTCGGTGTTCTATAGGTACCGGCTTGCCAGGTCAGCAAGCCCGTATTCGGGTCGATGCTCATACCCGCGGGCCCCTTGAACGGACTGACCAGGCTGTAAGTCAGCGGCAAGCCCTTATTGCTGGTGGCGCTGACTTGATAGTTATAAACCGCGCCTTCCGTCACCCCCATCGGCGGCTGGGAAGTAATGGTGACCCCCGTGTCGGCCACGCAGGATCCTCTGGTCGTCGGGCCATGATCATGCTCGCCCGATCCGCCTCCTGCAGTTCCAAACTCCCAGTGCTGGCCATCTGGGCACCGTAGTGTCATGGTCACGGTTTGAGTGGCGTAGCCGCCTTTGCCGTCCTTGACCGTCACCGTGTAGGGGAAGGTAAAAGGAGGCTGGCGATGGCCGCCGAACGTCTCCACCGGCCAGTCGGTGGTCACGAGCCCCTGTTCACTGATGGTCATGGAACCTGGCTTGAGTCCCAGGCTGTAGCTCAGCGGGTCGCCATCGGGGTCGTTCGCGGCGACTTGATAGCTGTACGGCTGGCCCATGACGGCAGTGGTCAGGCCCGGGTCCGAGGTGATGACCGGATCATGGTTTGCCGAACCGGGAACCGTAGCCGAAGCCACCCCGCACTGGCTGCCGGCCGGCGCGCCGATGCAGGAGGTCTCGATGTTGTGGCAGGTATCGCAACCGATCTCGGTTCCGGCGGGCACTTTGATGACTTTAGCCTTGAAACCGGCCTTCTTCAGCTTCTTGGCGTTGAAGCCCCGGAAGTCGAACACCCGGTCCACCGGCGTCTTGGACAGACGCGTCCCTTTGTGGTCGTTGCCGTGGCAGGCGGCGCACTGGTCTTCGCCGTTCGCACCGGACAGCTTGGCGTAGTTGTTGTGCAAGCCACCGTAGGTGGTGCCGTCGGCGTTGGCGGTGTCGCCCGGCGCTTCCTTCCACCAGTAGGGATCGTCAACCGGGTGAGTGTTGTGCGGACCGCCCAGGATGCCCGGCTTGGCGTCGCCGCTGTACTGGCCGCCGTCGAGGTCTTCCAGCTTGGCGAACGAATCCGCCGTATGGCAGACGTTGCATTCCAGGACGGTACCGGTATGGCCCTGCAACTGCATCGCGGTCACGTTGTCGTTGGCCTTGGGATCGCGGTTGGGCCAGACTTCGTGGGCGGCGCCATGGCAGGCGGCGCAGGCGACGTCGCCATGGGTGTCCTTACTGTTGCGGTAAAGCGGCGCGGACAGGCTGAGGACGCTGCTGCGCTTACCGTGAGTATTGGCGGTATCGAGCCAGTTCGTATAGTAAACGTCGGTCGCCTTCCCCTGCTGAACCGCAAACCGCTGGGATGAGGGCACACGGGAGATCGCAGCACGGTCCCCATTGTCGAAGGCCCGCTTCATCACACCCGCACTGAAGAATCCGTTCGCCCCGTCTTTCCCGCGATTGGCATCGCCGGTGTGGCAGGAGCCGCAGTCCGGCTGCTCATACCACTCCATCCGGGTGGTGAAGCCTTCCGGTCCGGCTTTAGGCTTATCGTAGGCCTGGCCCACCGCCAACATGTCGCCATGGCAGTCGTAGCAGGTCACGCCGGCCGTATACATACGGTCACGGTAAAGTTGATCCCGATGTCCGGCATGGCAGTGCAGACAGCTCTGCTCCTGCGGCAGGGCGTTGCCTTGGGCGTCCACCGTCGGGAACAGGGTATTGGGATTGGAACCCTTGCTGGGATCCCAACGCAATGGCCTTCCATCGGCGCCGCGCAGGATCTTGTCAGGGTCCGAGGGATCGAGCTGCAGCAGTGCGTGGAAGTTGTGCATGGTCGGCGAATAGCGGGGCCAGAAATCCTCTTCGCCATAGCGTTGCCCGAAGCCGTTGTTCACGTCCTGGGCCGCCACCTCGGCCTGCAACAGACTTTGATGGCAATTGTTACAACTCGACGGTGCATCGCCTATGTAGGCGCCGCTGAATTGAGGCCCATTGAACAAACTGACCAGATACAAGTCGTCATACCAGTCATGCAGGGCGGAGGCGTTCTTGATGGCGGCGTATTCCTGGTCGTACAGGTCCTGGCTGGGCTGGCCGTTACGGTCGACCGCTTCGTAGAAGACAGGCGGCGCGAAGGTTTCGCACGAGGAAGTCCCGCAATAGGAATACTCCCATGAAGAGTGAAACGCCTGCTGATATCGCGACCAATCCAACTGATCGTTGGCCGCGATCTTGCCTTTGGCATGGCATTCCCGGCAGTGGAAGTCCTTGCCGACGGCAACCACAGCATCTGCGGCAGCCAAAGGCTGGCCGCTGCTTTTGTCTACGGCTTCTGCCCGCATCAAGGGAAACGGATTCACCCGCCCGGCGTCATCGATATCGGCAACGGGGATGTTGCGGGCGGTATGGAAGCGTTGGCTTTCAAGATAAGTCGAGAAATCCTGCGGGGCATTGGCGGCGTACGGCTGATCCCGTCCAGGCATGTACCGCCCGTGATCGTCCGCGAAGGGCGTTGGCGCCGTGCCTCCCCAAAAGTAGTTGGCTGCCGCCCCATAAAATGGCTTGCCGACAACGGCACCCTCGTCCGGCCCGATGACCGATTCGGGTCCCGTGAGTCGCGCAAACCAATTCTTACTCGTGTACACCGGGTGCAAGACATCCGATGGGGGGCGCACAAGGATTTCCCATTGATCCGTCTTCGCTATGGACGCTCCCACCAAGGGAGCGGACTTGCCGATATCGGAATTGAGCGGCCAGTTCTGGCTGGTGGCGTTGACCGAACCGGCACCGACGGGGTCATCAGAGTTAACGGACGCCGAATAGCGCAGTTGCACCTCCTGACCCGTCAATTGCGGCGGCAAGCGGTCCTTGCGGTACACCACCGCATTGAGGCTGGTAAACGGACCTAAAGGCGCAGCCGAATGCAGATCGGGAGTGAAGCGAGCATCGGTGGCATTCTGAAAAGTAACGTACGGAAACGGCAATACCACCACCTCGCCCTTGTTGCCGGCCAACTGGCTGCCGGGCTTGGGCGCGCTGTCCTGAGCCTGCTTCACCATCGCCGAAACGTCGGGCAGGTTGGTCGGCGGGTTGCCGACGTGCACCATCACGCTGTCTTCGCAGTAGCGGTTCTTCTTGTCCCAGGCGGTGAAGCGCACTTTGTAGCTGGCGTTGTCGCGCACGAACTGGACGGTCGTATTTTGGCCGTCGGGGCGCTTGTAGGCGGTGGGATGGGTGTTGGGCATCGGCTCGCCCATGCTGCCGCCGGCGAAGTCCCATTCGAGCTTGAGGGGCTGGGCTTCGGGGTCGTTGAGGCTGGCGCTGCCGGCGAAGCTGACGTCGGTGTTGGCGCTGACGTGGATTTCCTGGGTCGGCGTGAGTATCTGGCAGGCCGGGGCTTTCTTGCAGTCGGCGGGGCTGCCTTTGACGGCCTTGACGGCTTCGGTGTCGCCGGCCTGGACCCGGACGCCGCAGGGCACGGCGGCGAGGCTGCCGCGATCGAGCTTCAGCACGAAGGCGGGACCTTGGCTCGAGCCCAGTAGGCGGCCTGAGAGGTCGTAGATTTCGATGGAACCGCTGGCGTTCTTGGCGCTGCCTTTCACTACCAGCATGCCGGTCGTGTCCGACCAGGTGGCCTTGGCGATCTTGAGCTTGGCGGCGGCGAGAGCCGCTTCCGGGAGGAAAGCCGCGAGAAGTATCAACGACAGGCTGACAGACAGCAGACGCGCCGCCGCGGTACGGGTGGTGGCCATGGTTCCTCCGATTCTTATCGTTGTCGCGCGCCGCCGGGATGGCAGACAGCCCAACTCAAAGAATGGCAGCAATCATGCCAACAAATCCGGCCTCATACCGGCATCGATATTACAATCGAGGAAACCGGAAACTTGCGTATTTTTACGGAATTGCGCGTGATATCGCGCAGAAAACTTGGAACGGGATACTGGATCGCCCCGCAGAGGGAATTCGATGGAAATGGCAATACCTTGGCGCAACGCATCCGCGACATCCATGCGTTATCGAAATCCCTTTTGCGGGCGTGGGTTTGAGGCAGCGAGTGATCGTGGGCTGAAGCCCACTCCCACGGGAACTTCGTCCGTCCTGCCAGCCGGATACGAAGTTCCCAACTGGCACTCAAAGCTGCTTGAAACTCAGGAGCACGTCGACCCTGGCGATTTCTCCGGCCAGCAGACCGCCGGCGTCGACGACCGGCAGCCTGTCCGCGCCGGTTCGCTCGAACGAGGCCAGGGCTTCAGCCAGGGGCGAATCCGGCGAAAGCTGGGGCAGCGTCTCATCGAGGCATTCACCCGCGAACTTCGGGTACGCCGCCCCAGGGTAGGTTGCGCCCCGCTCGACTTCCCTCGGGGCAAGGCTTGCCGCCGCCTGCAAGGCGATCGCGCCCCTATAAACGCCGCCTGCATCCACGACCCACAGATGCTGCATCGAATGGCGGCTGAACAGCCGGCAGACCGCTGCCATGGGCGCATCGGCGGTCACGCTGCGGCCCGCCGGCAATTGCAGGGCGGCGACCCGCAACGACCACGGGTAGGCGGGGCTCTCCTGCCCCAGCGCATCCGCGTACACCGTCTTCGGCCGGACCGCGGCGGAGAGGTAGCGGGCGGAAATCGACGCGACGATCAGGGGAAACAGCAGATCGGCGTCCTGCGTCATCTCGAACACCATCAGGATCGCCATGACCGGGGCATGGGTGGTGCCGGCGAGGAAGGCGCCCATGCCCAGAACGGCATAGGTCACGGCTGCCGCGCCCGCCTCCGGCAGCCAGGCGTGCATCGCGTCGCCGAACAGCCAGCCGATGCCCGCGCCAATGAAAAGGGTCGGGGTGAAGACGCCGCCGACCGCGCCGGAACCGACCGCCGCCGCGGTAGCCAGAATCTTCAAGAGCAGCAGGCTCATCACGGCATGGCGTTCCGGCGTGTCGTTCAGCAAGGCGTCGACCACCGCGTGGCCGTTGCCCCAGACGCCGGGCTCGGCAACGGACACCAGCCCCACGAGCAGGCCCCCCAGGCCCAGGCTCAGAGGCAAAGGCAGCCTGGACCGCCGGAACAGCCGCCGGGAACGCTCCAGCAGAACCAGGAACAGGGGCGCGAGCAGACCGGCGAGAAGTCCCAGGCCGAGCACCGGCAGAATCCCCTGGCTGGGCAACGGCCCGAAATCCGGCGCTTCGAAGATGGGACGCAGGCCGATCCACTGGCGGATGGTGAGCGTCGCCAGCACCGAGGCGACCACCAGCGGCCCCAGAATCTCGATGGACAGCGATTGAAGCACGATCTCGGCGATGAACAACGCACCGGCCAGCGGCGTGTTGTAGGCCGAAGCGATGCCTGCCGCGCCGCCGCAGGCGACCAGGAGGCGCAGGCGCGGCCGGCTCAGCCGGAACGCCCCGCCGATGGACGAGGCCAGCAGCGCCGAAAACTGCACCATGCCGCCCTCCCGACCGATCGAGGAGCCGGAGCCGATCGAGCACAGCGAGGAACCCAGCCGCGCCAGGGTCGGACCGAGCGGGATGTGCCCGTCGCCGACGTTGATCGCCTCCAGATAGTCCACCGCGCGTCCGCGCCGGAACAGCCGGGCGCCCAGGGCGAGCACCGTGCCGGCGACGAGGCCTCCAATCGCCGGAATCCATACGCGTTTGTCGACTGGGAGGCTCGTCGCGACGCTGACCAGATCGGCCGTACGTCCGGTCAGGAGCCATTCCAGCCCGATCGCCGCCTCCCGGAACAGCGCTGACGATGCGCCGCCGACTACTCCGACCAGGGTAGCCCAGAGCAGCATTCCATCCAGCGAGGAGCGGCCCAGGGCTTGGCGCAGATGGAGGCGAATGAGAAGGACGGCGCGAATGAGCAAACGAACTCCGGCTAGCTGAACCGGGACAGGATACATGCTTGTCCGTCCCTGCCGATCTTAGCTAAGATTGACCAGAAACCTTTCGAAGGAAGTCCTATGAGCACCGTCAACATGCTGGAAGCCAAAACCCATCTGTCGAAGTTGGTGGAACAGGTGGAATCCGGCCAGGAACAGGAAATCGTCATCGCCCGCAACGGCAAGCCCGCTGCCAGGCTGGTGCGCATCGGCAAGGCGCCTGCGACGGACAAGCGCATCGGCGTCGCCAAAGGCGCCTTCGTCGTGCCGGACGACATCGATGCGGATAACGCCATGATCGCGAAACTCTTCGGCATGGTCGCAAATTGAGGCTGCTGCTCGACACGCACATCGCCCTGTGGGCGATCACGGACAGTCCAAGACTACCTGCCCGGGCACGCGAACTGATCCTTGCACCGGCATCGGAGATTTTCGTAAGCGCCGCGTCGGTTTGGGAAATTACCATCAAGCATTCGCTCAACCGCGGCAATATGCCGGTTTCCGGCACCGAAGCCGCCCGCTATTTCAAGGAGGCCGGCTACGTCCTGCTCCCGATTACCGCCGATCATGCCGCCGCTACCGGGACGCTGCCCCATATCCACGCCGATCCCTTCGACCGCATTCTGATCGCTCAGGCGATCACGGAACCGCTCAGGCTGATGACCTGCGATGCGACCGTGGCAAAATACGGCGACCTGATGCTACCGGTCTGAGGCGCTAAGCTCCCAGCAGTTCCACCGCCAGCCTGGCCGCCTGCCCCCGTATTTCCGGCACTGCCGTGGTTTCCCACAACCGCCCCTTCTGCGGCGGTCCGAGGGTGAACAGGAACCCGGACGCGGCGCCTTCCGCGTCGACCAAGGCACCGCTGTCGGCGACATCCAACCCCAGCGCCAGCGGGTCCGGCCGGATCAGCCGCTTTTCCAGCAGATCCTTGACCAGGGGACTGTCGAGCCTGCGGTAATCGCTCTCCGAACCGGAACAGTTCACCACCGCATCGACACGGAACTCATAGTTCCGATCACTTCCCCGCGGCCGGATGGCGACTTCGACCTGGCTGCCAAGATCGCGAAAGCCGCGGATGCGTCCCACATGGCGGACCAGTTGCCCGGAATCCAGCATCGCGGCCAGCCGCGCGGCGATGCCGGGCGCCAGCCGATGGCGGTGGCAATCCCACAACGTGCGCAGATGGCGCAGGAAGCGGCGCTGCTCCGAGAGTCCGAGACTCTTCCATAGCGTCTGGGTCGCCGGCCGCAGCGCGTCGATCGCGGGACGCCAGTCGGCGCCGGTGTCGCGGATGAAAGCCCGGATACTGTGCAGGCCTTTGCGGACGGCCCCGCCGGCACCGGAGGGCTCAACGCCGAACGCCGCCGGCGGACCCGGCTTATGGGGCTGAGGCCACAGACCGCGTCTCGAAACGACATGGATGGCGCCGCGGTAGCCGGCCTGGTTCAAGGTGATGGCCCAGTCGACCATGGTGAGGCCGCTGCCCACCAGGAGGCAGGACTCGGTGGGGAGGAGCCTTTCCAATACATCGGGCGCCCAAGGGTCGCCGTGGTAGCGGGCGCTGCGGTAAAACGCGGCTTCGGCGCCGGACGGGTCGCCGGGGCGGAAATTCCCCAGCGCCAGCACGACGCGGTCGGCCCGGAGCTGCGCGCCGGAGGCCAGCCGGAGGTCGACGGCCTCGCCCTCGACCTTCAAGGAAGCAACCTCGTCGATCCGGCGCTCAAGGCCTACGCCGGGCGCCGCACCGCGCTCTGCTTCGTCCAGCACCTCGGCGATGTAATCGCCGTAGGCCCGCCGCGGCAGATAGGCTGCGGCCGTCACTTCGCTGACGCAGGCGCAGTTGAGCAATTCAGCCGCCCGGGCCTGTGCCCAGCGCAGGAAATGCTCGCGGTCGTCGGGAATGGCGCTCATGTTCCCGGCGGGCACGTTGAGGAGGTGGCAGTCCTCGGTGGTGCTGTAGGCGACGCCGCGGGCGAAGCGGCTGCGCTCCCGCTCGATCAGATGGATCGTCAGCGGCGCCTTCGCCCTGGACAACAGGTGCGCCGCCACCAGGGTGCCGCTGAAGCCGGCGCCGACAATAGCGATGGTTTGGGGTGGGAAGGCAGGATTCA
The DNA here is from genome assembly GCF_026247885.1 of Methylococcus mesophilus. Lineage (NCBI taxonomy): Bacteria > Pseudomonadati > Pseudomonadota > Gammaproteobacteria > Methylococcales > Methylococcaceae > Methylococcus > Methylococcus mesophilus. The sequence goes on along the minus strand of NZ_CP110921.1, from coordinate 3,999,003 downwards.
TGGATCGCTCGCTCAGAGTGCGAAAACGACGCCGGCTGCGGAACAGCCGGCGTCGATCGAATGACATAAGGTTAAATATTAGCAGACTCTGATTATCTCATCACCGATCCAGGATATCCCCCTCAACGGCCCAACTCCACACTCCCCGCCTGGATGCGCCGCACGGCGGCGACCAGCGCGTCGACATCCTCGCGGGTGTTGTACAGCGCGAACGACGGCCGCACCGTGGTTTCCAGGCCGAACCGCCGCAGGATCGGCTGCGCGCAGTGATGGCCGGCGCGTACCGCGATGCCCTGGCGGTTGAGCGCCTTGCCCACATCCTCGGTGCGGAATCCGGGCAGCACGAAGGAGATCACCCCGGCCTTTTCCGCCGCCGTGCCGATGATGCGCAAGCCCGGCACGGTCGATAGCCCTTCCGTGGCATAGGCGAGTATCTCCTGCTCATGCCGCTCCAGGTTTTCCCGGCCCAAGCGTTCCACGTAATCCAGCGCCGCCCCCAAACCGACGGCGTCGGCGATGTTGCCGGTGCCGGCTTCGAAGCGATGGGGCGCCGCGTGGTAGATCGTGCGCTCGTGGGTCACGTCCTGGATCATGTTGCCGCCGCCCTGCCAAGGTGGCGTGGCGTTGAGCAGATCGAGCTTGCCGTAGAGCGCGCCGATGCCGGTCGGACTGAATATCTTGTGGCCCGAAAACACGTACCAGTCGACGTCCAGCGCCTGCACGTCCACCGGCATGTGGGCGATGCCCTGGGCGCCGTCCAGCAGCACGCGGGCGCCGTGGCGGTGGGCGATCTCGATCATCTCGCGGGCCGGCGTTACCGTACCCAGCGCGTTGGAGACCTGGGTGAAGGCCGCCAGCCTGGTGCGGGACGTGAACAGCTTTTCGTACTCGTCCAGCAGGATCTGGCCACGGTCGTCCACCGGCGCCACTTTCAGCCGCGCCCCGGTTTCGGCGCAAAGCTGCTGCCAGGGCACGATGTTGGCGTGGTGCTCCAGCCAGGTGATGACGATTTCGTCGCCCTTGCCGATGTAGCGCTGACCCCAGGACTTGGCCACCAGGTTGATGGCTTCGGTCGTGCCGCGGGTGAAGACGATCTCGTCCTTGCTCGAAGCGTGGAGAAAACGCGCCACCTTGTCCCGGGCCCCTTCGTAGGCGTCGGTGGCCCGCGCCGCCAGTTCGTGCGCGGCCCGGTGGATGTTGGAGTTCTCGTGCTGGTAGAAATACACCAGCCGGTCGATCACCGCCTGAGGCTTCTGGGTCGTTGCGCCGTTGTCCAGCCAGACCAGCGGATGGCCGTGCACCTTTTCCTGCAGGATCGGGAAGTCGCGCCGCACCGCGTAGACGTCGAATCCCGGATGCGCGGAAGTCTCGCCCGCCACCAGCGCCGGGACGCCTTCGTCCAGTTCGGCCTCGGGGAAGCCGCTTCCGCCACCCAGCGCCAAGGTTTCGCCGAGGAAATACCAGCCGGCCTCACTCCCCTCGCCGCCCGCCGTCACCGGCGATCCCGCCGGATAGGGCGGCTGCGCCGCGGGCGCGGGAACGCTGCCGGGAACCGCCGGCGCCAGGGGTTGGCTGAGCGGAATCCCGCTCAGGCCGTCCAGTTCCGACGAAACCGGCAGCGGCGTCAGGTCCCGGTTGGCGCCGAAGGCCGAGGCCGGCGGAACCGCCCCCGCAAACGGCAGCGCACCGACCTCGACGCCGGGCGTAACCGGCGCGGTCGAACCCAGCCTCAGCCCCGGCGGCGCGCTGCGTCCCGGAGCCGAGCGCGGATCGGCGGCCAGCCAGGCCGTAGGCACCGTGAAGCCCAAAGGCGGCTCGAATCCCGGCGGCGCCAGGTTCAGATTGGGCAGCACCTGCGGCGAACTGGGCCGGGCCGATTCCAGGAAGTAGAACGCCGATCCGGCGGACTCGGGTTCCGGCGGCTCCTGCAGCACGCGCGGCGAGACGCCGACGGCGCCGGCCAGCGCGGCGGGTATCGACCGCAGCACCGCCTCCGAGGGCGGAGTCGGCAGCGGGGTACCGGGCAGCGACTGCGGCAGCGCTGCGGGCGCAGCCGCCAGCAGCGGCTCCAAGGCGCCGGCCGGGGAGCCGGGCACCGCCGCGAACAGCGCGTTGGCAATCTGCCGCAGCAGCCCGGCGTCGTGCGGAGCGCCGGCCCCGGCCTCCCATTCGGGAGAAGCGGCGCCGGGTACCGAGTCCAGGCTATTTGTACTCGTGCTTATAGTCATGGTACTTGCCCACCTCGACCCCTTCGAGCACAGCGATCGCATCTTCCGTCAGCACCGCCAGCGAGCAGTACAGCGAAACGAGGTAAGAAGCGATGGCCTTGCGGCTGATTCCCATGAATTTGACCGAGAGCCCCAGGCCCTGCTCGCCCGGCAGCCCCGGCTGATACAGCCCGACCACGCCCTGGCGGGCTTCGCCGGTGCGCAGCAATAGGATGCTGGTTTTTCCGTCCTGAATCTTCAGCTTGTTGGTCGGGATGATCGGGATGCCGCGCCAGGTGAGGAACGGCGAGCCGAACAGGTTGGCGGTCGGCGGCGGTACGCCGCGGCGGGTGCACTCGCGCCCGAACGCGGCGATCGCCTGCGGGTGGGCCAGAAAGAAGGCGGGCTCCTTCCAAACCTTGGTGATCAGCTCATCCAGATCGTCCGGCGTCGGCGCGCCCGTCAGCGTGGAAATGCGCTGCTCGGGCACGACGTTGTTCAGCAGGCCGTACTCCTTGTTGTTGATGAGTTCGTCTTCCTGGCGCTCCTTGATGGTCTCGATGGCCAGGCGCAGCTGCTGCTGGATCTGGTCGTGCGGGCTGCTGTACAGGTCCGACACCCGAGTGTGTACGTCCACGGTGGTGGACACCGCGCTCAGGAAATACTCGCGCGGGTTTTCGTCGTAGTCGACGAAGGTCTCGGGCAGGTCGCGCTCGTCGCGCTGCGAGCAGGCGGTCAGCACCCGGGATTCGTCCTTGACCCGGTTGAGCCGGTAGATGCCGGCTTCGACCCCGACCCAAGGCAGCAGGTGTACCAGCCAGCGCGGCGTGATGGGCTGGAGCTGGGGAACGGTCTTGGTGGCGTTGGCGAGTTGGCGGGCCGCCGCATCGCCCAGTGCGAGTTGTCTCGATTCGATTTCTGCCATTGTTTACTCCTTGATTTCGGATTTCGTAAGGTGAGCTTCGCTTGTACGTTTGGGCGGATTGACCTCCTTCCTTTGCTTTCAGATGCCGGCGCCGGCATCGAAGGTTTCGTTGCGCACCTGCGCCTGGCTGATGTTGCTCTTGGGCGGCACGCTGCGGGTCAGCCAGACGTTGCCGCCGATGACCGACCCGCGGCCGATGGTGATGCGCCCCAGGATGGTGGCGCCGGCGTAGATCACCACCTCGTCCTCCACGATGGGGTGACGGGCGTTGCCCTTGATCAGGGCACCGTTTTCATCCACCGGGAAGCGCTTGGCCCCCAGGGTCACGGCCTGGTACAGCCGTACGCGCTCACCGATGATCGCGGTTTCGCCGATGACGACACCGGTGCCGTGGTCGATGAAGAAGCTGCCGCCGATCTGTGCGCCGGGATGGATGTCGATGCCCGTGGCCGAGTGGGCGACGTCGGAGACGATCCGGGCGATCAGCGGAACGCCCAGTCGGTACAGTTCATGCGCCAGCCGGTGATGGATGACGGCGGTCACACCGGGATAACAGGCCAGCACCTCGTCGACGCTGCGCGCCGCGGGATCGCCCTCGAATGCCGCACGCACGTCCGTGTCCAGCAGTTCCCTGATCCGCGGCAGCCGAGCGGCGAACTCCCGGACGATTGCCACGGCGCGCTCCTGCGCATCCTCACCCGACTCCTGGCCGGAAACGAAAAGCAGTTCGCAGCTCACCTGCTCGCGCAGCGACCGGAGGCTGGAATCCAGGGTGTGGCCGACATAGTGGTCGATCCCTTCCCGCGCGATCTCCACGGCCCCCAGCCGGTTGGGAAACAGCGCCGCGCTCAACCCGCCCACGATCTCCGACAAGACCTTGCGCGAAGGCAGCTTGGGCGGACGGTCGAGGCGCTGGCGCGCCTCCAGCGAGCGCTCCCGGAGATGGCGCAATTCGGCGACGATGGCGTCGATGCCCCAGTTGGGGCCGGCGGACAGGCGCGTCTCGAAGGACTTCATCCGTGCGCTCATGCGGCCAGCCCCGTCGCGTCGAACACGCCCTCGAACAGCACGCTGCTCAGGTAGCGTTCGCCGGAATCGGGCAGGACGACGACGACGGTCTTGCCTTCATTGCCCGGCCGCTTGGCGACCCGCACGGCGGCTGCCACCGCGGCGCCGCTGGAAATCCCCGACAGGATGCCTTCCTCGCGCGCCAGACGGCGGGCGTAATGAATGGCTTCCTCGTTGCTGACCGGCTCGATCTCGTCCACTAGCGACAGATCCAGCACCTCCGGCACGAAACCGGCGCCGATGCCCTGGATCTTGTGCGGCGCGGGCTTCAGCGGTTCGCCGGCGCGGCGCTGGGTCAGCACGGGGCTGGTGGCCGGCTCGACCGCGACCGAGACCACCGGTTTGCCGCGGGTCTGCTTGAGATAGCGAGAAACCCCGGTGATGGTGCCGCCGGTCCCAACGCCTGACACGAAGATGTCGACCGCGCCCCCGGTGTCGTCCCAGATCTCGGGGCCCGTGGTCTCCTCGTGAATTTTGGGATTGGCCGGATTTCTGAACTGCTGCAGCAGAACATAGCGGCCGGGATCGGAGGCGGCGATGGCCTCCGCCTGCGCCACCGCGCCGGACATGCCCTTGGCACCCTCCGTCAGCACCAGTTTGGCGCCATAGGCGATCAGCAGTTTGCGCCGCTCCAGGCTCATGGTTTCCGGCATCGTCAGGGTCAGCGGAATGTTGCGGGCGGCGGCGACGAAGGCCAGCGCGATCCCGGTGTTGCCGCTGGTGGGCTCGACCAGTTCCTTGCCCGGCCCCAGCAGACCGCGCTGTTCGGCGTCCTTCACCATCGCCGCCCCGATCCGGCATTTGACCGAATAGGCGGGATTGCGCCCCTCGATCTTCGCCAGCACCGTGGCCGGCGCGCCGTCGGTCACCCGGTTGAGGCGCACCAGGGGCGTATGTCCGATGGATTGCGAGTTGTCTTCGAACCAATGTGGCATGGAAACCTCCCTAAGTTCCGCCCGGTCCGGATTGCGGGCAACAAAAAAGCCAGCGGCCCCTCCGCGAGGGACACGCTGGCTTCCGGTGGTCCGGTCAGCTCCGGTATCTACGAAACAAGGTACAGAGGACGCTCAGGGCTTGTCAAGCCGGATCGCGGCTCGTCTGCCTCATTCGCATCGGGAATATAAATAGCATAGTTAATTCTTTAGCTATATAAAAAAGCTCGGATAAACTCCCGCTCAATCATGGCTTTCCCGAATCGAACGAACACATGAGGACCTACCGGCAACATAGCGTCCTGCCCGGCTTTCCGCTGGCGCTGGGCTTCACCCTGCTCTATCTCAGCCTGATCGTGCTGGTCCCGCTGTCTGCGACCTTCCTCAAGAGCGCCACCCTGGGCTGGGGCGGCTTCTTCGAAGCCGTCACCACCCCGCGCGTACTGGCGTCCTACAAGCTGACCTTCGGAGCCGCGCTCGCCGCCGCGGCGATCAATGCTGTCATGGGCCTGCTGGTAGCCTGGGTGCTGGTGCGCTACGAGTTCCCCGGACGCAAGCTGGCCGACGCCTTCGTCGACCTGCCCTTCGCCCTGCCCACCGCCGTCGCCGGCATCGCGCTTGCCACCCTTTATTCGAGCAAGGGCTGGATCGGGCAGTTCGCGGCCCAGGCGGGGTTCAAGATCGCCTTCACTCCGCTGGGCGTCACGATCGCCCTGACCTTTATCGGCCTGCCCTTCGTGGTGCGGACGGTACAGCCGATCCTGGAAGACCTGGAACAGGAACTGGAGGAAGCGGCGGCCAGTCTGGGTGCCACCCGCTGGCAAACCTTCCTCAAGGTGATCCTGCCGACCCTGTCACCGGCGCTGATGACGGGATTCGCCCTGGCCTTCGCCCGCGGCGTCGGCGAATACGGCTCGGTGATCTTCATCGCCGGCAACATTCCGCTGGTGTCGGAAATCACCCCGCTGCTCATCATCACCAAGCTGGAGCAGTACGACTACGCCGGCGCCACCGCCCTGGCGGTGTCCATGCTGCTGGTTTCGTTCACCCTGCTGCTGGCCATCAACCTGCTGCAATGGTGGACCCAGAACCGCCGCGGCTCCCGCATCTGAACGGCACAACGACCGAATCTATCGCCATGTCCGCACAAACGCTCACCTTCGCCTCGCACATCCATCATGTCCATCACGCCGCCCGCGGCGAAGCGCCTTGGGTGCGCTGGTCGCTGACCGCCGCCGCCCTGGTCTTTCTCGCATTATTCCTGCTGATGCCGCTGGCGCTGGTGTTCGTCCAGGCCTTCGCCAAGGGCTGGGAAACCTACGTGTCCGCGCTGGTCGACCCGATGGCCCTGGCCGCGATCAAGCTCACCCTGCTGGTCACCCTGATCGCGGTGCCGCTGAACACAGTGTTCGGCGTGGCGGCGGCCTGGGCCATCGCCAAGTTCGAATTTCCCGGCAAGAACCTGCTCACCACACTGATCGACCTGCCATTCTCGGTGTCGCCTGTCGTGTCCGGCCTGATCTACGTGCTGCTGTTCGGCATGCAGGGCTGGCTGGGTCCCTGGCTGCACGAGCACGACATCAAATTAATCTTCGCGGTACCGGGCATCGTGCTGGCCACGATCTTCGTCACCGTGCCTTTCGTCGCCCGTGAGCTGATTCCGCTGATGCAGGCCCAGGGCAACGACGAGGAGGAGGCCGCGCTGGTGCTGGGCGCCTCGGGCTGGCAGACCTTCCGCCACATCACCCTGCCCAACATCCGCTGGGGCCTCCTGTACGGTGTGATTCTATGCAACGCCCGGGCGATGGGCGAATTCGGGGCCGTGTCCGTGGTGTCGGGCCATATCCGGGGCGCCACCAACACGATCCCGCTGCACGTGGAAATCCTCTACAACGAATACAACAGCGCCGCCGCCTTCGCCGTCGCCTCGCTCCTTGCGATGCTGGCCCTGGTCACCCTGGCCTTGAAGAGCGGCCTGGAGTGGCGGCTGGCCCAGCAGGTCGACGCCGCAAAAGATCAATCTGAGAAAAGCGATTGAAAGTAGGAATGACCTCAAAGCCGCGCCAGCCGTCGTTTTCCCTCACCCCTTCCCCTCTCCCACAGGGAGAGGGGTCTCGCTCCCTTCTCCCTCTGGGACAAATCTGCCGGGAGCAGATTTGCATTGACCCGAAGGGGGCCGGGCAGGATAGCCCGGCATGAAAGGGCCGGGGATGAGGGCATGCGAACTTTCCGGATATCTCCAACCGCGAAATCTAGAATAATTCAAGCCTGAACCGACCATGAGCATCGAAATCCGCAACATCACCAAATCCTTCGGCAGCTTCCAGGCCCTCAAGGGCATCGACCTGACCATCGGTTCCGGCGAACTGGTGGCCCTGCTCGGCCCCTCCGGCTGCGGCAAGACCACGCTGCTGCGCATCATCGCCGGGCTGGAGGCCGCCGACAGCGGGCAGATACTGTTCCACGGGGAAGACACGACGCACCGCCACGTCCGCGAGCGCCAGGTCGGCTTCGTGTTCCAGCACTACGCCCTGTTCCGCCACATGAGCGTGTTCGAGAACATCGCCTTCGGCCTGCGGGTGCGCCCGCGCGGCCAGCGCCCGCCGGAAGCCGAAATCCGGCGGCGGGTGCATGAATTGCTGGAACTGGTCCAGCTCGACTGGCTGGCCGACCGCTATCCCGGCCAGCTCTCCGGCGGCCAGCGCCAGCGCATCGCACTGGCCCGCGCCCTCGCCGTGGAACCGAAAGTCCTGCTGCTCGACGAGCCGTTCGGCGCGCTGGACGCCAAGGTCCGCAAGGATCTGCGCCGCTGGCTGCGGCGGCTGCACGACGAGTTGCACATCACCTCGGTGTTCGTCACCCATGACCAGGAAGAAGCGCTGGAAGTCGCCGACCGGGTCGTCGTGCTGAACGCCGGCCAGATCGAACAGGTCGGTTCGGCGGACGAGGTCTACGACCATCCCGCCACGCCTTTCGTGTGCCAGTTCATCGGCGACGTCAACCTGTTCCACGGCCGGGTGCACGACGGCCGCGCCCTTATCGGCGAGACGGTGATCGACCTGCCGGGCACCGCTGAGTCCGACGCCGAACAGGCCTTGTTCTTCGCCCGTCCCCACGAAATCGAAATCGGCGGCGACGGCGCAGGCATCGGGGCCGTCGTCCGGGACATCCGGCGGCGCGGCAACGCGGTGCGGGTGGAACTGGAGCGCAAGGACGGCCAGGGCCCCGTGGAAGCGGAACTCAGCCGCGAAGCGTTCGGACGCCACGCCATCAAGCACGGCGACGAAGTGGTGATCCAGCCCAGCAAGATCAGGGTGTTTCAGCCCTGAAGCGCATTATTCGGCCCGGCCGATCCGGCCATCTATTCGATCACGTCTGAACATACCTGCTGGTGAAGCTCGGGCTGGCCGGCCATGGCCGCGCAGACTTCCACCAGCCGGCCGGAATCCTGCACAATCGGCAGCATGTCCCGCGGTTTCTGCTGGAATCCTCGGATCGCCGCGTTCACCGCCACCTCGCGATCCTCCGGCGAGACTTCTTCCCAAATCGGTAGCACCGCAGCCGCCACCGCCTGGCTGGTTTGAAAATCCCAAGGCCCGAGGGTGGTGGCGCGCCTCAGAGCGAGCCTGAATTCGTCGTCGGGGACGTCGAAAGCCGCCTTCAAACCGAGTAAACGTGCCCAGGCCATCGGCCAGGCCGGCCGCAGCGACACCCCGCGGCGGGCCTCGGCGGTGGCCTTGGCGCTCAGCTTGGCCTCCGCGTCGGGATTGCTGCGGGCGAGCGCGAGCTGCCACATGTACAACTGGCACAATTGTTCGTGAAGGACGGGATTGTCGGGATCCAGGGCGACCGCGCCGCGCAGCACGCGCTCGATGCGGTTCAGCTCGGCCTCGGACGGCGGCTTGTCCGGTTGCGCCGTCCAGGCCTTGAACAGCCAGCCTACCTGGACTTCATGAACGCCGGCCTTGGCCCGCTTCAGGCAAGTCCAGCTGAGGAAAAACAAGCCGCCGGCCAGCAGGTAGCACACCAGGATGCGCAAAGCGGCGGACATTCGGATTCAGAAGTTATTGAATACGCAATCCGAGAATTTCGCTCGGGTTGTCGACGACGAGCCTCCTAGCCACTTCCGGCCCGGCCACACGCTCGACCACCTCCCGCCCCTCCTCCAGATTGGGCGGACGATGCTTCACGTTGTGCGCATCGGACGCCAACACCGTGATCCAGCCTTCCTCGAGGAACTGTAGCGCCCTTTCTTCACAGCGCTCGCCGAACTGCCCGGCCAGCGAACCGGCGGTAACCTGGAACAGGCATTCCATTTCAACGTAAGGGAATATCTTGCTGAAGTCACGTAGAACCGCCTTGTTCCGCTCCGGATGGGCGATCATCGGCAGGATGTCGCGCTTCATCAGCCAGCGCACCAGCGCGTCGGTGCCGGCGGGGATCTGCTCGTGGGGGAACTCGAGCAGCATCACCCGCTTGCCCCGGTACTCACCGAGGAAGGGAATCCGGTCCTGCGCCAGCAGGCTCATGATCTCGGCGCACACACGGACTTCCGCCGCCATTCCGACTTCGAGCGGAATCCCTTCGCGTTCCAGTTCCGCCTGAAACGCCCGGAAGACGCGCTCGATGCCGGCCTGGTCGTTGTCCCAGCAGCCCGGCTGGATATGCGGCGTCACCACCGACCGCCGAATCCCGCTGTCCGCCGCGAGCCGGGCGAGCTCCAGGGCCTGGGCCAGACTCTCCGGACCGTCGTCGATGGCAGGCAACAGATGGCAATGAAGGTCGATCATGGGAATTCAAAGCTCTAACGCTGCAGTCTAATTCAGGATCTACACACCCGAGGTAGCCGTTCCCTATTCCTGGGCGCCTTCCTGCTTGTAACTCCCATAATAATAGTCGCTGTAGTAATAGCTGCTGTAGCCGCGCCGGCTTTTTTCCATGTTCAACTGGCTCAGGACCACGCCGGTCAGCGGCGCACGAACCTTGCGCAGCCGGTCGATGCCCGAACGCGCCATGTGCACCGGCGTTTTTTCCGCCTGGATCACGTAGATCACCGACCGGGCCAGCCGGGACAGGGCGAGCGCATCGCTCACCGGCTGCATCGGCGGCGCGTCCAGGATGATCGCGTCGTACTCGCTCTCGAGCTCGGCCATCGCTTCGGCGAAACGGTGGGAAGACAGCAGCTCGAGCGGATTCGGCGGAATGATGCCGGCCGGCATCAGATCGATTTTGCCCGCGTCGTAATGGTGGATGCACTCCTCCAAAGACGCCGTCTGCACCACCAGGTTCGAAAGGCCGGGCATCTTGGCCGACAGGCCGCAGCGCTTGGCCAGATTGGGCCGCCTCAGGTCCGCCTCCACGACCAGCACCCTGGAATTGAGCTGCGCCAGCGCGTAGGCCAGACTCATCGAAATCGACGACTTGCCTTCCCCCGGAACCGAGGACGTCACCAGGATGCTCATGCGCGGATCATCCAAGGCTGAAAGCATGATGCCGGTGCGAATCGTGCGCACCGATTCCGCGAAATTGCCCCGCGGATCTTCCAGGAAGACCTTTGAAACATCCTCCTTGGCACCTCGCTTCTGCTTCTGGGCGACCAGCGGCACCAGACCCAACAGGGGGAGCCCCAGCTTCTGCTCCACCTCGTCCGAACTCCGGAACGACTTGTCCATGAAATCGAGCAGGAAGGCCAAGCCGATCCCGGCAAGCAGGGACAGGGCGAACGCGATGGTCACGCCCAGCCTCTTGTTCGGCCGGACCGGCGCCCTGGGCAGAATCGCGGCGTCCATGATGCGGGCATTGGACGGCTGCAGGTCGCCCGCCTCGGAAGTTTCCTTGAGGCGCTTGAAAAACATTTCATAGAGATCCCGGTTGGACTGGACCTCCCGCTGCAGTTCCCGATAGACGCTCTCCTTGCGCGAAATGCCCTGGATCTCGCTCTTGAGCCCGTCGATCTGGCCGGCCAGCGCATTCTCGTTGGCATACGCGGCCGCGATCTGCTGCTTCAGCCGGCCCGCGACGCTGGCCACCTGCTTCTTCAAGGCGGTTCTCACCGATTCGAGATGCGTCTCCGCCGTTACCCGCTCCGGATGCTGCGCACCGTAGCGGCTCGACAACTCGTTGACGCGCGTCAGCGCCTCGTGCTCCTGCTGCTTGAGATCGCGCACCGTTTCGTCGCCGTAGATCGCCGGCATGCTTTCGATGTTGTCCGGCACCTGGCCACCCAGGCTGGCAATCTGGCTATACAGGGTCTCGGCCTCCAGGCGGATCTTCCTGGCATCGATATACTTGGAATTCAGGTCGCTCAACTGGCTGGCGCTCAGGGACGACACGCCCGAAGACGACACGCCGGATGACGATACGCCCCCGATGTCCACGAGCTTCTGATTTTCAAGGTAGGCTTGCAACCGGCGTTCGGAGTCGGCCAGCTTTTCCCGCAATCCTTCGAGACGGGTGGCCAGCCATTTCGAGGCCAGTTGCGTCCCTTCGGAACGGGCATCAAGATTGGCGTCGATATAGGCGTCGCAGACCGCGTTGGCGGCCCGCATCGCCAGTTCCGGGCTGGCCGCGTCGAACGAGACCTGCACCAGTTGGGTATTACGGATCGCGCTGACACTCAGACGCGCCAGAAACTGGTCCACCACGCCATCGACCGGATCCGGCTCCACGGCTTCCGATGCCGCAGGCTGAGACGCCCCGAACGGCAGCCAGGACCGCCAGTCCAACAGCGAAGATTCCGCCGCCGCTTCCTCGCCGCCCTCACCACCATCCGCCGCATCACCGGCGTCGGCCGAAACGAGGTCCTTGGGAATCTGCGGACCATCCGGTCCGACCGGTCCCATCTCTTCTGCAGAATCCGGCGCCGGGGGTTTGCCCACGAACTCCGGATGCGCGGTCAGATTCAGGGCCTCGATGACCTTGCGGGCGATGGCGCGCGATTTCAGGACCTCGACCTGGGTGTAGTAATACGCGACGCTCTTGGTATCGACACCGTAAAGTTCCTCGACGGAAACCACTTTCTGCTCCTTCGGCTCGACGATCATCGACGCGGTAGCGCGATAAATCGGCGTTTTCGAGAGCAGAATCAGGAAAGTCAGGACGGAAACCGACACCGCCAGGCCGAGGATGCCCCAAAGATGCCGGCGAATGACGGCCCAGTAGCGCCTGAGGTCGAACTGTTCCTCCTCTGAAACGTATCCGCCCGCCTCATACGGAACGTTGATGACCTGAGGAATATTGCTCGGAATTACGGGCGAATAGATGTTCTTGTCGTTCATTGCGGCAGACCGGACAGGAAGGTAGGAAGCGGTGAGAGAATCAGAAGAAGCTTTCCTCCACCGTTATGACGTCCCCCGGATGCACGGGCGTCATAACGTCGGCCTCGAGCTGAGGCTGCGCCGGATCGTCCTCGCGGAGGATCACGATGTCCCGGGAGGCCAGTTCGCCGAAACCGCCGGCCAGAGCCACGGCCTTCCCTACCGTTAGCCCGGGCTGATACGGATAGGCGCCGGGCTGCTTGACCTGCCCGCCGATGTAATATTTCCGGTATTCCAGCACGCTGACGTTCACTTTCGGATCGACCAGATAGGCGCCCCTGAGGCCATCGGTGATGAGATGCTCCACTTCACCGGGAGTCTTCCCCTTGATGTGAATCTCGCCCAGGAACGGGTAGGAAACCGTACCCGCATCGCTGAGCCTCGCTTCGATACTGAGATTGGGCTCGTTCAGAACGGAAATCTTGATCAGGTCGTCCGGACCGAGCCTGTAACCGGACACCTTGTCCTCCGCATGCAACAGGCTCAAGAATGACGAAGCGATAAACAACAAGGCAATCCTGGAAATGACTCGAAACATGGCTGTCCGTCTTCGGCAAGAATATTATTTAAATTTCCATCTACAACAGAACGCAATCCCAGACCTCTCCGCAGAACAATCTCGGACAGGCTCCCCGTTCGCTGAACGGCGGAAACCTACGCGCGGCCGAGGGGATTCGAAGCGGACTCTCTGGCCTCGACGCCGCTCAGCCTGTGGATTCCGCACACACTACGGCGTGCCAAAAACCGGGAATACCTGCCTTTACGGCCTTGCCCTGTTGGAAAGCGGCAAGGGATTTGCGTATCGAGAGTCCCCTTCCTCTAGAGCCCGAAAATAACACCAAGCGAGGCGGCCAACAGGTACAGACAGGCCACTCGCTAGCCCCCCCTAAAAATTCATCTGCAAGTTCAGGATGACGAGGTTACGGGTAAAGCTATATTGCTCAATGGAAGAGGAACGGTCGGTATAAGTATATTGGAGCCCGCTCGTCAACCAGCGCTGAAGCGGGTAATAAACGCCGACGCCCAGCATGTACCCTTTGTCCGTTCGGTCCGATCCCGTGTAGCTATTCTCCATGGCATTCGCGTAAATGTTGCTGCTGAGCTTAGGCAGCCACTGATGATTCCACATGACGGTATACGTCTGGTTGTTGGTGGCGCCCCCGAGATAGTTGGACTCGTTGGTTATCATCAGGGCGCCGACCCGCACGGTATCGATGGAACGCGGCTGCCACAGAATAGCCGCGTCGAACGTAGGCCGCGGCTGGCCGTTGGTTCCCGAGCCTTCGGCGGTCTGGTCGAACTCCTTGACGAGAACTCCGGCCTTCAAAATCCCCGTCGTCTTTGCCGTTGCGCGCCAAGTCACGCCGCCTAGTACCCGCAACTGGTTATTGGTCTGCGAGAGCCCGCCGGGCAGAGGATTTAGATAATCCGAAAAGCTTTCGTTGACTTCAAACAGGAGTGACGTTTTTGGCAGCACACGATAATAAAACGCACCACCGATGTTGTATTGATTGAGATCGCGTCCCCGCGTGAACTCTGGATTATTCTGGTAGTACCTGTTCATATAGTTGAACCGGAGTTCCAGGAGACCTTTGGCCCCCTCGGCCCCGTACCGGTACAAAGCGTCGAAACTTTGGCTCTGCCACTCATTCGGATTTTTGAGCAGCAGACTCTCGTCCCCCTGGACGAACTGGGTACCGAGCGGATCATGGGCGTAACTGAGAGACCCGTTGAGGCTCAGGCGGTTTCTATGGTCGAAGCGCACGTCGCTGAACGCGTTGACATAGTTGTCGACGTAATTGTTTTGCGGAACGTTTTCGTAGACGTTGCCGCGAAACGAGTAGCCGAGGCCGGCATTGAGACTACGGTGGTGAAACGGGAGGAAGAACCAGGGCTGGATGAACGTCCCGAACGAGCCCTTCTTGAGAATGCCGGTGTTCAACACGTTGTCGTCGTAAAAACCCTCCACCCGCATACGCCCGACGATAGGAAGACGGAAGTCGAATTCGTCGTCAAGCCTTCCTTCCGTGCCCAACGGCTGATCCATCTTCAAGTATTGCGGCGTACGGTTGTAGGGATCGTAGGTGTTGCCGGGACTGAAATTCGAATAACCACTGGAACCGTCCAAAGGATTGGCGACGCCATTCCCATTGCCGCCCTGGGACCAGGTGGACGCAGGATATAGCACACAAAACCCGGCCAAAAGGCGTAAGGCAAGGAAAGCCGTACGTTTCAATATCGCTTTTGTCCCCGAAGAAGGCACCTTGCTGGCACCACGGCCCTCCCTTGCATCACCGAAGAACGACTGGAGAGCCGGGGAATCCATGGAAATCGACTGCGGCAGACTCCGACGCATCGTTATAACCCCTGGCATAGAAAAACCGCCAACGTCCAAATCGGCCTCACATTCCACCATCTAACCATCCGCTTCCGACTGCCTGCTGGCATGCTTATGAGGATGAATAGGCATATAGCGGGCAAGCCACCCCATGGCAAGCAATACCGTAAAAAAGCCGGCATTCGCCGGAATCTGCAAATTGAAATCGACGAAGGAGTGAATCAACAAGGCGACGATTCCCATGAAGGAGCCAAATCCTATTGCCCGCAGCAGAGAGTCGTGGCGTTCGCGGAGCGCGAACCCTGCCGCCCCCAGGCTCAACAGAACGGCCAGCGCCATCGGCAGCCAACCGACGATTCCCCATTCGCCGAGAAATTCCAGATAGTCATTATGGGCGTGATCGTACGGAATGACCACCTCCGCCCCGCCATAAGGCAGAAACGACGCCACGAACGAGCCTGCGCCGGCGCCGAACGGCAGGTAATCCAGTACGTAAGGCACCGCGTAGTCGTACAGATCGACCCGATTCGACGCCTCCGCAACCGTGGTTCGCTCCAAACGCTGTGCCACTTCCTCTATCCCGAAATAACTGCCGACGATCACGAGATCGACGAGCACGATGCTCGACAAGAGGGCCAACACCAAGCCGCTGGAAAACTTCGACGAACGGGCGAGCAACAGGTAAACGGCGCCGGTGACGCTCAATGAAATCGCGAAGCCTGCGTTCCCCATGCGCGACCGGGTGAGCACCAGACCGATGGCCATGATCACGACGGCGATGCGAAGCGGCGCCTTGTCGCTGAGCAGGAAAGTCGCCGCTCCCCGCAGCCAGTCGCGCCAGTTGCCGCCCGGGGAGGAGAACCGGCCGGCAATCAGCAGTCCGACGCCCACCGCCAGCGTCATCTCCAGCAAACCGGCAAGATGATTGCGGTTGACGAAAGTGCCGATCGCGACGGATCTGCCCACTTCCCTGCCGAAGAAGCCGAATTCAAGACCAGTCAACGACTTGGCCGAGCCATACAAGGCCTCGAAGACCCCGCATGCCACCATCGCATAAGCCAGCCACCGGGCCCTTTCCTGGCTGCGGGTCAGCAACAGAATCAGCGCAAATAGGATCAGATAGGCCGCCCCCTTGAATGCCGCAAGGCGGGTGTAGTACGGGTCGGTACTGAACGAGGACAAAAGGCCGGGGTCGACCCGGCGAGCATCCGAATAAACTCGCGCCGCCCGAGGAAGCAACTCGTCCGCCAGATCGGAAAGCCACGGAGCCCCTTGAAAACCCGCCCAGATGACACTCGCGCCGATCAGCAGCAAGGCAGGCCATGCCTTTCGAAACGGCACCGTAAGCGGGAGCCTGCCGTGGGCATGCAAAAGGCAACAGACGGCCCCAAGAGCGAATACGGCACTGGAAAAAAAATAAACGGCCCCTTCCCAGTTGCTGCCCCAAGGCAACGGCAGCCACAGGATCGCGGCCAGCAGGACAGAAAACAAACCCTTGTCAAATAACGCAGCCACAAGCCGTCTGCATTCCGTGCGCAAAAAACTCGCCGGATCGAGCCGATCCAGCGAGTTCGCATTCTATCCGTCCGAAATCAGAGAATCCGGCCTTCGCTGACGTACTCGCGCAGCCAGCTAATCCAGCTTACGAGCCATTTGTAATTCCAGCCGTTCCCGTGATTGTTACTGCCCTGTGCGGACAAGATGTCATCCGCGGATTCGGGATGCGCCTTGAGTTCGCCCAACAGACCCGCCAGCTCCTTCTGGTTGGCCTTGCTGCTCAGGGAGTTCAGCAATTGGTTCTGGTTGGACTGAATTTCCCGAACCTGGGACTTGTATTCCCGTTTCGAAATCTTGCCGGCCTCCAAGTCGGCCCGAAGCGCCTCGATGCGGCTTGCCGCCCGGTCCTTGACGGACTGCCGGGCGTCCTGGATCAACTGCTTGTCCGCATCCGACAGCGAGGCCTTATATGGCGCAGCGGTTCCCGTAGACGGCATCAGCAGTGGGATTAACAGGGCAAAAATCATCGTGAGTCGAGTAAATGCAACCTTCATGACAGGGTCCCCCCAAAAAGTGGTACATGAGCGTGGAAAAACGGCTACCCGAGGCAGTATAGAAGAGCAAGGCGAAGATTCAATGGCTGGAGGCGCATTTTTTCGGCACGAGCCTCCCGCTGATCTGTCGCGGCGGAGCCGCTCCCACAGACCCTTCCCACCCTACACTGATCTATCGCGGCGGAGCCGCTCTACAAGCCCCCCCCGCCTGCCGCCGTAGGAGCGGCTTTGCCGCGACCCGGCGCCGAGTGATCGTAGCGTTGCTACGGCAAAGCCGCCAGAGCCTCAACGATCCGCTCCGCAGCACGCCCATCCCATTTTTCAGGAATCCTCCCGCCCTGCCAGTCACCACGCAACACGCGCTTGGCTGCATCCAGAATCTCTGAAGGTTGATTGCCGGCCAATTGGTTGGTTCCTTGCATACATGTTATGGGCCGCTCGGTGTTGTGCCGCAAGGTAATGCAAGGCACCCCTAGCACCGTGGTTTCCTCCTGCAAGCCGCCACTATCGGTCAGTACCAACCTGGCATTCATGTTTAAGTGCAGAAAATCGAGGTAGCCCAGCGGCTCCGTCAACCAGATGTTGCGGACAGGAGAGCCGTCCGAGAAATAGCCGGCGAACCCGAACTCCTGCGCCATCTTGCGGGTGCGGGGATGAATCGGGAAGACGATCGGCAAGTCCCGTGCGATTTCGGCAAGGGCGTCCAGGATGCCGCGAAAAACCTGGGGATCGTCGACGTTCGAAGGACGGTGCAGCGTCAGCGTCGCGTACTCACCGGGCCGCAGCCCCCAACTGCCAATCAACTCGCGGCGCTCCGCCAACGCCCTGTGCTTCATGAGCGTGTCGATCATCACGTTGCCGACGAAGTGGATCCTCCCCTCCGCAATCCCTTCGTTGCGCAAATTCTCGCTCGCCAGCGCATCGGTAGTGAACAGGTAGTCGCAAAGCACATCAGTGCATAACCGGTTGATTTCCTCCGGCATGCTCATGTCGCGGGAGCGCAGCCCGGCCTCGACGTGGGCGACGCGAATGCCGAGCTTCTTGGCGGTCACGGTACAGGCCAGAGTCGAATTCACGTCACCGACGACGACGACGAGATCGGGAGCTTCCTGCCTGCAGACCCGTTCGAATTCGATCATGATCTTGCCGGTCTGCTCGGCATGGCTGCCTGAACCGATCTCCAGATCGATATCCGGCTTGGGCATGCCGAGGTCGTCAAAAAAAGCCCGGCTCATCCGCTCGTCGTAATGCTGGCCGGTGTGGACCAGCACGTGGCGAAAATGATCCCGCCGGGCGTCCATGGCCTCGATGATCGGCGCCATTTTCATGAAATTGGGTCGAGCCCCAACGACATTGATGACTTTCACAAATACTCCTCGATCCGTTGACTTCAAGTCTGGCAGGCGGCTTCAAGTACAGAAAGCATGCGCATGGCGAGTTCCGAGCGGTCATAATGCCGCGCCGCCACCGGTCCCCGGCTGTGAATCTCCCGATACAATCCGGCGTCGCTCTTCAAGCGCAACAGGCCGGCGGTCAGGGCTTCGGCATTCTCCGGCTCAAAGATCAAACCCACGCCTTCCCGCTCCACGATCTCCGCGGACTCCCCTGCGACCCCGTGCAAGACGGGTATGCCCATCCCCATGCACTCGAACAGCTTGGAAGGAATCACGGTGGTAAACAGTTCGGTTTTCTTGAGGTGTATCACCGATACGTCCAACAACGACCAGTAGCGCGGCACTTCATTCTTGGGTACCGAATCCAGAAACAGGACGTTGTCCAGCCCCATATCCCGCGCCCTGTCCTTCACCGCCTGTTTTCTTGCTCCGTCGCCCAGGAACAACAGGCGGATATCGGCGCCTTCCGGATGAGACTTGAGCAAAACCGCAGCATCGAGCAGTGTTTCGAGCGAATGCGCCATTCCGTGGGTGCCGATATAGCCCGCCACGAACTTGCCCGACAAGCCAAACCGCGCCGCCAGCGCCTCATCGCGCGGCAAAGGGTGGAAGCGGGCAGCGTCGACGCCGTTGGTCACAACTGAAATCTTTTCCGCCGCGATGCCTCGGGTTATCAGATTTCGCCGGAAAGATTCCGTTACCGAAACGATCCGCTCAGCCTTGCGATAAAGAAAAAGTTCGAGCCTTTCCAGCAGGGCGAAAATCCTCGGCGCCCGACTCAGTGCTCCCACCGCCCGGATGGATTCGGGCCAAAGATCGCGCAATTCGAACACATAGGGAATCCGCTTGGCGCGGCTGACCACATACGCGGCGCAGGGCGTGAACAGCTGCGGCGACGTGGCCACGACGACGTCGACATTCCGCACGAACGGAGCCGCCGCGATGGCAGCCAGCATGTAGCTCTGATAATCCAGAATGCGCCGGAAGAACCCTTCATTCGCGGTAATGTAGGTCCAGACCCTCAGCACATCGATGCCGTCCAAGGTTTCCTTCTGCCACAGCCGGTTGCGATAGCCGGGAAACACTTCCCCCTTGGGAAAATTCGGGAAACCCGTGATGACCGTGACTTTGTGACCGGCGCGAACCCATTCCCGGCAATGTTCGAAAGTCCGGCTGGCCGGAGCGTTCACCTCCGGCGGAAAATTGTCAGTCAGAAAAAGAATATGCACATTTCAATCCCAGTCGAAGCGCACCGCAGAACGCCCCTGTTCCAACCCGATTTCCAGGCAACGGCTCGGCTGAGACAAGCCGAATTCCGGGTGATAAGTACACGGCACCATCCGACCGGGCGCCGCCCCAACCCGCCAGATCAAGTTCCGACCTTCCGGGATCGCCGCACTTGAACTCCCGGTGTCCACCTCCAATGCGGGGTGAAAGTGAAAATAGGCTCTGTCGCCTTCCGCCCCGCAGCCGCGGGAAACCGGGGCACGGCCTTCTTCTCTCGTCACCCCATCAAGGATAGTCAATCCGGCATGATCGAAACACCATTCACGCCGATGGATGGGACGTCCCTGCAAGCGACGATAACCGTCGTGCGAACATCGGATACACAGCAGATCGCCCATGTCGTCGATTGCCAGCCCAAAGGGGTAAGCCCGCCGCGCCACACGGAAGCCCCCCCAGATCTCGGACGAGTCGCAACCACCCACGGCAACGGTGTTATGGGCCTCGGTCCCCCGCTGCCTCCGGCGCTCAGGGCCGGTGCCGTAAACCGAGGTGCCGGAATTCACCAGTACACGCCGGCCGTACAGCGATAATTCGAACGAAAGGGTATCGGCATGGGCGTGACCGGGCAGATAATCCGGCCCCACCGGGGCCACGTCCAGCAAAGCCACCATCGGACCGCGCTGCACCCGGATGTAGCCGGAATCCGCGAGATGCGTCACCCCCTCGCTCGGCGGCGGCGCTTGCGGCAGCCCCAGCCGATGAGCATAGGCCGTAAGCCGGTCCGGCGAGGGTGCGATGCCGATCGCCGAATCGTTGAAAAACGCTATTTCGCCGTCGGGATGGCACATCGCCGCCAGCCAGAATCGCATCCGGCCGGCGATCTCGGGGAGGCCGGCGACCAGCTGCGGCTCCGGCAAAACGGGAGGAAAGGCGCGGAACACATTGATCAGATCCAGCACGTCCTCCAGCGCCAAGGCATGGTACATGGGGCTGCGCTCGAACTGCCCGCCATCGGCCAGAATCTGTTCCGGCAGCTCCCGCTCCAGGATCTTCAACCCCTGCACCAGCCAGGATTCGGCCTCCGGACCTTCGAAAAAACAGCCCGCGAACACCAGCGCCTTGGCGTTGGCGAACAAATGGTTCCCCAGCAGATGCCATTCCAGCCGCTTCATCAGCCATCGCGCCTGGAGAGCCAGACTGGCCAAGGCAGCATCGGTGAGGGCGTTACCGGCCAACCCCCATTTGATCCAGTTCACGATGCGCAATGAGGTGGGATACGGCTCCCAGCCGGTTCCCCGTGGAGGCAGATTCTCCTCTACCCAGCGAGCGATCAAAGCACGGTGCCAATCGCATCGCTCCGAAGCCCGTTCCGCATTGAGGTCGTTGAAATAATGCAGGTTGTACAGCCAGAGCTTTTCGCGGGAAGGATCATTCCAGCCTGCTGGCCCCGCAAGGTCGCCCGTCTCGTTCAAGAACCGGCAACGCGCCGGCCCGATCAGGCTCGGTTGCCGCAGACAAGGCGCAACCCAAGGCCCCGAAAGAGGCCGCCGCCGCGGTATTGCGCCCTGGTCCAATTTGGGCCGGTATAGCCGGAACCCGATCCGCCCCAGAATCTGCTCCCGCCGCAAAAAGCGGAGGGTATGAAAGTAGCGGGCAGCCTTGCCACAAAAATTCATCTCACCGTCCCAGGGTTCGTGGAAGAAGTCTGTAGACCGCGAAAACCTGAAAGCAACAACTTGGATACCCCATCCCAGCTTAATCCGCAGCCACTTTGGAAGGTGACAAAAACTCCTGCGGTATCACGACGCAGCCGCCCCCGGCAATGACAGCCCGAGTAGTCGGACCGTCTCCTTGAGCGGACTCCCCAGGTCTTCAAACAATGAAATCGTCGCAGGAATAGCCGGCAAGCCTGACATATTGAACGGATTCG
Source organism: Methylococcus mesophilus (assembly GCF_026247885.1). NCBI lineage: Bacteria > Pseudomonadati > Pseudomonadota > Gammaproteobacteria > Methylococcales > Methylococcaceae > Methylococcus > Methylococcus mesophilus. Next base: position 3,977,615 of record NZ_CP110921.1, on the reverse strand, counting down.
GCAATCTCAATGGTAACGCGGCTGACTTCGAGCAGCTCTTCCAGGGGAATGGGCGATGCCAGCCCCTCTCGCACCGCCTGCACGAACGCGGCCGCGCAAGCCTTCTGGCCCTTGTCCTGCCGCCACAAATTCAGCTTCGAGAATCCCGGCCAACCGAAACCGGTCAGCTTACGGAAGTTGTCGAGTTGAAGAATGCGGCCGCCGCAGAACGCTTCCAACCGCTCTTTGGGAAAGGACTTATGGCCGTTGGCCAGATAATGCACGGTGCCGGCCGAACCGTCGGCAAAGCGCAGGGTAAGACTCACGGAATCCCGCGAGGGACATTCCATCGCCGTCGCCGAATACCCGACGATCGGTGCACCGGCCAGAAAGCGCAGCAGATCGATGAAATGGCAAGCCTCCCCGATGATACGGCCACCGCCCACCACACGATCCTGAGTCCAGTGCTCGGCGGGAATCGCGCCGGCATTGACGGTCATGACGAAACTCTTGGGCGCGGAAACCGAATCCAGCAACGCCTTCATTTTCACCACCTGAGGCGCAAACCGGCGGTTGAACCCCACCATCACTTTCTGGCCAGGGTGGGATGCCGTAGCTGCCTCGAGTTCGGCCAGTTCGTTCAACCTCAGGCACAATGGCTTTTCCACGAACACATGCTTGCCCGCTTCCAGCGCCCGGCGGACCAGACCCGCATGGGTATCATGGCGGGTAGCGATCACCACCGCATCAACCTCCGCATCGTCGAATACCGTCGCCAAATCGGTCGTCGCCTTGGCGAAACCGAACTTGCGCCCCGCATGCACGCTGCTGACACCGCCGCTCGAAGCCACCGTATGCAACCGTGCACCCGCCGCCTTGAACGCCGGGATCAGCACTGCTGTCCCGTAATTACCCGACCCGATAAAGGCTACCGAAGCCTTTGCTCCCCTCTCCTCCTGAGAATGGGGGTGAAGGGCAAGCGGCACCACAGCCCGGCGCAATTCCACCTCTGGCTTGTCCTGCCCTGCGGGATACTCCAACACGATTCCCAACGACGGCTCGGAACCACCGACCAAGGCATAGGCCGCCTCCGCTTCGGAGATCCGAAACCGATGCGAAATCAGCGGCTTCACATCCAGCCGCCCATCCGCCAGCATGTCCAGCACCGCTTCGAAATTGCGCTGCTCGGTCCAGCGCACGAAGCCAACCGGATAGTCCTGCCCCTTCTCCTCGTAATTCGGATCGTAACGGCCCGGACCGTAGGAGCAGGACACCTGGAAACTCAACTCCTTCTCGAAGAAATCCGCCCGCGACAGTTCCAGCCCCGTCACGCCCACCAGCACAATCCGCCCCCGCTTGCGGCACATCTGCGCCGCCTCATGCACCGGTTCGCTGCTTTTGGTCGCCGCCGAGAGGATGACCGCATCCACGCCGCGTCTCCGCGAAAACACCTGCGCGGCGGCGACCGGATCCTGTCCGACGGACAAATCAACCACCTCGGCGCCGAACTGCCGAGCCAGATCCAGCTTGGCCCGGTCGAAATCGATGCCGAGCACCCGGCAGCCGTGGGCGCGCAGCAACTGCACGGTGATCAATCCGATCAAACCGAGCCCGGTCACCACCACCGCCTCGCCCAGGGTCGGCTGTGCCAGCCGGATGCCCTGCAACGCAATCGCCCCGATCACCGTAAAAGCCGCCTCTTCATCAGAAACGCTTTCCGGCACCTTGGCGCACAGGTTCATGGGCACGGTAACCACCTCGGCATGCTTGCCGTTCGACGCGACCCGGTCTCCGGCGACAAACCCCGTCACGCCCGCCCCGTGTTCCAGGACCGAGCCGACATTGCAGTACCCCATCGCCAGCGGCTGATCCAGCTTATTCCGCACGGCTTCCAGTGTCGGCGCCAGCCCGTCGGTTTTTACCTTGTCCAGCACCTGCCGCACCTTGTCCGGCTGCTGGCGGGCCTTGTCGAGCAAGCTGGCCTTACCGAAATCGACCAGCATGCGCTCGGTGCCCGACGACACCAAACTCCGGGCGCTACGGATCAATATCTCTCCGGACTTCAGCGCCGGACATGGCACCTCCGCCACTTCGGTAACGCCGGTTTTCAGGGATTGAAGGATTTGTTTCACAAGTAGTTACCGTCAGTTGTCACATTTAACCGCTATCGCGGCGAAGCCGCTCCTACCGTAGGATGCTGGCGACATTTGTAAAGATAGATGGGAATTAATTGTTCTGGGATCACAATTTAATCCCGTCTTTCTTCGCTATCGAATAAATAGGAATGTCAAAACTGGAATTTCGCCGTTTCACGATCAAATCGATTTCTTCATCTTCGAAGGGCACCGCTGATTGAAGCTCAGCAATCAACGCAATTTTCTGTTCGATAATAGCATCGGGCTGTTTCAATGAAGTTTCAATGAGAAAGTCATAATCACCACCCTTTTTGCTATCATCCACTCGTGACCCGAAGAGCCATACATCGGCATCCTCACCGAAGTGGCTGTGGACAAGCCTCCTGACAGTATCGATTTGGTGCTGTGTCATACGCACGGATCGACACCTCCGCCATGGATCAAGGAAGACGAAGACACCAGGCCATCACTCAAGCTCCGGAGCGCAAGCCGATCGAATCGGCATGATGCCCAATTCTATCGACGACGCCTAAAAACATACCCGTTGCTTCATCGGCCACACGAAGGGTTTCCAGAAATAGTTCCGGATCTGCCATGTATTCATGCACCAACAGATTCCGGAGCTTTCTCGCGCCAATAAACGCTTCGGCACTATCGAGCCAACCTATTTTTTCAGCGAAAGCCAGCACATCCAGCATCGACTTGGGTGATTCGCCGAGCAGTGCGGCGAAACGCGGAATAAGCTTTTCGCCTATGTGATCTTGCAGACGGCCAAATCGGCTGACGAATGCATCCACCTTTTCCGACAGGTCTTCACGCTGCGCAAGCGACAGCACCCAATCCAGACCGATCCCCTGAGCAAACAGCGTCCGATGAGTATAAGCGAGGTGTACCGCCTCCCTTTCGGCCAATTCAAGGGCCAATAAGGCATTTTCCGCATGCTCCGGCAAATAAGCCAAGGTCATAGCGGAAACCCCGTACGCCGTGCAATCTGGAAAATTGGACTTTCATCGGTACGCCCATCTTTCAGGACAATATCCAACTTGCGCTCCCCCAAAGCCATCGTAAGCGCACCATGAAGCTGGCAGAGCACCCGGGCTCGATTGGGAAATACCGCATCCGTTTCGATCATCAAGTCGATATCCCCTCCTCTCAGCTTATCGTCTGCGCGCGACCCAAAAAGCCATACTTTGTGAGGGACGCCAAGCACGCGGTCTATCGTGCTCTTGGCGGTTCGAACCTGGTCGTCCGTCAGTCTCATCATGCCTCCTGACCATCGCGGCGGAGCCGCTCCCACTGCGTTCCCACACCCTGCTGTCGCGGCTACAAGCACCTGAGGGAGCGGCTCCGCCGCGACACGGCTACGGTTACGGCACAGTCATTGGCATCGGAGCAACGCCAATGGCCGGGAAACTCCGGCCCGTCAGGTCATCCAAGGATTGATAAGATCAATCCCGCAGTCCACAAAATCCTTGGTATTGCGCGTCGCCAAGCATGCCCCTCGGGAACTGGCAAGAGCGGCGATCATCGCGTCGAACTGGCTAATGGGTTTTCCAACCCGCTTCCTCATAGCGGCATTTTCCGCGTAGGCATCAGCCGCACCGCGATCAAAGCCGAGCACCCGGTTGGAAAAATCCTCATCGAAAATGGCGCGCACGGCGTGCAACTGGGAGTCGCGTCGCGCGCCGTCGGGCGAAAGCTGGCCTCGGTAGAGGATCTCGCCCTCGACCACGGCCCTCGTAAAAAGCAAGAACGCTGCTGCCGGGCCAGCCAACCGAGAATCCTTGGACTGGCCACCGGCCGCAGGCATTCCGACAGCACATTGGTATCCAGTACGATCATGCGCCAAGGTCTACGGGCGCGCGGATCACCTCACGAGCCGGAAGCTCCAGTTCGACCCCACCCAGCGGTTCAATCCTGGCCCGAATGGAATCCACCAGGTGTCGCCCCCTCGTAGGCTCGGCAGACAGAGCCGTGCTCAGAATGTCGCGAGCCTCATCCTCCATGGAACGGCCGTGCATGGCCGACAGCACCCGCAGTCTTGCCTTGAGCCGATCATCGATGTTGCGAATCGTCATGGTTGCCATGGAATATCTCCGCAATTAAGCAATGACTGCAACTTACTTAATGAGTTCATCCATATCAATCCCTTGCGTGTCAACGATCCAACCCGCCTTACGGAAATCGACCAGCACACGCTCCGTACGGCAGATACCAAAGTATCTGGATGTCCAGACCAGGAGCTGGCCGAGCTTCACGCCCGGCACAGGAACCTCGGCTACTTGTTTCATCTTAATTTCCTGATTTGTCGCGGCGTAGCCGCTCCCACTACCTTCCCACACCCTGCTGTCGCGACAGGGCCTACAAGGACCTGTGGGAGCGGCTCCGCCGCGAATACCAATCAGCTAAAGCCACACAGCATCCCAATGAGGATAATCCCCCAAATGCGACACAAGCCCCGCCCGCAACGGATTTGCGACAACGTACCGGGCAATGGCTCGAATATCTTCCTCTTTCCTTACCGCCCGGTCATGGAACCCCGGCTGCCAGAAGCGCTGCCCCTTGCACCCAAGCAAACCATTCACATTCCGGGCCGAGGCCTACTTGAGCCTCCCCACCACCGTGGACAGAGAGACAGCCTGCAACTCAAACAACCAATGCAGGTGGTCCGGCATCAACACCCAGGCCAACGTACGAGCATCATCCCGCACATCCGCATTGCGCAGTTCCTGCGCCGCGCACCGGTACACGTCGAAAGCCACGAATCGCGGCGTTCTCTCATAAGTGACGGTCGTCACCAAATAAGGCCGTCCCGTTTCCGAGAAACGGCCACGGCGCAAGTCGCGGGAGTGAGGAGGTTGTTTCATGTGATGGTCTGGTGTCTTCGCGGCGGAGCCGCTCCTACAGTGGGAGCGGCCCCGCCGCTAAAATCTAGATCTCCCGCTTCGCAAGATCCCTCCATGCCAAGACCGTTGCACCCTCCCGTTGGTACCCCTCGGCACCGTCGTGGATGAGCCGCGGCGGCAAGGCGGCAGCAATTGCACCAAACCGACACGGCCTGCCAGCGGCTGGCTGATCCCGGAACGCAGACCGACTGCTCGAGATCTTCAAGCGTAACTTACTCACGTTGCGAAAGAGCATGCGGGCAAGCGTCGTCTTCCCCGACTAACACGGCCCAGTGAGCGCCAGAATGGAAAAGCCTTTCGCCAGCTTCAGAACTGCTGCTTGCGCCTGCCCTGGGATCATGAGCCGCTCTTACAATCTGAAGCATCCCTATCGCTTTTCCGATTCCGACCCGACCGCGGGGGAACCACCTATACAACCGCGCTTCAGTTCCTAGCCTCCATCTGATCTGGCAAAACATTTCCGGACATAAAATCAGGCGGCTTTCGGCACAGTTGACCGAACTCGACAGAAGCTCGATGACCCAACGTAGAATGGTTACGCTACCGGTTATGAGGTATTTTGATGCACTCCTCCGTTTGGCCTGCTCCCGTGTCACAGCGATCTCAGCGTAAAAATTCCCGACTATCGCCAGTTCGATACATGTTCAGGAGAATATCCCGCAAGGCATACGCGGGAGGTTCTCCGATCAAAGCATGAAGACGACCGGGACACCCCACCAGTCGCCGAATGTCGTTGGATCGCAGGAAGCCCTCCTTCACACGCACCTCCGGCCTGTAACCCGCAATTTCCACCAGTGCCTCGAAGACTTCGGTCAGATGCACGCCTTGGCCCGTACAGAGATTCACTGTCACACCGGAGGCGTCCGACTCCAGGAGGGCGCGATAACATACAGTCACAGCCCGCACATCGGAAATATCCCGCACCACATCCAGATCGCCCAACTCCAGCACCCTCTCATGCCGCCGGAATGCCGCCACCAGCTTAGGCACGAAAAAGCTCACCGACTGGCCCGGCCCCGTATAGTTGAAGGGACGAGTGATTATCGTCGAGAAGCGATCAGCGTAAAGCGCCGCCATGTGCTCCATGGCGAGCTTGCTGCATGCATAATGACTCACGGGCCGCGGACATACCGTCTCGCTGATGGGCGAGACATCGGGGCTTCCATAGACATTCGAACTACTCGCAATAATCAGTTTACGCAGCTCCAGCCGCGACGCGTCCAAGGTTCTCAGCAGATTTTCCGTACCGAGCACGTTGACGCGGTAAATGTTCAGAGCATCTGCATAAGGCACGAAGCTGATGGCTGCGAGATGGATGACCGCGCCAGGTCGCACCGCCTCGACCAGCGCACGAAGGGAGGCTTCATCATTAAGATCGGCATGGAGAATCCCCAAGTTCGGATCTGCATCCTCGGGCTGACATGTAGTTCCTACCACCACATAGCCGGCACCGCGTAGATGATCAACCAGGTAGCGGCCAGTGAAACCAGTCGCTCCGGTAACCAGGACGGTTTCAGAAGGATGTGCCACACTGCACCCGTCTCAAATCGTCTTCCACCATTAATCGGCACAGGTGCTCCAACGTAACTTCTGGCTTCCAACCCAATTCGCTGGCCGCCTTGCTCGCGTCCCCCTGCAGAAACTCCACTTCGCAGGGCCGATAATGGTCCGGGTGAACCCGAACCCGCACCACCCCGCTCGCGCTGTCCACCGCATACTCCTCTTCCCCCTTACCATGCCACTCCAGCGCAATATCGACAGCCTGAAAGGCAAGTTCGACGAAATCGCGTATCGAGGCCGTCAGTCCCGTCGCGAGAACAAATGTCTCCGGCACGGCATGCTGCATCATGCGATACATCCCCTCGACATACTCGGGCGCATAACCCCAGTCGCGCCGCGCATCCAGATTGCCGAGCGCCAGACACTGGGAACTGCCGAGCGCAATACGCGCGACGCCGTCCGTGATTTTGCGGGTCACGAATTCGAGCCCCCGAAGCGGCGACTCATGGTTGAACAGAATCCCACTACACCCGAAGATACCGTAGGACTCCCGATAATTGATCGTCGTCCAGTGCGCAAACAGCTTGGCCGTTCCGTAAGGGCTTCGTGGATGAAACTTCGTCATCTCCGTCTGCGGAATCTCCTGCACCTCGCCGAACATTTCCGAGGTCGATGCCTGGTAGTAGCGAATACCGGGGTTCACCGTCCGGATCGCCTCCAGCAGGTGCAAAGCCCCCAAGCCTGTAATCTGCGCCGTCGTCACGGGCTGATCGAAAGACACCTTCACAAAGCTCTGCGCCGCCAAGTTATAGACCTCGGCAGGCTGAGTATGCTCGATCAGCCGCAGGCCGCCGCCGGGGTCGGTCAAATCAAATTCGCACAATTTGAGTTCAGGATGATCCAGTAATCCCAGCGCTTCCAGACGCCAGAAATTGGCTGAACTGGTCCGGCGAAAAGCGCCAAAAACGCGGTAGCCCTTCTCAAGTAAAAGCTGGGTCAAATAGGCACCATCCTGGCCTGTGACGCCGGTAATCAACGCAATCTTAGTCATTAGGTCGTGTCTCATTTATCGTCGAATTTGTCCCATTTTCCCGTGATTCGTGGCCAGCGCTAAACTGAGGTCGGTCGTCAAGAGTGGACGCCAAAGATTAAGTCGCTTCGATCGCGGTTCCTTCGCTTGTCACCGTCGTCCTCCCTGAGCCTGTGCCTTTTAATACATGCCGTGTCAGCCGCACCAAATTCCCTCCGTCAACATATCCTCATGCTGCCGCACAAAACGCCCGATAACCGGGTAATCCGGCATTATCCAACCATTCCGCCCCCAACACCCTGGCGTCCGACCGTGCCAACCGTTCCAAATCACGCAAGCTTCTGCCCCCTGCATGATCTCTTACAGAGTCAACCCCATTCACCTTCAACAGTTGTATATAGCGGGATGGTGTAAAGTGAGTGATAAATAAAAATAACTTATTTCTTATATATCAATTAATTAAAGCGCAATATTGGAATTGGAACACAGATGTCAAGTATCCTTTGAGAGTCTAGAAATCAGGAGGCTACCCATGTGGAGATCAGTCAAGAAAAATCTTGCTATTGCATCCGGGGCAAGACGCATCAAGATATCCTTGATTCGACCGGCCGGAATAGGAAAAAGATCGGCCTTATTTCCTATTACAGACATAGACTTCACGGAAAATAAGTTATTGACCTGGGCCACCCAACTTCTCTTTGAATAATATCGAGCCAAAGCTCCATCCGTCGCCGCCTGCACAACACGGGCAAGTGATCCGTGCCGAAGAAAGCCTCCACAAATGATGCCGTAGGCCAATCCGCCAACGGTATAGTAATTCCACCACCCACGGTGGTAGATCATAATCACGGCTCTCCCACCAGGCATGAGTACGCGATTTATCTCTTCCAGTATCTTTAGCGTGTTAGACGAATGATGAATAACCCCCCAACTCCAAACAAAATCGAACGAAGCATCTGGAAATTGTAGTACTTCGGCGTCCATCTGCCTTATATCTGCGTTTATCTGAATCACCTTCATACGCTCGGAAGTCATCCTGACTGCATAGTCAGTCAAATCTATGCCCGTGTACGAAAGCGCACGCGGTGCAATTAAAGCTGCATGACTGCCACTGCCCACACCAATTTCCAAAACTCTCTTGTTTTTCAGTTCATCAAATGGAATGACATTATCAAACGGGATTTCCTTCCATGGCATTACTCGCTTGATAGTCTCGAAAAAACGCCGGTCAATTTCATCGAAAAAAGCTTTGGAACCCTCGGTTGAACCAATCTCCTGGTTCCAGTCGTAACGCATGGGGTTAGACTCCCAGTACGTACGATTGGCCTTCTGCCAATCTTCGGCCTCACTCAGGCTGCCGGGAAGCTTTTCTGGGTCGTCGAAAGTTTTTGGTACAAAATCTATGGAGCGGTGTTTTTTGCTCAAGTTTTTTCCTCTCTCGATAACTCTCTAGTTTGTAGTCAGTCGAAATTTTGAACTCGACTATCTGGCTTGCCCGGCCCGTAAAAACGCTTCACCGGCAAGCGCCCGGTGATCTCAATTTCGCGGCGCTTGTATTCTCTGAGGCGCTTTACATCCGAGCGCAGCCGTGCCCAAGCATAGCCGACCCAGCCTGCGCGCCACGCCCCCTGCCATAACCAGTGATAAAGGAACAGCAAAACATAACGCAAGGGTAGTCGATTGAAATTCTGCTTCACCCACATGCGGCGCTGAAAAACTGTACCCAGTAGGCGTGGTGTATCTGCCAATGGTAAATCGTTGTAAGCAATAATGGCTTCGGCAGTGGTGTAGCGGTTTTGTTTATCCAACCAATGCTCGAGATCAGGGCTGTCGTGATGCTCTATATCATGCTTGAGTTCTGCTACACTTCCTTTTACTTTTATATGTTCATTGACTAGTACATCTGACATTGAAGCTCTACCAGTACGCCATAAACGTAACAGCCGGAGCCTCACGGGGAGGGATTGCTCCATAAAAAACAGCCTAATCTTTACGAAAAATCCTTCGGCATCAGTGTTCGATATAACCTCGATAATTTCCGTTTTCAATGGATCAGACAATCTCTCATCCGGATCCAGCTTCATAGTCCAAGGCGCGGTAATCGGTAGATGTTCCAGCGCAAAGCTCCACTGGTCGCCGAAGCCGCGAAAGCGCCGCTGCACCACATGAACGCCGTAACACAATGCAATATCGATGGTGTCGTCCTGGCTGTAGCTGTCCACTAGAAACACCTCCTGAGCCCAGCCGACTAGGTTCTGCAGCACTGCCCCCATGTTGTGCGCTTCGTTCAGCGAGATCATCACCACTGCCACAGGCGCGATGCCCGGCCGCCAATCCGCCAATTCCGTAGTGATTTGTCTGCATGAATGATCTATTGATGCTAAGGTCGCCTTGGTGTTCAAGAGCGAGTACCGAGAACTGTTGCACTTCCATCAGGCTCACGCTGTATAGATTTCAGTTCGAAACCTTGCGCAACCAGCATCTCTATAAACCCGTCAACATCACCGGCTGACTGGTGAATTTCGATTGCTATCTTTCGGGTCATTTGAAGCATCTTGCTGCTGGAATGCAATAAATCAAACTCTCCGCCTTCAATATCACACTTCAGGAAATCGATCTTCGAAAGTTGCGTGGAGGACACTAGCTCATCCTCGCTGATCCATTCGGCGCCCTTGTATTGCTTAACGTCGAGCATGCTGCTCTGTATCGCACCCATTTTGCCAACAGATGCCCTCACAAGTTGGGTACGCTCGATGAACCCATCGTTCAAAGAAATTGATTTCTTGTAGGAGTCATTCAAGATGAGTCCAGGCTCTACAGAATTAACCCTGACGGATGAGCCATGCGCAAGGGCGAGATTCGTCAAGTTTCCTATGTTGGCCCCCAAATCCACGACCGTATCGCCATCCTCAATTGTTAACAGACCGTTACCTAGGTAGACATCGCGCACATACATTTCCCCACGGATAGCGCTAAAGGCACCGTTTCCACAAACACAGAAATCAACACCTGGCCGAAAGTGGACATGAAATGGACCTTCCCCCATCGCCTGATCTGCGGCCTGGAGGTTTTTTTGTCTAAAAATACTCAGAAAGTTGACAGGAATCATTGCCGCCCACTTCAATGCCGGATGTAGACCGAGCATCCGAGACAATCCTATAAAATCCCCAAATAACTTCGTTAAAAAGGTCATTGCTCACCCTATCAAGTCAATAAGATCAATTTACCCTACTGTATCCAAGACAAGTCAACATATTCGACCGGCGGCAAGTTAGAGGTGTCTGGCATGATGTTGGCTCCCGAGACAACATATTCAGAAAAACCGGTCAATTAGGGTTTTCTGACTTCTACGACAATCTGATGAGGAAGATCGGGACAGCCTTCATGCTCCATTTCGACTGCTTTACCAAAAACATCAGGCAAGGGTGTCTCACAAGGTTTAGATTCGGTGATATCTGTAAAACCAGCCCTGACAAGCAACTCAGAAAGAAGACCGAAATCAAAACCATGCTTGACCTCTCCGGCACAGAGAAGAAAGTTGACAAACTTGCCGCCTAGACTTTCATAAGCCAATGGCCACACGCCAAACCAATCCACTCGATTTTCGGTGTAGGCTATGGCTGCATTCCCCCAGTTCACTACTGAAATTCGCGCATATCCTCCAGGTTCTAAACAAGAATAAATTTCTTTGAAAATTGGCTCCACGCGAGAATAAGGAAGGTGCTGTAACACATTAAATGTGTAGAGGGCGCTCACACTATTTTTATGAAATGGCAATGAATACGCAAGATTAGCGAAAAGGTCTATCTTGGCGGTTATGTTCGCGTCAACATTGAGCCAGCCGTCTAGGTAACATCTATACCCAGACCCTAAGTGGACTTTAAGCCCCTTCTTTGGGGCTCTAGTATATTTATATATTTTCCCGTTAATCCACATAACGGGTCCAAATAAAGAGTAGAAGAACTTTCTTTGCCAATGCTTTACCATGACTTACCTTATTTCGTTCCAATTAATTAGTTCAATTGAATGTTTATTCGCCTGTTCAGCGAAGGCGATTAAGGCTCTACGTTCGATGTCATTCCATCCGATGAAACCCGGATGAAACCCGGCTTCGATAGTCTCGCTTTGGCATTTTCTAACCAGTCCGTCAAACCATGTTGATTCATTATTGATCAAGCCAAGACCTTCTCCAGTCCTGGGCATGAAAAAGAACTTCGTTGTCATGAATTTCTTGCGGATTGACCGTCCCCAATAATGACACAACCAAAAAGTGGGGCTACCCAGCGGCTTGCGGACATAAATATTTTGTACCGCACGGACTCGGGAGATGCCGAAATGCGGGAGCACTTTGGCAATGGCATCGGGAAAAGGGCCAAGCTTGTGCATATGGCCATGACTGTCCACATGCGAAAGGGCAAGCCCATGGTCGCGGAAATACCCTAGCTGGGCCTTTACTTCGCATTCAATCTCGCCGGAAGGGATCTGGTGGCAGAGTGCCTTGACACGAATCAAATTTGAATTCATGAAATTCCCCTCTGCATCGACCAAATGCGGAATTTTTGATGGATCGGAGACCGGTCGTTCAACCGTGTTCTTGGCAAATGTCAAGTGTGCGCCAAAACTGTAGTTCGGATGCTCTTTCGCATACTGGATTGCCATATCGGAAAAAGGCATCAGCGGCATCAGGGTCGCGCTTGTCAGCACACCTTTATCGAAACAGTCAACCGTCGCACGATACATGTCTTCCGACATGCCAAAATCATCTGCATGAAGTATTAATCGCATTGCCCGTGTCCCAAACGATTAGACGCTAATTTACGCGACACGATTGGCATCCATATGATGAACCAAACGTTCTGCCAGGCAGAGCATCGTGAAAGTCGGGTTAGCCGTGCCTGCGCCTGGCAAAACACCTGTACTGACCACCCAAAGATTTTCTACCCCAAAAACCTTCATGTTTCCATCTACCACAGCTTCCGCGTCATCGCCCATACGGCAGGTCGCCACCGGGTGATAAGCATCATGTGGCTTGGCTGCATTACAGCCAGTGACCGTCGGTAGCAACTCAGGCAAGCCTGCCGCCTTGCCGGGCCATTTATTCAATATGCGTTGCGCATTCTGATAAATATTTTCCATATCCTTGTCATTGATGCCCCAATTGATTTTTGCTATCCGACGGCCATAACGGTCTCTCTTGGATGCAAGCGATATTTGGTTAGTGTGCACAGGCTGTTGTTCGATATCCATCTGTAAGTGTGATGGAGTATCGGCAGGGATGTGCAAAACGGATTGACAGTATCTTTTGTAGCCAAGACTCAGCAAACCAGTCATGCCGGATGCCACTGCCGACACGGAGACTTTGGGCCAGCGGCGGCCTTGCATGGCAAACAATAGCTCCTTGGCGAGGGCAAACCCGGAATTTTGATTCTCAAAGATAAAATGCGAGAAAACTCTTGGCGCATCAGATGACAAAGAGGACTCGATAAATCGGAAGCCACGCATCCAGTCGCCTACAAAACGTGGCGCAAATAAATCAATCGCACGACTCAGGCTATCCGGTGCGACATCGGCAATCGATAAAGAAAGATGATCAGACAAAAGGCACCCTATCGCCGATCCTCGGCGTATCACGGGCAGTGGAGCCGAATCATCCAGTTCAAGCAATATCCTGGCTGATTCAATGGCCCCGGCAGCAATAACAAATCGGTTGGCAGAGACTTCCAGTTGGTTGCCATTGTTAGAAACGGCCAGCAACTGCTTTAATCGAGTATCGGTCGCACTGCACTGTCCGACTACCCAGGCTTTTGCGACTGCGTTATAAATCACTTTGAGCCGTCCCTGCGCAGATGATTTCTGCTTAAGCAAATAAGCGATATTTTTTTTTTGAAACGGTAAGAAAAGGCTTGCCATCACATCAAATCCGGCAGAGTCCAGGACTTTGCCGACATCGCCCAACTGTCGATGTGCAAAGGCAGAAAAATCGGCTCCGTCATGCCATCCAAGCCTCGCTAAGACAATTTCCGCCTCGGCAGCGGCTGTCTGCACAATATGTGACCAAGTGTCAAAGCCGTTGGAATGCTCCCGCAAATCATGCCGAGAGTGCGGTACTAGCTGCCCGCCCCATCGCGAGGTCGAGCCTCCCACACCAAAAAAGCGCCCGACTGTCGCGCCCGGATAAAACGCAGTCTCGAATTGCGCATCAAAACCGACCGCCGAGGCATCGCAGCAATGGATATTACCCGCTTCAACCAGGATGACATTCAGCCCTTTGCCCGCAAGTTGAACCGCCAGATATATTCCGGCAGCGCCGGCGCCGATCACGCAAACGTCGCCTTGTTCTGTCACGACGCCGTCATTTGTGGCTGCAAGATCGACAAACACCGTGCCACTCATTCTGCCAGCCTCGTAATCTCGTTGATCCGCGCAGCTTTGCAGGTCGAGACCAAGATGGAACCCTGAGTATTTCTGATGAGCGCCTTGTGTATCAGCACGTCAACCTGAACAGCTTTGCCTTGTCTGAGCTGTGAAGACAGATAACCATAGGTGAATTGCAAGCTGCGGCCCTTATTCAAGATAAAATCAGCCTGATGCCCGTCAACACAATCTCTGGTTTGTAGCACCAGGGCCAGTGGATGGTCGTTCTGAAGCCATGGTTCCAGCAATACCGGCAACCCGGCCAAACCCCAATGGCGGATTTTTCCTTTTGACTGCTCGGCCTCAATCCAGTGCAAGAATTCGTCTGCATCCACCAAGCTGATATCCGGTTCATGCAGAAACAGGAAATCCACATAATCGGTTTTGAGCCGCTTCAGACTGGCGTTGAGGCTGTCGGCGGCACGTTGGACGCGCCAATCCACTTCAGGCGCGGACAATCGGGGATAGATTTTCCCCGCCGCCTTGCGCACCCACACGTCGAATGTCCCGTGTGCCGCGCCGCCAAACGGGTAAAGTCCGACTTTGGTCGCAACGGTAAAAACATCGCGACGCCCCTCCATAAACTCCCCAAGATCGGCCTCGGCCAGACCGCAGCCATAATAGGGCGAGGTATCGAAATGACTGATGCCCGCCGATGCCGTCGCCTCAAGCACCTGTTGGCGCTGTCTTGCGCTGAACAGATGATGCAAGGATGCGGTGCCGAATGAAATCCGCGACACACGCACATCCGTATTCTCGATGGTCGAGTACTGCATCAGGTGTTGCGTAATGCGATGATGTGGCTGGGATCAGGCCAACTCACTGAAAATCCATGGTGATTCAACAGAGTTTCAATCTGTTGCGGCACATGCGGGACGCCACGCTCTTTCAAGATACGGAAGTGAACTTCGATGCCGATCAAACGGACATCCGGCTTTTTAATGTGTTCTCCCAGTCCTTCAAGCACCTCATGTTCAAAGCCCTCCACATCGATCTTGATGGCGTTTGGGACTGATGCTTCGCCTCCGTCAAGCAAGCTCACGCCTGAGCGGATATCGACGACTACCACACCTTCCGAGTCGTCTTCAACAATCCGGCTCGTGGCTCCAAGGTCGTCGGCACCTTGCTGGAAACGAAGCTTGCCGTCTTCTTTTCCCAAGCCACATTGCAGCAAAGTGGCATTGCCTAGTGAGGCGCAGGCTGAGGCGAGGCGGACGAAATTCACAGGGCTAGGCTCGAAGGCAAACACCCTGCCTTGTTTACCCACTCGCTCTGAGAATAATCTAGTGTAATACCCTACGTTGGCACCGACATCCCAGACACAATCACCTTGCCGCAAGGCACTAGAAAAGCTGTTGTCGTACCTCGTCTCATACCCCTGTCCGAGCAAGTATGAAGCAATCCTTTTATTCAGGCCTAGTGTGCGGCCAATATTACGCAAAACCAGCACGAGGCTATTTGTTCGCCAACTCATCTTTATAAACCCTTGGAATTATCAATCCACTCGCAACCCAGCCGGATCAGGCAAGGACTTATCCAACAACCATCGATAGGTGTCAGCCATCTGCGCGCCGATGCGCGTCCACGAAAACTCGGTTTCCATCCAGTTGCGTCCACGCAAGCCCATCTGCTCCAATTCATCCGGTGATCGTCCTAGCGCATCCTCCAGGCAGGCTACCAGTGCATCCAGGCTGACGTCGCTCCACCACCCTGCCTGCTGCGTCACCAAACCTCCCCAAGGCGCTCCTTTGCTGACGATGGCGGGTGTCCCCGCCGCCAGCGCCTCCGCCACGGTCACGCCAAAGTTCTCGGAATAGCTAGGCAAGATATAGAGGTCGGCATTGTAGTAAGCCTGCGTCTTTTCAGCCCCGTACAACCCGCCAACAAACTCTATGCGTTCCAGTCCCAGTTTTTGAACCAGCCGATACAGTTCTTCTAGATAGCCGCTCTTTCTGTAATAACCGATATCGCTTCCAGCGATAACCAGCCGCCAGTCGGGAAAGCGATCCTGTACTGCCCGCCAGGCCGGCAGCAGCATGTCCAGCCCCTTGACCCGGTGGAGGCGCCCGAGGAACAGCACAGTACGGAAATCACCCCATTTCTTCGGTGGCAAGTCGGGAATATCGATGCCGTTGGGGATGATTGCTACTGGCTGGCGGAAACCCATGCGCCGGATATCCTCGTATTCCGATTCTGCCGTGGCGTGAAAACAGGCCGTATGTTCCAGGGCGGGCCGCTGAAGCGCGGGCCAAAACACTTTTTTCATCACTGTACCATGCCGCATGGCCCATTTAGAAAATGCGCCACGGGGCGAAACGACAAAATTGATGTTGCTTTTTTTTGCGGCCCACCCCGGATAGATGGCATTCATCTGCCACATACCGTGGTTATGCAAAAGATCGAGACTTTTAGACCGCACCTGTCCATCAAGCCAGCGCCGCATCGCTGGCGACCGCCCCAAACGGGGTGGCCCCCATCCCAGCGGGAAGGCTTTTAGGCAGGAGGGTGGAGACTGCATCGGCGCTAAATCGAGCGCAGCCAGCGTGACCTCCTGTCCTTGCCCGATCAATGACTCGCACAGGCGCACTACCGAATAAGAAGGGCCGCTTGCCTCTTCGGTAATGGCGGGCACAACGTGGATCACACGCATACTTGCGCCTCCGTGACAATGCTTTTCGCCCAGCGCCGCGCCCACGGCGTCCCCGGCACAGCTAGCATAGGCACTTCAGCCCAGGCCTTCTTATCCGCCGTCGCTGCTGACAGCCATTTCGCCATCGGCAAACCGAAACCGGTCTTGGGGCGATGGATGATGGCATCCGGCAAGGGCTTTGCCGGCGACCGTGCCAGCATGGCCTTGCCTGCGCCGCCTGTGAAGCCGGATACGCACGGCCCTAGCGTATCTAGCACTTTCGCATCCACCAGCGGCGTGCGCAGTTCCAGCGAATGTCCCATGCTGGCCCAGTCGCTGTCGCGCAATAACTGGTTGCGCAGGTAGTGGGTGGATTCCAGCAGGCCGACAGCTGCTGCCCCATCCCGTGCTTTGCCCGGGGTCATACCGGGCGGCGCTCTGCCCAACCGCGCCAGCCCCTCCCGCGCCCTTTCCGCGCCCATCAGGGCCGGCAGCTCCCCAGGCAGGAACAGGCAGCGCCGTAGGAAATACAAGCCTTCCAGGGTGTCCATCCATTCGGGGATGCCGGCAAACTTCGGTTGCGCCCTTAGCCGCGCAAGCCAAGCGCAGGGCGCGCTCAACAAGGCCCGAGCGCCAGGAACAGCCACGACCGCGCGCGCCAGCGCCGCCATGCGCGGAATCTGCCGAAAGGAGGGATAACCGCAGAATAGCTCATCCCCCCCCACGCCCGAGAGCGTCACTTTGTAGCCGAGTTCCGCCGCTGCCTTGCTGGCAAACCAAGTATTGACGCCATCCACGGAAGGTTGGTCCATGGCGTCGAGAATGCGCGGGAGGTCCTGCTCGAACTCGGTCCGGGTGACTTGGCGCACATGGTGCGGCACCTCGTAATGGGCGGCAATGGCGCTGGCCGCGGGCACCTCGTCATCGTACCGACCGGCGAACTCCTCGAAGCCAATGGTTATCCCCTCAACCTGCGCCCCCATCTCGGCAGCCAGTCCGGCGATCGCACCCGAGTCTATGCCGCCGGAAAGAAACACGCTCACCGGCACGTCCGCCACCAAGTGGGCGCGTACCGAATCTCGCACTGCTTGTCGCACCCTTTCACGCAGTTCCGAAGCGGATGTCTTACTGCTTTCCATCTGCCAATGAGTACGGATGTCGTGCCAACAAACCGGCGCGTCCATCATGCCCTCTCGCGCGCGAAGCCAGTGACCCGCGGGCAGGGCGAAGACATCACGGTAAAGCGTCCACGGTTCCGGCACACTGCCCCACAGGTAAAAACCCGCCAGTCCTGCCGGTTCTTGTTCAGTTGAAACAAAGCCAGACGCCAGTAGTGCCTTCACTTGGGAGCCGAAGGCCAGACCCTGCCCAGTTCGCGTGTAATACAACGGTTTGATACCGTAGGGGTCGCGCGCCAGGAATAGTTCGCGGGTCTGGTTATCCCAAATGCCAAAGGCGAACATGCCGCGCAGCTTGGGCAGCATCCGCTCACCTTCGCGGGCGAACAGCGCCAGTAGTACTTCGGTGTCGGAGGCCGTACGGAAGGTTGCGCCGTCCGCCTCCAAGCTCCGGCGCAACTCGCGGAAATTGTAAATCTCGCCATTGAAGACAATTGCGTAGCGACCATCGTTGGACAACAAAGGCTGATTGGCGCGAGCGTCCAGATCGAGGATCGCCAGACGGCAATGACCAAGGACGACGCCTTCACCCGGCCAAATCCCCTCCGCATCGGGGCCACGCCGACGCATCACGCCGACCATCCTCTGAACCGCCTCAAACGCTGGAACTGGCGCCGGGTTCGACGTAAAAATACAGCCCGCTATCCCACACATCAGCAGGCCCCCGATCTATATCGCAATCTTTTACGCCACTTTACTGATAGAGCCTGCCCGTTCAGGCCAGCTAAAGGACTCGGGACATTGGTGCCAACGATTTCACCTTTAGCTGGGTTTCGGTTGAGTTGTTTCACTGACATCGAAATGGAACCCCCTACTCCGCACGACGCAAGTTTTCCTGCATCATCATTTGGCATAACTGCTCCAAAGTAGTTTGGGCGCGCCAACCAAATACGGCATATGCTTTGCTAGCATCGCCCCGCATGGTATCGAATTCATAAGGCCGATAAAATTGCTCATCGACGCAACCCCTCGCCCAAAACCCGTCGCTCATCGCGGCCTAAAGCAATCGCCGCTGCCATATGAGTGATTTTGCGGGTCACGAAGTCCTTGCTGCGCAGCGACGATTCCTAGTTGTACAAAAGCAAACATCCCGTAAGACTCATGGTAGTCGATCGTACGCCAGTGGGCGAACAGCTTAGAGCCTGTTCACGATCTTCTGATGAGCAGGACGAGAAATGCCAAGTGGATGAACTGCAAACTGGTGTTGAGCTTGCGTTCGCAGTTCTTCCACAATCGGCGACACTTCTCCAGCCAGCCAAAGCTGCGCTCTACCACCCAGCGCTGTGGCAGCACAGCAAACGTGTGCAGTTCATTGCCTTTGACCACCCGCACCGTCGCGCCGAGCTTGTCCTTGACCGCTTCGGCAAATGGCCGTCCGGTATAGCCGCCGTCCACCCATACGCTCTCGACCTGCGTCAGGTTGCCCGCACACCGGTCTATCGCCTGCAGTGCGCCCTGGCGATAGGTCACCTCCGCCGTCGTCACCGCAATGGCATGCGGTAACCCTTGGGTATCCACCGCAATAGGGCGCTTGATGCCCGAGACCTTTTTACCCGCGTCGTAGCCCTATTGGTCGGCGCTGTCGGTGTTCTTCACGCTCTGTGCATCAACGATCAGGAAGCTCGTCATGGCTCGGCGCCCCTGGCCGGTACGGACCGCGCCAACCTGATTTTTTTTAATGCCCGCTCCAGCACGCTGATTCCATCCGGGCCGGGTTCACTCCACTTGGCGAAGTACGAATACACTGTGCGCCATTTCGGAAACTCCCCAGGCAGCATCCGCCACTGGCAGCCGCTCCTGAGCAGGTACAGCACCGCGCAAAACACTCCGTACAAATCCACCACACGGGGCTTGGTCTGCTTGCGTACTCCTTCCAGCAAACTCCTGATCTGTTCGAACTGCTCTCGGCTGATGTCGCTTGGATAACTTTTCTTCCGCATAGCCCCCATTTTCAATTAGATGGAAGATCGTGAACAGGCTCTTAGCCACTGCATACTGGCTGCGCGGATAGAAGGGGGTCCGGTTTGCGGTGCTTCCTGAACCAGGCCAAACAGTTCTGAAGTAGAAGCGTAGCAGAAGCGAACGGCCGTTTTCACAACGAGAACGGTTTCTAATGAATTCAGCGCCGTCATCCCGCCAATTTGTGGCGTCGCGAGAGGCTCTTTAAACGCCAGGCCCACGAACTTTTGCGCAGCGAAATTGTAGAATTCATTCGGGCTAACACGGTCAATCAGCGCTCTGCGGCCCTCGATATCCGTGAGGTCGCACTCATACAGATGAAACCGTGGATGCCCCATTGCGCTTAGGTATTCCAACCGGCATGTGTTGATGGGTACCGCAAATTGTATAACCTAGTGCTTAATAGCATAATTACGCGATATTTGGGTGCGATATAACTAACAGAAAAATAAGCAAATATATTTGTCGAGCACCAATGTAATTAAGCATTAGTTGCAGCAGGAACTCGGCGAGATACGCGCCATACTGCTGACCGGTGACACCATTATTTGATGCGGTCCTCATGCACTCTTCTCACAAGCATTGCCCAACCGGGCATGCACGCTACGATACAAATCCGCATATTGCTTGGCGATGGCCTCAATCTGAAAGCGATTGACATTTTCAAAGCCGTTCTCCACCAAGCGTTCGCGATAGGCGGCATCATCAATCACCCTGCAAATGCCAGCGCGAATGCTAGCCACATCAAACGGATCTACCAGACAGGCCGCATCGCCTGCCACCTCGGGCATCGACCAGAGCTTGCTCGTCACGACAGGCCGTCCCACGGCGTTGGCCTCCACAATCGGCAGACCGAAGCCTTCGTAGGTCGATGCAAACACCACCATGTCACAGCGTTGGTATTGCGCCACCAGCGCATCACGCGATAATCCCACCCAATTTTCGTAGCGCACATGGTGTTGCCGCAATGCCTCAGTCTGCAAGCTTGACAGTTGCCCGATGATGACCAGTTCGCACTCCACACCATCCAGCGCTGCTGCCAGACGCACCAGATTCTTATTGGCCGTAGTGCCGATTTGCAACAAGCGCGGCCTGCTTACATTGAATGGCCGCGGCCCCGGCTTGAATTCTTCCGATATATTGCAGTAGATCACCCGAACCTTGTTGGGATCGCAATGCAAATATTGCAACACTTGCTGGCGCGTGGACTCGGAAATGACAACAATCGCTGCACAGCGTTTTTCCGGTAGCCAGTACCATAGCAACCATAAAAGCTGGCGTTTGATCCCATGCATCCGCTCTAGCGTCACGCAGTCGAGAATAGTCAAGATCGTCCGCCGGTGATCTAGCAAGTAGGTCAAAAAATGCACGTCACCCGTGACATGATTCACATCGCCCTGGTAACACCATGCTCGCCCAATGTCGTATAGCCGCCCAAACAGGCTATTCGAAAAGAACCGGCTGACGCAAAGGCGGGTTCGGATATCCGTCGGTAGGTGAGCTCGGACATCCACGTATAGCCGCTCCACGCTGTAGCCACCAGATCCCGGTCGGCGTAGGTAGTGCGTCACATGAATCATTGCTTTATCATCGCCTCCCACCACAGTAAACTACATTTAAAGTCCTAGCAGGATTTTCTTAGTGTGCCTTTTGGTAAAAATCCAGTTATCCGCAGTAAAACATAAATCACGAGCCCGCTAGATACAATTCGGTACACATAAAACGTGTAAATATCCATAACATCGAATGATAAAAAATAAGTTGATGATAATGCCACATACAGCGCGAGTAAAGGACCAAAACTCCCCCAGTGATTGTTAAAATAAATGGTAATAGTAGTGGCAACAAAACCCAAAACAAAATAAACAATAACCACCCCAAATAAACCGGATCGACGAAAAGAATCAGCCAAAATGGTAGGTGGAACATGGTTGTATTCAGTAAATCCATAATACACCATTATATCACTACCCAAGCCATTGCCTTTGTTTTTATACCATATCTTTGGAATATAAACAAAAATAGCTTGCTCTAGATCATTCATAGTCCATCCATAGTATTCAATATAACCTGTTTCAGCCATTCCAAGCAGTTCAAGCCCATGAGCTTGAACCAATCGCTCACAAAACTGAGTAAGAGAGTCAATCACAAAATTGTTTGACGAGGATGCCGAGTTAATAGACTCCCTCAGGAATTCTTGTCGTTCACTAATACTAGAATAGGCATCGAATTTAACTGAATGCCTATAAGTGGAAGCAATGCCAAAATAAATTATTACGACAAATGGCAAACAAAGGATTATCAATTTTGCACTATTAGATATTTTTATACCATACCAATAATGCAAAGCCAGCCAAGTCAGACTAATACTCAGCAAAGCAAAAATTAACTTGTTACGCCCATAGCCAACTGACATCCCGCTAATTGCTATGACAAATTTTGAACAAAACAAAATACCAACCAGCCACCATTTTGGATGTTTCTGTAAAAGATAAATCGATAGCAATATAAGGGGAATATTTTCTATAGACTGAAACGATCCAATTACAATATTATAATAAGAGGACTTGACATCCATTTCGGAATCGCCGGTTCCACCAAGCAATACGGTCAATAGAAAAACGCTGCTAATTGAGATGATTGAAACATGACTAAATTTCAAATCCATAAAAACATTTATTGGGGTGTTTTGTTTTTTCAACACCCCCCCCAGCCACATTCCCACAACATAACAAGACAAGCCTATCCCAAGATAAAAAAGTGCGTCATTTAGATAGCGAATACCAAAATCATCCCAAGCATCTGCTAAAATTGCAAAGCCAAATCCGCCAACAATATAAGATAGCACATTACCAAACCAAAACAGAAAACCAGGCGACGCAGGAACGAGCATTTTTAGTTGGCGCTCATGGGTATAAATCAACATTCCTAATAACATTATAGCGAATGCGCGAACAAAAATAAATGGGATTAGTAGCATACAAAGAATGCCGCATAAAACGATAAGTTGGCATTGAAAATAATCATTTTTAGAAAACATCTTGGCCATAAGGCTACTCCAGTTTCAACCTGTCACGTCCCGGCCAATTATAAGGTTTACGATAAAACAGATCGGGGGTGTGTTTTGAACCAGGCTTGCATAGTCTGCATGGTGGTTTGGCTGCCCAGGCGCCCAGGGGCAGCTGGTGGTTGTAGAGGGTGACATAGCGGTGCACGGTTCTGCTCGAGGTCTTGGGCCGAATCGAAGTGGTGAGTCTTGAAAGGATATCGGCTATGCGGCCGTTGAAGCGCTCGACCATGCCGTTGGTTTGGGGGTGGCCGGGCGGGGGGATCAGGTGGTGTTCGGCACCGATGGCCTGGCAACCCTGATCGAAGGCGTGGCGGCCCGTGGGCTGCGCTCGTTTTAGGCGGTGAAACGGTAGGTGAACTCCTTGCCGTTGTCGGTCAGAATCCGGTTGATCTTGATCGGGCAGGCTTTGTGGACCGCCTTGTGAAACGCCTTGGCGGCCGCTGCGGTCTTGTTCGGTTTGATCGCAATGAAAACACCCAGCGGGTAGCGCGATCGATCGCGACGAACAGGTAGCGCCGGCCGGTCTCATCGGCCATCTGTTGCCGTGCTTTTTCGTCCAGGTGGCGTCGGTGTCTTTTTGCCGCCATTGCGCGGGTGACCACGCCGACGGGGTGGCCTGGCGTTGGATCAGCGCCTTTTCCTCTTTACCGATCCGCTGCTGGGGCACCGGGACGATGCTGACGTCGATGATTTGCCCGCCCCGCGCGATATAACCGTGCTTCGCCAGCTCTCGATTCGCCGCCTCAAACAGCCTCTCGCCGGCGCCACCACTCAGCAGCCGTGCCCGGAAAGTCCACAGCGTGGTGCGGTCGGGGATCTGGCCGCTGTGGCGCAGGCCGGCAAAACGCTGAAAGCTCAGCCGATCCAGCAGTTGGAATTCCATCTGCTCATCGCTGAGGTTGTAAAGTTGCTGAAGAATCAGCGCACGCACCATCAATTCGGTGGGAAATGGCGGACGCCCGCCGCGTGCCCGGCCGGGACGCGGAGCGGCCTGATCGATCGCGCTCGCCAGCGCTGCAAAATCGACATCCTTCTCCAGCAGTTGCAACACGTCACCCAAGCAACCGAGCTTAGCTTCACGTTCCTCGGCGGCAAACAGGCTTGCTTTGATCTTCATCACGGGTCTTCTTACAGCGGTTGAGATGCAGCTATCATTTCAGCAAATTAGATTATTAAAGGTGTCCTTTATTAAGGATTAATAACTTGAGCCACCCAAGAAACGCCATCTCAACACTGATAATATAACCTATTTTTACAGTACCATACATTTCGATAACGTGAACACTTAAAACCTGCATCCGTTAATATGTTAACTAGTGATTCTTCGATCTCGATTCCATGTGTTTCAAGCAAAATCATCCCAATATTATTTAGCCAGCTACCAACCCCTGACGGGATAACCTGTAACTCAGCGCCCTCAATATCAATCTTCAGTAGATCAATAAAGTCCAGGCGGTATTTCGTCATCAAAGAAGCAATAGTCTCGGTAGACACTTCTATTCCTTGTAAGCCAATAGAGGCACCCATTTCCGCTCCACCGAAAAAAACAGTTGTCAGTTCATTCCAAAGCGCCGCCTCTAGCAAGAAAACCCTATCGCCATAGGGCATAAGATTCTTTTGCGCAAGTAAAAAGCTGTCTTGATTTGGCTCAAGAGCAATAACGCTGGATGTAAGAAACTTTGAAAGAAAATAAGCAGAAGTATCCCCTATATAAGCACCTGCATCGATAATAACTTTAGGAGCAAAATCATTATCGAAACGACCATACTCCTCCCGAATAGCGTTATTGACCACTGCCGACACGTCGTCAGTACCAGGCCTAATAATTAAGGGGTACAGAAGACGATTAAGACTCACTTCCACCTCCGGCCCGGTACTCCGTCTAATTTTTTCGAGTTTATAGGCCGTACGACAACCCTCGCAGCGCAGAATCTGATACTGTACTAGCAGACAAGCCATTAAGCGGTACGCTGGTGATCTATAACCAAGACACCCTCTTATAAATCTTCGGATGAGTTCCATATTCATAACAAAATCTCCATATCAACAGTTCAAATCGATAACGGAAATGGCTTGAGTTAATGCTATACCGTGCGCCAACGCCTGATGCTGGCGACCTATCCTCTGCGAGGCGTCACACATACGCGAATAGCTTTCTGCATCATCAAAGATGCGTTTCAAACATCGTGACATATCATATATCTCTCCGCACGGATAGATATACCCATTAAGCCCTTGACGAACATCATCAGATGGGCCATAGCTACCACACCGATCTGAGAGAACCACCGGAAGCCCGCAGTAAATCGCTTCGCTGATGGCAAGAGAATGCGGCTCATGGTCTGAGCAGTGGGCATAAACATCCGCAGCGCAGTAAAATTCGGCGAGTATATCAGGAGAAACGAAACCCGCAAATATAACGCCACCTGCTCCGATTCGTTTTGCCAAGCCATGTAACCTCGCTTCTTCAGGACCCGTACCCACAAGCACAACCGTAACGTCATCGTATACGTCATGGTTTGCATTAGAAAACAGAATTAGATCCATTTGCCGTTTCCAATATACCAGTTTTCCTACCATCAGAATAACCTTGTGATGCATTGGTATTCCTAGTTTGTCGCGTATACGTTTCCGGCAATCGTGGCGATTTGCAACGATGGAGTCGTAATATTTGATATCTATAGGAAAGAAACAGCGAATAAGGCGATCATCCGTAACGCCATAGTTACGGTAGTAGGCTTCATTGGCGTCACCGACAGTAAGAAACAGCCGAACAGATCGATACCATCTAGGTAGCGTCAAAGCCTTAACAGCACGCTTTAACAAACTCCTGAATGATCGCAGTTCGGAGTCAGAAAGCATGAACACGGGAATCTGATTTTTCTCTGCCCATCGCAATGCCCGTCGCTGAAGTCTTTGTGAATAGCCATAGACAATCAATACGTCGGGTGAGAAACTCACTAAAGATACGTTCAATTGAGCGGAATCAATATTAGTGTCAAGAGTTCGGCCTTCAGCCGCTGGAAGAAACTCATGCGGAAAATCAAGCTCTATGCCCGGCCATTGTATAGTTCGGCCAAAACCGCTATCTTCATACGGTTTCAAACCATATTTGGATGCAAAAAAAACGCGCAGCTCGACTCCAGGCAATGAGGCCCAGCTGGAATACTGTGGACAAAAATGCTGAATTGGATGAGAGACAACAACAGCAATACGGTGTATTTTCATTGTCCCGAATTATCCATTGATAGTAAGTTTACAAGTAGCGCATTTTGTTTCGAAAAAAATTCTAAGCTCGAAAGTCTACGTCAAATTGATAGGCCATGAGGACGTGAACAGATTGCGGACTCACGGAATAGCGGCTGTCTTCTATCCAAAAAACGTAGGATAGCGAAGCTTCATCGCAGAATCGCTTCAATTTCGTGTTGAAGAAGTGTAACAACGGCATAAGGGGTCATATGGTTGTCATCTGAATAGAGAGCTCGATTATGCTTGACAACCGGACAATCTGGCTTGCAAATCACGTCGGCGACGGAGAGCAGCTTGAGATCGACGGAAGAAGACATATCTTCAATAACTGCTAGAGTATGTGTATTTCGTATCCGCACATCCCTAAGATTAGGTGTCGGAGGCATTTCCCATCCCCACTGGCGCGACGCGGCAGCTGTAGAGGGGACTTCCCAGCCGATTTCCGGAACAAGACCAATCAAAATCAAGGGAAGACCGCCATCGATCGATATCGCCGAAATGGTACGCCGCATTGCCCGCTGAATAATTATCGCATTCGTTACGGCTTCTTCTGTCCTGCCGGCATCTGCGTACGAATCGGCGATACGAAATGAAAGGCCAGACTCGTTGAAATATCCGGTCTCATAGAGTCCCCATCGACCAACGAGCACCACATTATCTATCTGCTTCTTATGAGAGAGTATCCATAAAAGTGCCTTTTCCGCTCGTGCGGTACAAATATCGGTGATCTCATCGACACGTTTAACGCCAAGCAAAGGAGTACAGCCGACACCGGACGCCACAATCAGTCTCCGCCCTCGCAAACGTGCCACATGCTCGATAGCCGGCAACATAGTATGAGCGTGTGAATCTCCCCACACAAAAATAATAGGCGCCGTCGTATTTTCCGAGCCGAGATAGCAGAGCCCATCGGTATCATAACGGCAATATGTCTGCATCCACTTAACTGGCTCGGGTTCGGCGAGAGCTCTTATATCAGAGCTAAAACGATCAGGAAACCCATTCAGTTTGATGATTACCGCAGAGAAGATACAGATGACCGCCAGCCCGACGAAAAAGCCCCCAAAAATAGTGCGCCGTCCGATCCAATCAGATCTCCGGAAGGGCTGCTCCACGTACCGCCAGGAAAGCATAGCAAACAGAAACGAAAAGATGATAGCAAGCGCACTCCGCATCCAAGAACTCTCTACTGGCCCAAGAACGCGCCGCACGAACACGATAACCGGCCAGTGCCAGAGATAGAGCGAATAGGAAATGAGCCCGACAAATACGAGAACTCGCGCCGACAGCAGGCGGTTGACTATTGTCGAACCCCTCCCTCCGGCATAGATCAGTAGAGCCGTTCCGAGGCAGGGTGGCAACGCCGCAAGTCCAGGGAAGGTTGTCCGGTGATCGTATAGAAAGACAGGACCTAGAATTAGGGCGATCCCAATCAACGCCAGCGCCTCCAGCGCCCGCCGCTGGGGCAAAGGGTGGATACACCCGACTGCAAGTAGGCTACCCGTCAGCAGCTCCCAGATTCGGAAAGGAGTAAGGTAAAAGACCGCGTGACGAGAAATCCCAATAGCAAACGCGCTGGCTGCTAACGATGTGAGAAAAATAATGGACAGGAATACAAACTTCCTATGAGCGAACCACACAGCCGTTGCCATAAAAACTATGGGAAACAATATATAGTACTGCTCTTCGACAGCCAACGACCATGTATGCATAAGCGGCATAGTCTCTGCGCTAGGCATGAAATACCCAACAGTCCTCCGCATAAATATGTTCGAGTAAAAAAGAGACGATGCAATCGCACTCTTTCCAAGAAACTCAAACTCCAGATGGAATAATTCGGCAAAGCCAACTAATAGCGAACACAACGTCATGCAAAATAGAGCTGGTGCAATCCGCCGAATTCGGCGCTCGTAGAAGATGCTCAGTGAAAAGCGCTTCTCCCTAATTTCCGTGTCGATGATACGAGTAATAAGAAACCCAGAAATCACGAAAAATACGTCTACTCCAACATATCCCCCGGAAAAAGCCGGAACTCCTGAGTGATAGAAAAGCACCGATATCACCGCAATCGCACGCAGTCCATCAATATCGGTCCGACGGAACGAGTCGCCGGTTATGTATCCTGAAAGAATTTCGCGCATCAAAGTGATGTAATTTATTATAATAACTACCTGTATGCCGCTAGTCGTTACGCCAAGCAGACGCTTAGTATCGATCAATAATAATTAAAATTTTGGTCGGACTTTTGTGGCGAGTTTCAGGCTTCTATTTGACCGACTCTCCCTCACTGATGTACGACTTTCCCGAATTCTATATATTCCCTATATGCTTCATTTCTCAAGTATCTTGCGCAGCATCCAACGTGCGCGATCTAGTGAGGAATAATTGGAATTCAAACAGCGCAGCCTTCCGGCGTGGCCAATTTTTGTTCGTTCCTCATCATGCTGAAGCAACCATCGAGCCTGTGTAACCAAATCATCATCATCTCGAAAGCCGATATATTCTTTGCCATCAACGAAATGATCGTCATGCTCATCAGTCTTCTCTGCCAACATCGGGCGTGCCATGGCTGCAATTTCCATAGTGCGCTGCGTAATGCGGTCACGGTTTATTTTCCGTAAGAAGCAAAGCGCCACCTTTCCATGATGCCAGCAGCGGCGATACTCCTCGGCGAAAACACTAGGACGTAGTGTGATGCTAGGATGCATTGATTTCCCAGACCATCTACCTTTACCTGAACCGTAAAGCACTATTCTTAAGCCGGCCTCCGCCAGCCGATTAATACTTTGGCAGCGGTCTTTTTCGTATGCCCCAATAAAGACGATGTCGAATGCCTCAAATTCTTCTCCAACGTCTATAGACAACATCGGATTGTGTAGCATCGGGTCAAATGATTTTCCCACCAAGATCGGATTGTTTACTTTAGCGGCTTTTAGCTCAGGAACGTTGAACGTCTTAGTAGTAAAAAACACATCCCAGTCAGGGAAAGTCTGTCGTAGTGGGTAACTGAAATGATGACGAGCCATAATATCATCGGGTGTGTAATAGACCAATCGCGCTTCACACAAAGCCCGGATATTTCGTAGTGTACACCTCCGAATCACCTTACTGCTGTCAACGAATATGATATCTGGCCTGTGTTGCTCAACGGCGACAAAGAGAGATTCATTCTCATGGTTAACATCGACTGGCCATCTCAATTTCCATCGTATCCGATGAATGATATTTGCACTTTTGCCCACGCGATGCCCATCATCATTAGCAATGACTTGTATATCGGAGAGTTCCTGAAAAGCTTGTGCCCGTTGAAGAGATGTAGAGCCCTGCCAAAGCGGGCCATGATAAAGCAGCTTCATACCTAACCTATAACCCTTTTATGCGAGGTTTTGGATGTCCAAGCAAATAACATGATACCAACTTGCCTCTAAGCTATTCCGTAATAGCGCATCCGGTAGTCGCCATTATTTGGCTTATGACTTTTTCAAAGGTTGACGTAAATCCTAACTTGGTAACTTTATATTTTATACTCTTTGATTTCTTTTCTGGGTTGACCGTATCCCATTGCAGGGGCTATAACTTTTACCTTCAGATGGTTGCAATATCTTGCGTGTAAGCTTTAGGCTGATGAATCCCATCCCGCACAGCTTTTGCATCTGGGTTACGCATAGCTCCAAGTGGGTAGCTTGCCGTTCTCAGTGTATTTGTAAGCCTGATGATCCGGAATAGATTCAACACTTGATCCGCCGTATGACTCGCGGTGTTCAACATTAATTATAAAATATTCAATGCGATTGATGTACACTTCCAAACTCAAAAAAAACATGTTGAAATCGGCGCCTCCACGTATACTCGCGAATAAAACACTTGCGAGTTGTTTGGCTAATACGCATATATTCTCTTATATATCTAAGCAAGTAAAATATATTAGTTTAAGACTATCGACTTATCTATATCGAACTCTAATTAGGCTGACAAACGAGCTATAACTACCGCCGCAAGATGATCCACTCTTCGCCAAATTTGCCGAATGAACCATTCAATCCATTTTCCTACAAATGGGATCTTGTGAAGCAGTACAACTAACTCATGCCTTTTCCCACCTGGATTTAAGCTGTGTTCAGCCTCGTAATCAATAAAAATTCTCTTGGAAGTCATCTGTGCAACACGCCAACGCTTTTGGGTTGCGATACGTCGCTTGTAGTCGTTTTCCATTACCCCCATTGCCACACCTTCTAGGTAAGAGCCAATTTCCTTAACGAAGGAAATCCTTTTCACATGGGGATGGTCAGAATAGGGGCGCAAGCCACAATCACGATCCCACGGCAGTTGGTCATTTCTGAAGACATCGTACATTACTCCCCCTCGAGTGATCCGCCGCTCAGAAGGTAGATCAGATGAAACATCAGTGAGTTGAACGATCCCGACCTCAGGGTCAGATTCCATAACCTGAACGGCATCGGTTAGGTCAGAAGGTTGTCCAACGAAAATCCAATCATCTTGAATCTGGAATATAAACCCCCCCTTGCAGCTCGCAATACCACGATTTTGATTCGCGCCAAGACCGCGATTAATATCTGATATCGATAAGACGTCAAATCCTAGGCTGTTAATAACGACCTGATGCTCTAAACTACTAGCATCGTCAGACACAACGAATTCGACCGGCAATCCTAGCGCTAAAACCGCTTCGCGCAGGGAGGTGAACGACTTAGTTAACAATTCAGAACGATTGTAGGTAATAAAGAGAAATGAATGTACTTTATTCATACAGCTAGGCTGCGTCTGATCAGAAACATCAGAAACATCAGAAACAGAGGAATCAATATTTAGATAGTGATTATTAACTGCTTGCCTAACATCCATCTGTTCTTCTTGGCTACCTGAACAAAAAGTTATACGTACTAAAACTCTCTTTGCCCTCAGCAATCCGAGCTACCACCTCCCTTGTCAACTCTTCCTGCCGCTTATCCGCCGTATATGCACGGTAACCACGACTAAAAAAGATCTCAAAGGTTTGCGCAAAATTTGGGTTCACTGGAACTCCCTCGGGCTGGCTTTGAGTAGTCATGATTTCGACCATCCAAATGGGGCGAGGATCCTGCGCGAGGGTTTCATTCGCACCTTGAAGCATCATCAGTTCCGCGCCTTCTATATCCACCAGAATCAAGGCACGCTTGCCTTGCAGCATATTTCCAACCACCCGATCCAGGTTCAATACCGGAACTACTGTTTTATAGCTCTGTGGCATCGAAGCCCAACCCTCGACCAGCGATGCACCGGTCTTACCACCCCACATTTCGAGAATATTGGTATCGCGCCCTAGCGCCACGGGGAACACCTGAGCCTGGGTCGCCCAGCCATTGTTGTGAATATTTTTCAGCAGATAATTCAGGTTACGAACAATAGGCTCTATGGCAACAACGGGCTTGCCAAGACTTAGCGCGTGGCAGCAATAGTACCCGACATTTGCACCCACGTTGACCAGCACATCCACTTCTAGCAACAGGTCGCGTACAAGCTCGGTTTCTTGTGGCTCGAACGTCCCAGCGGCCATTCCCTCATGGCCAGCCAGAGTGAATCCCCATAGCGTCATTTTGGGCTGATCGCATTGATCAAGCAGATCGCGGACATTGCGCAGAAATAGCGCAACAGCGGGGAATGGCTCAATGGCGAAGCGGATAAACTTTGTCATCATCATGTTAACCAGTCTCGTGTTTTTATAACCACACACTAACCTGCTAAAGCAGGCGTTAGACAACTAATCGGCAGCGGTTTCCGCATTGTCGTTTCCATTGATGCCTCGATATTGACCGTGATGTTTTCATGAACAAATCTTTAGATTCTCGCTCCGTCTAAGGTGATACATGGACTTGATATACATATATCTTAGTAATACATATAAAAACAATGCTGAAAAAAAGCTTAGATGCTTAAAAAGCATTAACCGTTCTTCCTTAAAGAACGTTCTGGGATCGATCCTATGCCCAGTTAGGCTATAAGGTATACGAACCCCCCATGATCCCGCTATAAACAATGCATTTGGTATGATTTTAACCACTGAATTAATAGCATACGCATGCGTTAAATGCACATCAAAGAAATCATAGCTCTCAATTGGCATTTTTTTTAATATTGAAGTTTTATGGAGACCATAAATTATATTTGCACAGGGCGCCAAAAGCCTTATTAGATAATTCTTTCCTGGATTTTTCGAATTATACATGCCAACATGATGCCTTACCGAACGCTTGGTTTTTAGATCCATAGAATGATAATCGCAGAAAACCAGGCCGCAATCATCATCATCCTCGAATACGCTCAGAGCCAGTCTTAGAAACTCAGGATTTCTCCTATCATCCGCCGCCGCCCACATGAAATACTCTCCCACTGCCTCATCCAGCACAAACTGAAAGTTAGCCGTTGCCCCTCTATTTTCACTTTGTCGGATATACCTAATACGCGGATCACGGGCGGCATATTCATGGCAAATGGCTTCGGTACCATCAGTAGAGGCATTGTCGGAGATGATTAGCTCAAAGTCGGTAAAGGTTTGCGTGAGCAAGGATTCCAGTGCCTCGCGGATAAATTTTTCGCCGTTGTATACTGGCATACCAATACTGACTTTTGAGGTGATTGTAGCCGGATCTTGGAGCGTTAACATAATCATACCATTTTCGCCGCGTTAAACCTTGATTTAAATTGGCCAGGCACATACCTGGCGAGTTGGGTACGCACGCATGGAGCAGCTAGAGCCGCCGCCAACAGCACGCAACTCAAACTTATCAATAACACGCCGAATTCACCGAGCCTACCTAGGGTCTGATGAGGCGTGGCCCAGCGGCAGAACCCCACCGTGACCGTTGCGGCTGCCAGGGGAATGAAGATGTCCTGACTGTACCAGCGCCATTTTTCTCTGGGTAATAATCTACGATGTATGAAATGAACGCCAAACACCAGATACCCCGCATTCAGCGTTACCCATACCCACGCTGCCCCAATCGCACCGTATTGGGGAACTACCGATAAAATGGCGGGTATAAGGATTCCGACTGCCACGATGTTAATTTTTACCGTCAGAGTGGTCCAGCCATGGGCGAGTTGCATCTGATAGGGCATCCACATCAGCCCGTTGAACAGGGTTCCCAGCGCCAGCACCGCCATGAGCGGCGCCACCCGGTGGGCCAGTGCCGGGTCCGCAGTCCACAGCGTCAACACACGGTCACCAAACACCATCAGCACCGTCGCTGCCGTACCCATCAGCACCGTGACTAATTGCGCGCCGTGGTGGTAAACCGCCCGCAAGGCAAGGTCGTCGCCGCGTGTTACCAGTTCGGTAAAGCGTGGAAAAAACGCTGCGGCGACCGGCCCCACTAACATATACAGCGCATTAGCCGCTATCCCTGCTAAGCTGTAATACGCAAAAGATTCCAAGCTCAGCAGGCGCGACAGCAGAATTTTGTCAGTTTGGGTCAGCAGCAACGCTAGCAACGTGATCGCCGTCGTTCCCGCTGCGAAACGCCAGATACCCATCAGCGCTGAAATTGAGAAGCGAGCGGACCTGTGGCCGGGTGGCAGCGCTCCGTATACGGCGCCCGCAAACAAAGCGACTGTGATCAGCGAAATCAGACCCTGCCAGATAAAAAAAGCCTCGATGGTTGGGGATACCCAGACGAGCACGCCGACTGTGCCAAAGCCGCGCGCCGTAGCCATCACGCTAGTAATAACGTTTTGCTGTACCTGACGCTGCAAACCCCCGATACTACTCCCATAGATACTCTCGATAAACGAAAGGGCGGTGACCGCGCCCATCACGGTAAATGCGCGAGCTACCGCCTCGGCCGGTAGATTTTTCGCCGCCAACCAGTCGGAAGCCAACCAGCCCGAAGCAGCCCAAATGCCGAGTGCAACGGCTCCTGCGATGGTGATCCCAATAACCTCAACACTCCGCAGCAGGTCGCGGATAGCCTGGGGATCGTGTGCACCGCCAGTGAACCGGGCCATATCTCGCCCCAACGCTGGCCGCATCCCCATATCAAGCAGCGCTAGCCAAGCTTGCAGAATGGCGAAAATGCCGATCAGCCCATAGGCCTCAACCCCGAGGTATTGGATATATAGCGGAATAAACGCCAAACCCATCAAGGCCCGCCAGCCCTGACCGAGATAGTTGGCGACAACGTTTTTTTTTAGGGACATAATGGTAGTTTGATCTGTGCGTTGGCATCAGGCCACCCGCCGCGAGTATCCATCCGGCGCCACCGTGACCAGCAACTTCTATTCAATTCTCTCCGTAACGTGAAGAAAGAAACCTTCGGTGTAAACATTACCAACGAATGGTGAGCATGTTCATTCAATACCTACACGCAAAGTATTGAAACGGTCAAACGAAGCCTTCTGGCTCGGAAACCACCCTAATGTATCCGTATGGATGAGTGCATAATTTCCCTCGAAGAATTTTTCAAGCTCAAAGTGCCATTCAGTAAATATCAGGAGATGATCGCTTTGAAGCTTAGCAATTTTATAAGGTCGTTTTTCAGCGAAAATAAACGCATCACGCAGAAAATTTCTTGCATAAATCCATCGATGATTGTACTCAAACTGAAGAACGGCAATTTTCTCTTCATCAAGCAACGACAATGCGCCTCGAATTACTTCCATGTCGTGACCTTCGGTATCACATTTAAATAGATGTATTTTCTCGATGTCATTTTTTTCGCAAAATTTACTGGCTGTGCTTTTTGTCACGCTGACAGGAGACACTTCAAAATCTTGTTGATATAATGAGTTCGTACCCGCATTATATTTATTGCGGTTTATATAAAATTGATCAACTCCATCATCTGAAGAAAGCACTAACTGTTCAAAATTCAGAATACCATCAAACTTACTCAATCGCTTTCTTAAAGTTTCGAAAGAGCCTGGAGCAGGCTCGAACAGAAAGAGATCCAATGATTTGAGATCATGCGATTTTAAGAAATTTTGTATAAACTCGTAAGACCAGTCGCCAATATTTGCCCCTACGTCAAATACGACTAATTTGCTGTCAGATATTAATGATTTTCTCCATGCATTCAACACACACCTTTGGACCATTAATTCGCCATTAGTGGCTATGCCATTTGCAATATCACCACGCGCTTGCTGATAAAGCGCGCGCCCTAATCTGTAGGCTGCTTGTTTCCCCAGCAAGCCCACTAGCAGCTTAGTAATTTTTTCGTTACTCATGTATCAATCCCCTGTATGTCTTCCCGTACATTGATCCAGAAAGAGTGTTGCCATTTCTAACATGTCACGATTGTCCAGCAAGATAAAGCGTATCCGGAGAGATATCGATATCCTCCCGCCACGCGACGGTCCCATTTTCGACATGAGCCGACATGAACAAATTATCCTTTTTCAGCGGCTGAAAGGCTGGGTAATCGAGATAGTGAACCATCGAAAATCTTTTGATTTGACCGTCGGCAAATTCTACGATGAGTTCGAAATCTTTGCGTGCAGTTACGGCTACAACATCCGGAGTCATGTATTCTCCCCTCTTCTCAACGCAAAGGATCTATTTTGTAGGGGGCTTCGCCATGCGCGGCCAATTCCCAGTCCGCCATCAATTCATCGGCGTGAAGAACTATCCAGGCTTGAACGAGTTTCATCTGTTTTGCCGGAATTGAGCCCTCAAGCACCTCTCCGGATGGAATCTCAATGACCGTCTTAAACGCTGCATATCGCACATGAATATGCGGCAAATGATGTTTCTGGGTATCAAGTACATACATCGACACAAGAATTCCATAAAACATACTGATGGTCGGCATGGCTTCGTCCTTATTTCACTCGCTTCAGATAACCATCCGGCGCCACGGTGATGAGCAGCTTGTGATCAATCGTGTGATCGATCTCGAGGTGTAGCGGTGCGCCGTCGGCTGCAATGCAGCCCTCTTCTGCGAGCCGGCGAAGGTATTCATGCACAGCAGTCTTAGGGTTGTTGCCGGGGCCCCAAGGGCGGTCGGGGAACATTTCCTTGGGCATGTCTTCGACGATGGTATCGAACACGACGCAATAGCTGTTCTGGCTGGTCAATGGCGCATAGGCTTCCAGTTCAGCCAGGACGTGTTCATGGGTATGGTTGGAATCCAGGCAAATTAATATCCTCTCATAGCCTCGGGTATATTCATGCACCTGAGCGATGATCTCCGGAGCGATGGAAGACCCCTGGATCATGTCGATGCGGTGTGACATCGGATGCGCTTCGATGGCGGAGCGGTTGTGGGCGCGAATGTCGATATCGATACCCAGCACCTGGCGTCGGGTGGCTTGCGGGTCGAGCGATTTGCCCGCCTGGACCGCATCGCAATAGTCCAAGAGGGCCAGCATGGAAGCGCTCATGATCAGCGATCCGCCATGGGCAATGCCGGTCTCGATGATGAGGTCGGGCTTGATCTGCCAGATGAGTTCCCACATCGCCACGACATCTTGGGGATATTGGATGATGGGACGGCCAAGCCAAAAGAAATTGTAGGAATATTGCGCTTTGATTGACTCTAACAGGAAGACCTGAGTCGCTCCCAACAAGCCATTATTTTCCACGTTGCTCTCCACCCTGTTTCTAACTTCTTCCTCAAATACAGTCATGTTCCACCAATAAATAGTTGAATCGATTTTCTGTCGATTTCCGGATTTCATCCAAGTAATTGCTATTCATCACAAAGATGTCTGCTCCGTCGGGCAGGGCGGACACGGCCTCTGCGGGAGAAAACACTCGTAGCCCCGTCGCCGCAAGGAATTTACCCTGTTTCCCGGGATTGATGTCAATAACCATGTCAACCTTAGCGCCAGCCCGGTCCATCAGCAGCGAAAAAATCACGCCTTTCGAGGCGCCTCCCCAAATGACGGAGGCCGAACGAGGGTTGGCGTTTCGTTGCTTCAAGCGGTTCGCGTACAAACTGATAGTATCGAGGAAGTCGTTTGGCAAGGCCGCGACATCCCCGTCATCACGCACTGGTTGTCTAAGTGACGCCAACTCAGCGACGACATATAGATATTGTCCGTGGAATATATAACCAGACTCGCGTACCTTTTCGAACATTCTATGAAAATCAGCAAGCCTAAAATAATTGACGTGCTCATAAAAAATATCAAACCAACTCCGGTGGCTACCAATCCAATCAAAGCATGGCACTTCGATGTATATTACCCCCCCTCCATTCGCTTCTCGAAGGTTGTTTAAGAAATCCAAGGGGTGTGGGACATGCTCCAAAACATGCCTCAGCACCAGGCCGTCCGCCCGTAGCCCGACCTCCGAGGTAAAATATCTTTTTAGTATTGATGGGTTTGAGCCCTCGTACGCCGGGTCCATTCCTGTAATATCAAATCCAAGCTTTTGAAGCCGCTCCAAAAAATGAGCTTTGCCACAGCCCACTTCGATCAGCGATTTTCCACAAAAGTGTTTCCATATAATTTCAGAGACATCCTCAAGATGCTGCTGAAAAACCCCACTGACCGCCTGCTCGTTCTGGTAATCGGCGTCATAACGCATCAGACTCTGATCGAACGCTTGGTTGGAAATGATACCGGTTGTTTGATCCTGAACTAACCGCATATCGCCCCTTGCGCACGCCCTAGCCTCCGATTCGCTGGCAAACATCCGATTTTGCAACACCGGTAAACGTTCCGCCTGGTATATCGTGTTGAACGCGTTCATGCTGTTCGCAAAGCCCTGTAAAGTTTGTTCCGGCTTCCCCAAAAGGCCATGGGCTCGTAATCCGGGTAAGGATAATGACCGAGGTTCAAAGCCATGTCCGAGCCCCGCTCGGCCAGCCTGGCTTCCACCAAGCTGCGCACCGAGATCGGGATTCCGCTGCAGCAGTTGATGATGCCCGCCAACTCCGGATGCTCAAGCATTATCGCCAGCACCCTGGCTACTTCCTCTATGGGCAGGTAGTCACGCAGCTGCTCACCGCCCGACATGTTGAACAAGGCATCCCCTCGATCGATGGCTTTATCTAGCTGAGACAACAGGCTGTTGGGGTTCTGGCCCGGTCCGTAGAGATAGAATAACCGTACCCATTGCAAAATGAACGGCATTTGACTTTGGAGCATTTGCAGAAATTTTCTTAACGTATCCTTAGCCAGGGCATAAGGATTGGCCGGATCGGTTGGCATTTCCTCAGACAGGCAGCCATTTTGAGTTCCGTATTCGAAACAGGTTCCCGTCACTAGCAGATGTTTAACCCCCCGTTCAACGATGGACTTAAGAAAACGGTAATCGGCCGGCAGGTTGGTTTCGTAGTGAAATGGGGCCTTGTAATTGGGCAGACCTTGCCAAGCCAGATGAACCAAGGCTTCGACTTCGCCGAAGCATTCCGGCATGGTCACCGGATCTGCATGGATATCATGGGAGTAGAAATGAACGGCGTTAGACCATGGAAATACCTTGACAGGCTCTAATGAACGCGCGGTGGCAATGATTTCGTGACCTCGCGCCATGAGGGCAGGCACCACATGTTGCCCTAAAAAGCCGGTCGCTCCCGTAACCAGTATTTTCACGACAATCCTCGAGACTCCGGAACGGCAGACGTCGCTTCGATATCCAAAGCGGATTCATACCTAAACTCCCCGCATCCCTTGCGGATGGCGTCTTCAGAAGGTGTGGCGTAATGGATCCGCGACATTTCAACTCGCAAATTGATTCATTCGGGCGATCCCAGTACGGCTTCCAGACTATCGGCTTCCAGGAGGCGATCCGCCCAGGTTTCGCACTGTTCGGTGCTGGCCTGCACCAAACGGGCCTCTGCCCATGCCGGCAGGGGGCCGAAGCGGCGGGTCAGTTGCCGGCGCAACAGCGCGATTTCGCCTTGGCTTCGGCCTTGGTGAATTCCTTCCTGACGTCCTTGCTCAAGGCCTTCCCGCTTCCACTTTTCCGTCCATTCGACAACGCGTTCGGCTAGCATGGTATCGATCTCCTGTAGTTCGGTTGCTTCGGGGATGCTTTCACCGGGCACGAGCCGTTTGAGTACCACCCGGTTGATCCAGACGACCAAGGCCCGCCGGAGGCTATCATAACGGGGTTCCCTCAGCCGTTGGGTCAGCCGGCCGATGATGTGCCGCATGGCTTCGGGTTCCGGGCTGGATTCCAGCCGGATGATGTCGGCCAGCGAGTTGTCCGCTTCTGCTAATTCGGGTTCGCTCACCCGCCCTTCGTCCAGCAGGAAGTAGCGCTGACTGGGTCGCCAGGCGCTGAGTCCTGCCGGCTCGATCAATTCAGCCACTTCGCAGGCGGCCCGCCAGGGGCTTTCGCCGTTGTAAACCACGACGGGAAAAATCGGGGGCAGCTTTTTCGGCGCGGCAATCTGGCCGCTTTTCACTAGGTCTTGATACAGCAATCCCGTATACACCAGGATGCGCAGCGCCATCCAGGGATCGCTGCGGCTTTGGAATTCGATGAGCAGGTAGACATACAGCCATTCACCCTTGAACCTCACCCGCCAAATGATGTCGTCTTCCCGCTCACGCAGGTCGTCGGTGACGT
Source organism: Methylococcus mesophilus (assembly GCF_026247885.1). Classification (NCBI taxonomy): domain Bacteria; kingdom Pseudomonadati; phylum Pseudomonadota; class Gammaproteobacteria; order Methylococcales; family Methylococcaceae; genus Methylococcus; species Methylococcus mesophilus. Next base: position 3,938,047 of record NZ_CP110921.1, on the reverse strand, counting down.
AGCTACCACCCACCTTCTCCAGGCTGCCGTAGTCGATCTGGGCCACCCAGTCTTCATGCACGAACCCGCGCAGAAGGTCTTCCACGATTTGGGCGTGGGAGAATATGTGCTTGTAGGACCCGTCATGCGCGGTCATGCCGCTTCACCCCGGATATCTCAATTCAGGTACAGCGGTGACAAAACGCCCGCCCCATTGCTGAATGAGGGATTGCTGCGCCATCACCTCGTCGGCGATGTTCCAAGGCAGGATCAGCACCCACTCCGGCTTGAGCTCGGCCAAGACCGACGGCGGCAAAATAGGAATATGCGAGCCGGGCAAGAATTTGCCTTGTTTGGACGGTGCGGCGTCGCAAACGCAGGGCAGCAGATCAGGTTTGACGCCGGCATAGTTCAGCAAGGTGTTGCCCTTGGCGGCGGCGCCGTAGGCAGCGACCCGCTTTCCCGTGCGCTTCTGCTCGATGAGAAACCCCAGTAAATCATCCTTGACCCGGTCGGCTTGGGCTTGGAATCCAGCATACGTCACACGTTGGCGCAATCCCCGCCGCTCTTCTTCGGCAATCAGGGCCGCAACCGTTTCGCTGTCACGACGGGAGTCGGCAGCGTGGCAGCCGTAGACCCTGAGGCTGCCGCCGTGGGTATCCAGTTCCTCCACATCCCAAACGCGCAGACCCGCTGCGGCGAAGATACGACTTACCGTATATAGCGACAGGTAGGAGAAATGTTCATGGTAGACGGTGTCGAACTGGCGGTGTTCGATCAGCCGCATAAGATGGGGAAACTCCAGGGTGATGGTGCCTCCCGGCTTGAGCGCGGCCTTGAGCCCTGCGGTGAAGTCGTTGATGTCGGGCACGTGGGCGTAGACGTTGTTGCCCAGAATCAGGTCGGCTTGTCGGCCTTCCGCAACGAGCCGATCTCCTAGTTTTTTCCCGAAGAATTCTCGCAACACCGGAATGCCCAGCGCTTCGGCTACCGCCGCCGTGCTGGCTGTGGGTTCGATACCCAGGCAGGGGATGCCGGCGGCGACGAAATTTTTCAGCAGGTAGCCGTCGTTGGAGGCGACTTCAATCACGAAACTGGACGGACCAAGCTCCAACCGCCTGCTAATCGTATCCACGTAGCGCGCCGCGTGGTCCTGCCAGCTCTGCGATACGGAGGAGAAGTAGGCGTAGTCGGGACTGAACAGGGCGTCGGCCTTGGCGTAATCCTCGGTCTGCACCAGCCAGCAGTGCTCACAGACGTACAGCTTCAGAGGGAAATACAGTTCCGGGGCTTTAAGACCTGCAGCATCCAGATAGGCGTTGGAAGGCGGGGCGAAACCCAGATCGAGAAAAACATGGTCCAGCGGAGCGTGGCAGTGGCGGCAATTCATGATGCCAGCCCCGCAAACTCGTCGGAGATCAGCGCATGGCCACGATCGCGGTCAGACATCTCGGTAAAGGGCAGCGGCCAGATGATGTCCAAGCGCTCATCCAGGGGGTTCAGCCCGACTTCTGCCTGAGGCTGGTAGGCTGCCGTATGCAAATAGATCAGCTCGCAATCGTCAGTGAGGGTTTGAAAGCCATGGGCGAAACCTTCCGGAATCAGGAGCGAGCGGTGGTTGTCAGCGCTTAGATGTTCCGCGTGCCAATGCAGCATGGTCGGCGAGCCCTGGCGCAAATCGACGGCGACATCGAAAACCTCGCCGCGCAGACAGGTAACCACCTTCATCTCGGCATGAGGCGGATGTTGAAAATGCATGCCTCGAACGGTACCGGCCTTTGCTGTATAGGTATGGTTGATTTGGACGATCGAGCGGCCTTGCAGCAGTTCGTCCAATTCGTCCCGGCAAAACAAGCGCTCCAGATACCCGCGGTGGTCACCGATGGGCTGGCGCTGGATCAACGCAAGGCCGGCAAGTGGGGTGTCGAGGCGTGCGAAGCGAGTCATCATACCGGTATGAGGCTGGTTTTAGGCGGCGGTATAGGCGGCAAGATCGTCTTCGCAAAGCCGGCGGGCCGCCTCGCCTTCGCTTTGGCGACGGTACCAATGCAAGGTGCGGGAGACTGCCTGCGCCAGATTCCAACGCGGCTCGACGCTGAGCAGCTTCCTCGCCTTGGAAATTTCCAGAGCCAGCCAACTGGCTTCGTGCGGTCCTTCCGTCCCGTCACCCCATACGACCTCCCCTGCCCCGTATGCCGCGCGTGCATGGGCTATCACTTCCCGCACGGTCGCGGCCTCATGGGTCTGGGGACCGAAATTATATGCCCCGGCTAATTTGGGCTCATTCCAAAGCCGCTCCGCCAAACACAGATAGGCCGACAACGGCTCCAGGACGTGCTGCCAGGGACGTATTGCATCGGGACGCCGGACAGACAGCGTCTGCTTGGCGCTCCAAGCCCGCACGGCATCCGGAATGAGGCGGTCTTCAGACCAATCTCCGCCTCCAATGACGTTGCCGGCGCGGGCCGAGGCGACCGCGATTCCATGGGCTGCCAGAAAAGCATCCCTGTAACTGGTAATAACGACTTCGCTCGCAGCCTTGCTTGCGCTATAGGGGTCATGACCTCCAAGGGCATCGTCTTCGCGATAGGGCCAGGACCACTCGTTGTTTCGATAGACCTTGTCGGTCGTGACCATCACTGCAACTCGAATGCTTGTGGACTCTCGCATTGCCTCAAGGACGTTCGCCGTGCCCATCACATTGGTGGAGAACGTACCCAGCGGATTCCGGTAGCTTTCTCTCACCAGCGGCTGGGCTGCCAAGTGAAAAACAATCTCCGGCCGGGCATTCTGCAAGGCGCTGGCCAATTTGGAAGAATCTCCTATATCTGCAATGTGGCTGACCATACTTTCCCCTACCTGCGCCAATTCGAATAAGTTGGGGCTGGTGGACGGAGCCAATGCGTATCCCGTTACATCCGCACCAAGCTGCTGCAGCCAAAGCGAAAGCCAACTGCCTTTGAAGCCCGTGTGCCCGGTGAGAAAAACCCGCTTTCCGGTCCAGAAAGCCGAACTCACTTCCATACCTTCCAAGGCGCTTGACCGCCAGCCCACAATTCTTCCAGATAATTCTTGTCGCGGAGCGTGTCCATGGGTTGCCAGAACCCTCCGTGTTCGAAGGCCATCAAGTCGCCTTTTCCCGCCATACGCTGGAGCGGACCGTCCTCCCAGCTCGTCGAATCGCCTTCAATCGCATCGAATACGGATGGCTCCAGTACGAAATATCCTCCGTTAATCCATGCGCCGTCGCCGTCAGGCTTTTCCTGAAAATTAAGCACCTGGTTCGCTTTGAGATTAAGCGCTCCGTAGCGGCCGGGTGGCTGGATTGCTGTGATTGTGGCTGGGCGCCCATGGCTGCGATGAAAAGCTATCAACTTATCTATGGGTACATCGCTGACACCGTCGCCGTAGGTAAAACAGAATGTGTCATCACCGACATAGGAACGGACTCGCTTCAGGCGCCCTCCAGTCATTGTGTCCGGTCCGGTATCGACCAACGTGACACGCCATGGCTCCACGTATCGTTGATGAACTTCCATCTGATTTCTGGCCATGTCAAAAGTAACATCCGACATGTGCAAAAAATAATTTGCAAAATATTCCTTGATGACATATCCCTTGTAGCCAAGACATATTATGAAATCATTAATTCCAAAGCTGGAATAAATCTTCATGATATGCCACAAAACAGGTCGCCCACCTATCTCGATCATCGGCTTGGGCCTGAGATGCGATTCTTCGCTGATACGAGTTCCGAATCCACCCGCAAGAATAACGGCTTTCATGGCTTGAGGCATATTCATGTCGGGCCAGCAGTGTGAACATCAGCAAACATCGTTGAACCCCTTAACAAATTGGGGCTCGACAATTAGGGATAAGGAATCGGTATTCACAGCCGCCCATCGACCAGATGTACCGGAAACAGGTGCTTAACGTCGTAGAGCACGGCACCGGGACGGCCATGCCCGCGGATGGCGCTAACGCCTTTTTGGCGGAACTCGTCATGGGCGACGGCGAGGACGATGGCGTCGTACCGGCCGGCATCAGGCTGATCGAGGACGTCGATGCTGTATTCATGCCGCGCTTCGTCCCGGTCAATCCAGGGATCGTGTACCTCGACTTCAGCGCCATAGCTTTGCAGTTCGTCGATGATGTCGACGACGCGCGTATTGCGCAGGTCCGGGCAGTTTTCCTTAAAGGTAAGGCCGAGGATGAGTATCTTCGAGCCGCTGACCGGGATCTGGCGCTGCATCATGAGCTTGGCGACCTGGCCGGCGACGTATTGCCCCATCTGGTCGTTGATACGGCGGCCGGCGAGGATCATTTCCGGGTGGTAGCCGATTTCCTGCGCCTTGTGGGTCAAGTAATAGGGGTCGACACCGATGCAGTGTCCGCCCACCAAGCCGGGGCGGAACGGCAGGAAGTTCCATTTGCTGCCGGCGGCGGCAAGCACTTCGCTGGTGTCGATGCCGAGCTTTTGAAACAGCATGGCGAGTTCGTTGATCAGGGCGATGTTCACGTCGCGCTGGGTGTTTTCGATGACCTTGGCGGCTTCGGCGACGCGGATGCTGGTGGCCGGGTGGGTGCCGGCTTCGATGATTCGGCGGTAGAGGGCATCGACCAAGGCGGCGGCTTCCCGGGTGGAACCGGCGGTGATCTTCTTGATGGTGGTGAGCCGGTGTTCCTTGTCGCCGGGGTTGATGCGCTCGGGGCTGTAGCCGACGAAGAAGCCTTGGGTTGAGACAGGCTGAGTGGCTAATGCGAGGTTACCGTCCGTGGCCTGGATGCCGGCCGGGCTGTCCTGCCCGCAGGAATGACGGTCTTCCGACAGATATTCGAGACCGGAGGTCTGTTCGAGGATGGGCACGCAGACTTCTTCAGTGCAGCCGGGGTAGACGGTGGATTCGTAGATGACCAGGTCGCCGGGCTTGAGCAGCCGCCCTACGGTCTCGCTGGCTTTTTCCAGGGGGGTGAGATCCGGGCGCTTGTAGCGGTCGATGGGGGTCGGTACGGTGACGATATAGACGTTGCAGCCGGCCAGATCGTCCGGGGTGGTGGTGTAGCCGAGGTGCTTGGCGGCCTTGAGGTCGTCGGCCGTCGTTTCGAGCGTGCTGTCCTGGCCAGCGCGAAGCTCGTCGATGCGGGCCTGTTTGAGGTCGAAGCCCATGGTGGGGAAATGCCTGCCGAATTCCACGGCAAGCGGTAGGCCGACGTAGCCAAGCCCGATGATGGCGATGCGGACGTTGTCAGGATTCATTGGGTGGTTCAGGCGCGCGCAAAACGGATGGCAGGAAGTTGGATGGGGCGGCGATACGGCGATCGCCCGGGCGAGACGCGTGGTTCTTGAACGAACCGGTGGGCTGGTTCAGCGGGAGAAGGAGCCACTGGCCGAGCCGGAAGTCTGTCGGTGGGAATAGTCGAAAACATGGCGCCTCGCCGCATGTTCAACACTTGAACGCTAAGCATAGCTGGCCGAAACGGGGTGGCAAGGGTTCTTTCGAAAAAATTTTTGGGGGTTGGGTTGCCGGGGATATCTGTGGGGGTCGCGGCGGAGCCGCTCCTACGGGGCTTGCGGGGAAGGCGACATGGTCTGGAGGGGAACACCGGTCTTTCTGGCAATCAATTCCATCGGTGAGGGCTCGCGGGTACGCGGACGAACGAGGAGGTCCACCTTGCGCTCGCCGAGCCGGCGGTAAAGCGCCCGGCGCACCGCCAAGTGGCGGTCCAGCAGGCCAGTATCGTCGGCCACTTCGACATAAAGATCGATATCGCCGCCTCGCACACAGTCGTCCATCCGTGCCCCGAACAGCCAGACTTCGGTATCGGCGCCGTATACGACGCGGATTTCCGCTTGCAGGCTCGCTGCCAGCTCAGGGTCCCGACGCATAGGGGACTGTGGGAACTGCCGCCGGCTGCAGGCCTACCCGGCCTATGGCGTAATGAGGCACGCGTCCAGGACATTCATCGACTCTACTGCCGATCGGTGGGCCGGGTCAGCGCCAGAGCCCGCAATTGTTCCCGATCGGGTTGGTCATGCCGCGCGGTCCTGCCCGGCACCCTTGTGCTCTTCTTCGAGTTCGAGCGGGCGCGAAACAGTATGCTGGCGAGCAGGTCTTGTATCAGTGCGTGGCGGATGCGGAACGCGTCGAGACGTTCCAGCGATTGGTCATCGAGTCCGGCCGTGGTCTCGGCATCCAGCGGAAAAAGCACTGCAGTTCGCTTTCTCGGCACTGATTGCGGACGGCGCGACCGGCTTCTCCGCCATTCCGTAGGGTAGAGAGCGGCAAGATCAGTAGGTATTGCTTCGTCATTTTCTCGGCCACGATTCCGTGTCTCATGCTGGCGGATTCTTTTCCCGAACGGGCCATGCCGTATGTTTAATCGTTTGCGGAACGGTCGGCCCTGAGCGTGGCCGAAGCAAACGAGTTGGGTTCGGCTCCGCTCCGCGTGCGGCGGGAAACCACGTGACTAGCGGTGGAGTCGGCGCGACCGGCAAGATGATGAGGGACGTTCTCTGCGGAGTTCGACTCACTTGTCCTGAAATACGGCTTCCAGAGTCTCGGCGTCGAGCACGCGCACGGCCCATTGCTCCAGCTGGGTCTGCTCCGCTTCCTCGAACCGGGCTTCCACCCAATCGGGCAAGACGCCGAAGCGGCGGTTCAACAGCGTTTTCAACAGCCGGAGAGCTTCTTCCTGGCGGCCTTCTTGTCGCCCTTCTTGTCGCCCTTCTTGTCGGCCTTCTTGCCGGCCTTCTTGTCGGCCTTCTTGCCGGCCTTCGGCCAGCACTTCTTTGTAAAAACGGGTTTGCTTGAGATCGATGTCGGTCAGTCCAAGCATGGCTTGTATCTCCTCACGGCTGCTCCGTGGCAATTTGTAGACCATTACGGTTTCGACGAAATCCAGCAGTTCCGACCAAGCTATGGCCTCGGGCAATTGTGCCCGATATTCGGGACGGGTGAGACGGCGCGCCCTCTGAATCGCAGCCTGGGAGTCATCAGCGATCAGGATGTGCAGGATATCCCACCCCAGGGATTTTCTATCCTGCCCTTCGGCTTCGCTCACGACAAGCCCGGACAGGGCGCTGAGGTCTACCCGGCGTATCTCAGGCAGCGAGAGCAGACTGGCATAGCCGACGGGAACTCTCTCGATGCTCCAGTCGGGGTATAGCACGACCGCTCGCCAAGCCCTGGGTGGATCCGTGCGGTGCAGGAACAGGAACACTTCGGCGAACAGGCGGCGGTACAGACTGTCATCGGGCTGGAACTGGATTTCGACGAAGATCCAGGGAGCGTCGCTATCTTCCGGCGGAGCCAGCACGCCGTCGATCCGAAAGGCCGTCTGCTTGATTTCCTCAGAACGGAATACGTAACGAGAAGCCTCGCTGGTTTCGATCTCGGCGAGTTCGAGCACCAGTTCGGGCCAGCGTTGGAATATCCGGTAAAAAAGACTGTCAGTTTTCACAGTTCTCGATTGTCGAGGCGGGCGGGGCCAAGCCGTTAATAAGCGTTAAGAAAAACCGGTCGTTCGTCACCTCAGCAGGGATTCACTACGCGCTCTGACGAGTGCCGAGGTCCAGGTTACAGGAATGTATCAGCCTTGCCATCCATGGCCTCTGGGTTCCGGCATTCCCTGCCGGAACGACGAGTTCTGCTTGACTTAACGGCATTGAAGGCGGAGGGGAAATATGTGAGATCACGTCGACGAGATCAGTATTTTCGTGAAATTTCGTGCTTACGATGAAGCCTTACCGCGCGCCTGAAAGTAACTTGCCTTGAGCCTTTGATAAATCTGTTCCAGCGTGGACTTTCCCGTATAGATGGCATTGAGCGCTTCGGCGGCCAGTCGGGGCTCATCTTCGTATTGATGAGTGATGTTGTTCCGGTATTTGCGCAGCTCCAGCCAGGCGTTTTTGTCATCCATGATGCCTAATTGCTCCAGCCTGTTAAGGATATCGATAAAAGGCTTTCCCTTTGGGTTGGGCTCTTGGAGAAATTCAAGCAATAGCACTATCAGCCTTTCACCAATAGCATCTTGCAGTTTGGCGAAACGGAACAGGAACTGGTCGATATGCTCGATGTCATCTTCAGTAAGCTCCCGGAAAGTGGCGGGGTTCAATGGCATGAAATGAGCCATTTTGGCTGCGGCGCGGTTGATCCGAGCCAGATGCTTATCGCATTCGCTGAAAAGTTTTTCCAGCCTGATATCTATCATAGGGGTATACCGGTCGTTGCGGCCTGCCGCTCGATGGGCCTGCCTGCATCCTCGCTGAAAATCACATCCACTTTTTGCTCGCCTATTTTCTGCTCCAGTCGAACCAGGAACTTGATTTTGTGGGCTAAGTCCTGATTCTGGCCAGCCTTGATATACAAATCGATGTCCCCGCCTCTTTTGTTGTCATCAGTGCGGCTGCCGAAAAGGACAACCTCCACGTCGGCACCGAAAACCTCTTGCGCGGTTTGCTTGATGGCGGTGATTTCCGTCTGGCTAAGACGCATGGATTGAAGCTTCCGGAAGTAATGTCATGTATTTGTTCTGGTTATTTCAGGCTACGACCAACCATGGCGGCCCGTCATGCCCCCCAACACTGATAGCTTTGTTGCTACACCGCTCCTTTGGCTCCACTGGGCCAACATAAGAGCAAAGGTGCGTACCGCCGTCAGCCGTGGTGATCTCGCGCTTGTACAGCTCCTCGAACTGCAACTGAATTGCAACGTGCTCAGGTATGCATAGGTGCAATTCCTCGGTGTCCGCCAGGGCCCGAACTGTAATCGGCCTGAGCGTTCTGTTTTTCGGATTAGAGAGCTCGATTTGCACGCTGATAAGGCCCATGGATTTTTTCTATCTCTTGAAAATGTAAGAAGCCAGGCTCAATCCCATTCAGGCTAATGGAGAGGGCGAACGGCGAGCCTTGCTGCAAATCCGTCCTGAACCTATTCTCCTCCGATATACATTATGGTTTCCCCCGATTGGCAAGAAAAATGGGGAAAATCAGCTGGACGCTTCGCGGGCTTAAGCCAGCTCCCACAGATAAGCCAAGCGGAATATTTCTGGTACCGAGATGAACATGCCTGGCATCTCGATTCACACCCAACCCCGCCGCTCCATTTCCCCAATCATTCCATTGGCGGTCGCAAGGAGCGTGGGAACGAAACCGTGCCCGGTTTGCAAGGCGTTGGCGAGGATTGCGGGATCTTCGACATATTCGTGAACCATCTGATTCCTAAGATTGCTCATCGAAATCCATTCGTCAACGGACTCGATCAATCCGAGGCGTTCGGCACGATCGAGATTGTCGATGACTGAAGACGCTTTTTCTCCCAAGGCATGTAGAAGCAGGGGCAGCAACCTATCGCCTACCTTATCCTGCAGCCTGGGAAAGCGGCCAACGAAAGCCTCGACACGCTCTGCGAACTCCACGTCATTTTCCATCTCTATGGCTCGCTCCGTGGTAAAGGGAGCATGGAGCAGCCGACGGTCGGGACGGCCAGGTGCCGGCACTCCTTGCGCACCACGCGGGCGAGGAATTGCAGACGCACCTGGGTCGTTGGCGTCAAGGCCATAGCAGCATCCCTTCCTGGAACGCGATTTCGTGGATGGGCCGGCGTATGAGCTTGGGTGCGCTGATCAATGCGTCCAGTTGCGTCCCGACATGGCCCGGGATATCCGGGCCGACAGCTGCGCGGCCGGCAGCGCGGTATTGTCGACCGGCTCGGGCAGTACGAGCATCAGATCGACGTCTCCGCCCTTGGCGCCATCATCCAGCCTGGAGCCGAAAAGCCTCACGCGGGCCGTCTCCCCAGCCGTTTGGCGGACAAGATGGCGGGTGGTATGAATCTGGTCGTGGGTGAGCCGCATCGCTTTGAAGCTTCTGGACTGCGTCTAAGCTGTCCACCCCGCGAATGCGCTGCTCGGTTATGCTCGCCAAATGTCCGGCCGCTTCCAGCATGGGAACATGGGCAACCAACGGCCGATCGCGGTCCGGACGTCGGTTAAGCGCAAGGGTTGGCACGTAAGCTGGCTCGTGATTCTCCCCGCTGGCTCCTGGGCGGCGAGGCTGCATCCGATCAAACAGGCGGGCAATCTTCAGGAGCACTACGATCATCAGGCTCGATTGCACTAGGCCCGCTCCCACCACCCAGCGCAACACGTCGGAACGGGTCTTCTCGATCTTGATGTCGAACTGCCGGAAATCTTTCTGCAGCCGGGCTCGAACTTCCCCGGATTTCCAGTCGGACCTGCTCGTTTTCCTCCTCCAATCGCAGTTCGGTTTCCTTGATCTCCAGCCTGACTTTTCTCGACCAGGAATGCCTTGTAGGTTTCTTCGAGGCCTTCCCGCAAGAAAATGCAAGCCAGCATCCGATCGTTGCATGTCCAGCAGGTTACGCAGAGTCGCATTGAGCAGTGCCTCGTCCGCACGTCGGCTGAGGCGCGCATTTGGGATAGTTGCAGCTTGAGCAAAAAGACAGCGTCCTTTGCTCACTGGGTTTGGATGGATTTGTTACGTGCCGCATTGGAATCAGCCGAGACCGACAACTCAAGCTGCAGCGCCGCGATCTCGGCGCGCAGCGCTTCGTATTCCGCTTCCTTGCGCGCCAGGTACGCACGGGTGAGGCTGAGCTTCTGCTCGATGCCTTGCGGAGTCAGCAAGTAAAGATAGCCCAGCTTGCTGCCGCTGCGGCGGAAGTTGCCGGCCTTGATGAAGCCTTTTTCCAGCAGCGCCTTGAGGAGATAGTTGGTTTTTCCCAGGCTGATGCCGAGCCGCTCGGCAAGCACCCGTTGGCTGATGCCCGGGGAATCCTCCAGGTTCTTGAGAATCCGCAATTGGGCTTGTTCACGAGGGGTCATCGGTTCGGCGTAAGGTCTGTTCAGGCATTGAACGGAGCTTAGCAGCCAAACTGGTTACGTCAAATTCGAGTGGCTTTGGTTTCCCATCATCCGACGCAAGCGCACGCAAAAATTACAATCTTCGTCGGTCACGGTTCTCAAGCACGAACCCGGCCCATGCCCGCGGGAAACAGCGCACGGGTTTCAGTATCCAAATCCGGTTCCCATCATCCACATTTGCGGATTTTCCGTCATGTCGAGCTTGAGTTCGGACGCCATGAGCCGCTTGTCCGCCTGGACTTTCCGGGCGGCGAGCTGCTTTAGGCGGTCTTCGGCCTGCTGGTCTCCGACGTAGACACAGTCGCAAAGCTCGTCGTCGGCATAGAGGTAGGTTACGGCCTTGTCGGTCCGGTGCGCGACCAACTGGCGCTGCGGAATCTTTTCCAGGTTGGCCTGCTGCTGCGGGTTCTGGGCGTAGAAGATCGTGAACCCGGAGGCGGAAAGCAGTTCTTCGACGCTTTCGACCTTCTCTTCCTTGCCCGCACACCCCGCAAGGAGGAAGAGCACAATCGCGAACACCGGAACACGACATTGGCTTGCGCCGCTCATCGGCGCCATCTGCTGCGTCGTATTCATCCGCTGATCCCTCACAAACCGGCTTTGCCTCGGGCCAAGCCATTTCGGTTTCATGTCCACAGCTCCGCCAGCGAAAAAGTGACGGCATCGAAAGGCGCCAGACAGATCGGATCGTCGTCCTTATAGGTGCCGAGCAACAACCAGGAACCGTCGCGCAGTTCGAATCCTTCGAGGGTGCGCGCCTGCGGATCGACCAGCCAGGCATGGGCCACGCCGCGGCGGGCGTACAGCGGCAGCTTGATGGCTCGGTCCTTTTTGGCCGTATTGGGCGAGAGGATTTCGCAGACCCAGTCCGGCACCACTTCGAAGCGATGGTCCTCGGGCACCGCGGGCATGCGCTCGCGGCGCCAGCCGGCGAGATCGGGCACGACGACTTCCACGTCGCGGACGAAGTGCAGTTCGGGTTCCGGCAAAATCCACCAGCCGCCGGGGCCGCCCCGGCCTTTGTCAAAAGGTCCGCCCAGTTCGATGTTAAGGCTGCGCTCCACTAAGGCATGCGGTCCGGCAGGCCGAGGCTGGGCGTAAAGCTCGCCATCCACGATCTCGCCGACCAGATTGTCGGGCAGTGCCATCAGACGCTCATAGGGCGTCGGTACGGCAACTGCTTGTGCTTGTCCCATGGCTGTCGTTCCTCCGATTGAAGGCAGCACACAGTGTGCCGGCTCGGGTCTGGAGGCGCAATGCGCTCGCCGCTTTCCAGCGGCTTTCCGTTCAAATACCCCGTATCCATCGGTTCATAGCAACCCCGGCCATGCCAGCGGGTTTTGGAAACCTTCGCGAACTCCCTGTCGTTTCGGGTACCCGGCTCATTGGCACGGAACTCGCTTCACGGCGGTATCCCTTTCGCCTTTCCCCAGGATTCTCCATGACGTTGTTTCTGGCCTATGCCTCCGTAGCGGCCGCGCTATCTTCGGGTCTGCTGGCACTGCTGGGGGAACATCGGGCAGCGTGGGGGGGGCTGGCACGGCGGGCCGCCGGTCTTATCCAGCCCCCGATCCCCGCGAGCCTGGCACAGGCGGCCAACCATTCCCGACGCTTGCCACACGCTTGGCGGCGCCTGGTATTCGCGCTGCTGACCGCGTCCGGCGTGCTGGCCCTGGCGGCCGGCGGCCTGCAGCTCCATGCCGGTACGGCAGTTTCCGGCCAACTACCCTTCGGACTGCCCTGGCTGCATTGGCATGTGCGGTTCGATACCTTGTCGGCCTTCTTTCTCGTGGTGCTCGGCCTGGGCGTCATCGCCGCGGGCGTTTACGGTCCGGGCTACACCCGCCAGTTCGCCGGCCAGTACTCGTTCGGAGCACTCGGGCTCTTCACCGGCTTGTTCGTTGCCGGCATGGAAGGCGTCCTGCTTGCGGACGATGCCTATTTTTTCGTGATCGCCTGGGAAGCCATGACGGTCTCGAGCTATTTCCTCGTGGCCTACCAGCATGAGCATGCCTCGCATCGGCGGGCGGCTTTCCTCTACCTGCTGATGGGCGAGGTGGGCGCCATCGCCATCATCCTGGCATTCGGCGTCCTGGCCGCGGTTTCGCACAGCTTCGCTTTCGACGCCTGGCGGGACGTCCATGTCACGCCGGCCTGGGGAACCGCCGCGTTCCTGCTGGCCCTGGCCGGGTTCGGGATGAAGGCGGGTCTGGTGCCGCTTCACGCCTGGCTGCCGGAAGCCCACCCCGCCGCGCCGGCCCACATTTCCGGCCTGATGAGCGGCGTGATGCTGAAAATCGCGGTCTATGGACTGCTGCGCTTCGCGTTCGACCTGCTGGGCGACGTGCAGTGGTATTGGGGCGCCATCGTGCTGGGCCTCGGAACCGGCTCGGCGGTGCTCGGCATTCTGTACGCGGTGGTACAGAGCGATTTGAAGCGCCTGCTGGCCTACTCTTCGATCGAGAACATGGGGATCGTGTTCATGGGGCTGGGCCTTTGCATGGTCTTCATCGGCAAGGGACACGTGCAGCTCGGGCTGATCGGCCTGGTCGCCGCGCTGTATCACGTCCTCAACCACTCATTGTTCAAGAACCTGCTGTTCCTGGCGGCGGGCTCGGTGGTCCACCAGACCCATCGGCACGATCTGGAACACATGGGGGGGTTGATCAAGCGCATGCCGGTCACCGCCGGGCTGTTCCTGACGGGCTCGGTCGCGATTGCCGGCCTGCCGCCGCTGAACGGCTTCGTCTCGGAGTGGCTGACCTTTCAGGCGGCCCTGCAGGCGGCGTCGGTCATCGACAACGGTATCCTGCGCAGCATGGTCTCGGTGGCGGCGGCAATCCTGGCGTTTACCGCCGCGGTAGCTGCGGCCTGTTTCGTCAAGCTCTACGGCGTGGCGTTCCTGGGCCAGCCGCGCGAGCGGCGCTCGGCCCATGCCCGTGAGGTGTCGCATACCGGCATGCTGTGGGCGCCGGCTATGCTGGGCGGCCTGTGCCTGCTGCTCGGGGTGCTTCCGACCTGGGTGCTCGACGCCATGCGCCCCATCACCCGCCAACTGCTCGGGGAAACCCTGACTAGCGCTTCGGCCCAAGGCTGGCTGTGGCTGACGCCGGGCGGCGTCAGCACGGCCTCGTACTCGGCGCCGCTGGTGGTGCTGGCGATGGCGTTGGCCTGGTGGCTCCTGCGCAGGCTCGAGCATCGCGGCCCGGCGGCTGACGTCCGGCACGCACCGGCCTGGGATTGCGGCTTCGGGGGCCTGAGTCCCCGGATGCAATACACCGCCGCCGCCTTCGCTCAGCCGGTCCGGCGCATCTTCGCACCGGTGTGGGATACCGTCGAAACCTCGGCCCCGGAAACGGCGGCCGCCAACCCCTTGCAGGTCACCGCCCTGCGCTACCGGCTGGAGATCGGGGACCGCTCCTGGCGCTGGCTGTACCTGCCGCTGACCCGCGTGGTCGAAGACCTCGCCCGCCTGACGGCGCGGATCCAGACCGGGCAGGTGCGGATATACATCGCGTATTCCTTCGTGACGCTGATCGTTCTTTTGGGAGTCGTAAGCTGATGGATTGGTTGCTCGCTCTGGCCCAGGCCGTGCTGTTCACGCTGCTGGCGCCGCTGTTTTCGGGCTGGCTCAAATGGATCAAGTGCCTGCTGCAGAACCGCCGCCCGCCGCCGCCGTGGCAGCCCTATCGCGACCTGCGGAAGCTTTTCGGCAAGCGCCCGGTGGTCGCCGACACCGCGTCGTGGCTGTTTCCGGTGACGCCCTACGTCGTGTTCTGCGCGGCGGCCTTGTCCGGCGCCATCGTGCCGTTCTTCGCCGTAGACCTGCCGACGGCGGCCATCGCCGACATGATCGTGCTGGTGGGCTTCTTCGCCCTGGGCCGGTTCTTCCTGGCCCTGGCCGGGATGGACGTCGGCACCGCCTTCGGCGGCATGGGCTCGTCGCGGGAGATGACCATCGCCTCGCTGGCGGAACCCGCCATGCTCATGGCCATCTTCACCCTGGCGCTGACCGCCTCCACCACCAATATTTCCGTCGCCATCGATTATCTGCTGGACACCGGTCTGGCGCTGCGGCCTTCCTTCCTGTTCGCGCTGGGGGGACTGCTGCTGGTGGCCGTGGCGGAAACGGGGCGGATCCCCATCGACAACCCAGCCACCCATCTCGAGCTGACCATGATCCATGAAGCCATGATCCTCGAATACAGCGGCCGCCATCTGGCGCTGATCGAATGGGCCGGCCAGATCCGGCTGATGCTGTACGGCGTACTCATCGCCAACATCTTCCTGCCCTGGGGACTGGCCCGTGAATTCACGCCCGAGGCGTTGGGCATCGGGGCCGCGGCCATCGCGGCCAAGCTCGGCGCACTGGCGGTCGCCCTCGCGCTGGCGGAAACCTCGGTCGCGAAGATGCGGCTGTTCCGGGTCCAGGAGTTCCTGGGGTTCGCTTACCTGCTCAGCCTGCTCGGCATGCTGAGCCACATCATCCTGGAGGTCTAGGCATCATGCCCGTTCCGGCTTACTCGGTCTACGAACAGGCGATCCTGTTCATCGCCGCCCTGGTAGTCTTCACGTCGTTCCTGATGCTGGGCCAGAAACGCCTGTCCGGCATGATCCATCTGTTCGCGGCCCAGGGCGCCCTGCTGGCCGCGACCACCGCGCTCGCCGCCTACACCCTGCCCTATCCGCACCTCTACATTTCCGCCCTCATCATCATGGCGCTGAAAGTCATCCTGATACCGGCGATGCTCCACCGGCTGATCGTCCGGCTGGACATGCACCGCGACGCCGAGCCGCTCTACCTGTACGGCTACGTCATGATGGCCGCGGCCGCGCTGGTAATGTTCAGTTATTACGTCGTGGAACCGATCGAGCACCTCTCCACGCTGGCGACCCGCAACGCCATGGCGGTGAGTCTGGCGGTTGTACTGCTGGGAATGCTGTTGATGATCACCCGCCGCCAGGTCGTCACCCACGTGATCGGCTTCATGGCGATCGAAAACGGCCTGTTCTTCGCCGCCGTGGCCTCGACCCAGGGCATGCCGATGGTGGTCGAACTCGGCATCGCTTTCGACGTGCTGGTCGCCGCCGTCATCTTCGGCGTGTTCTTCTTCCACATCCGTTCCAGCATCGACTCGCTGGACGTGGACCGGCTGAACCGTCTGAGCGAGGTGGAACCGTGAGCGCAGTCTACTGGATTCTGGGCATCCCCTTTGCCGGGATGCTCTATCAGGCCTGGCGCGGCGATGCGCCCCAGGCCGGACGGCTCAACACGCGATTGTGCGGCCTGGTCTTCCTGGCTTCGCTGGTGCTGGCGGCCGAGGTATTGCGCCAGGGCACCATCGAACTGGCGGACCTGCAGTTCCGCGTCGATGCTTTCAATGTCTACCTGGTCGTGCTGACTGCCTTCGTGGGAACCACCACGGCCATGTTCTCGGCGCCCTATATGGCCAACGAGCGTGAACACGGGCGGGTGAACGCCGCGCGCATGCGGCTCTACCATGCCATGTACCAGGGCTTCATGCTGACCATGTACCTGGTGCTGACCACCAACAACCTGGGGTTGATGTGGGTGGCGATGGAAGGCGCGACCCTGGCCACGGTGCTGCTGGTCAGCCTGTACCGCTCCCCGGAATCGATCGAAGCGGCGTGGAAATATTTCATCCTGTGCGGCGTCGGCATCGCCCAGGCGCTGTTCGGCACCGTGCTGCTCTATTTCGCCGCGGGCCAGGTGGAAGGAATAGGCGAGCACGGATTGCAGTGGTCGGTGCTCTACGCCCATGCCGCCGACCTGAATCCCACGGTCATGAGCATCGCCTTCGTTTTCCTGCTGGTCGGCTACGGCACCAAGATCGGGCTGGTGCCTCTGCACAACTGGCTGCCGGATGCCCATTCCGAGGGCCCGACGCCGATGTCGGCCATCCTCTCCGGCCTGCTGTTGAACGACGCGCTGTATGCGGTAGTCCGCTCCAAGATGCTGGTGGACGGCTCGCTGCAAAGTCCGCTGGCCGGCCACCTGATGATGGGCTTCGGCCTGCTGTCGTTCCTGGTGGCGGCGCTGTTCCTGCACCGCCAGCGCGACGTCAAGCGGCTGTTCAGCTACTCCTCGATCGAACACATGGGCATCATGACCTTCGCCTTCGGCCTGGGCGGCCCGCTGGCGACCTTCGCGGCCCTGATGCACATGACGGTGCATTCGCTCACCAAGTCGGCGATCTTCATCACGGTGGGCCATGCCGCACAGATCGCCCGAACCCAGCGGATCGAGCATATCCGAGGCCTGATGCGGACCCAGCCGATGGTCGGCTGGGGCCTGGTATTTGGCGTCGTTGCGATCGCGGGAATGCCGCCGTTCGGCGTCTTCACCAGCGAATTCCTGGTGCTCACCGCCACCATGGAGGAATTCCCCTGGCTGACGCCGCTCCTGCTGCTGGGGATCGCGGTCGCCTTCGCCGGACTGTTCCGCCATTTGCACCCCATGGCCTACGGGCCACAACCGGCAGGACAGGCGCCGGTGCAGGCCAACCTCTGGCCGGTGATGGCCCATCTCGGCATCGTCCTGTGGCTGGGGCTCTCGATTCCGGGCGTGCTGGCCGATTGGTTCAGCCAAGCCACGCGGCTCATTGCCGGGAGCGCGCCGCTATGAGCGCCATCCGAACCGCCGTCAACGAGGAAAGATTCGCGGTCACCGACAGGCTGACGGGACGCTTGCAGAGCCTGGGAACCCCGGAGTTCGGCAATGAGACATCCCGAGCAGGCGCCGTAGGCCCCGCGCTGCTGTGCCCGGTCGGCCCCGACGACTGGGCTCTTGCCGCGGAAGCCGCCGCGGCCCAAGGCTGCCGCTGGGCGGCGGGCTGGGGTGACGCCCAGGGCGAAAGCTGGGTCGTCAACGCCTTGCTGGAAAAATCCGGCGACTATCTGCTGCTCAGAACGGTGCTCCCGCCGGGCCGGAACGACCTGCCCTCGCAGACGCCTCACTTCCCCGGCGCGGCCCGTCCCGAACGCCATGTGCGGGACCTGCTGGGCCTGGATTTTACCGGCCACCCCGACGACCGGCGCTGGGTGCGCCATCAGGCCTGGGGTGAACGCGAATTTCCGCTGCGGCCGGATTTCCCCCTGGCAGGCCATCCACCGGCCGTCACGGCGCCGGACCGGGGCTATGGGTTCGCCTCCGCCCACGGCCCCGAGGTAAACGAAATCCCGGTCGGCCCGGTCCATGCCGGCATCATCGAACCGGGGCATTTCAGGTTCCTTGCGGTGGGAGAAACGGTGCTGAACCTGGAAGAACGCCTCGGATATGTGCACAAGGGGATCGAAAAACTGGCCGAGGGCCGCGATCCCGAAAGCCTGGCACGCTTGGCCGGGCGGGTATCCGGCGACACCGCGGTGGGCCACGCCTGGGCCGCGTGCCAGGCCATGGAGCGCGCCGCCGGTGTCGAGCCGCCGGAGCGGGGCTTATGGCTGAGGGCCGTCTTCGCCGAACGGGAGCGGGTCGCCAATCACCTCAACGACATCGGCGCGATCTGCAACGACACGGCCTTCGCCTTCGGTTACTACCAGTTCAGCCGCCTGCGCGAGCTCTGGCTCCGCGACAACCTGCGCTGGTTCGGCCATCGCCTGCTGATGGACCGGGTCGTGCCGGGCGGCGTCGCCGCGGACCTGCCGGAGGAGGCCATTAGCGCGATGCCGGGCGCCATTGCCACCCTGCGGCGCGAGTTGGACGAATTGAAGCCGATATTGGACGAAGGCACGATCTTTCAGGACCGCGTGGTCGGAGCGGGCGTGCTGCCGGAGCGCATCGTCCGTGAACTGGGCTGTCTGGGCTACGTGGCCCGGGCCTGCGGCATCGGCCGCGACGTAAGGGAACGGGCGCCGCACGCGCCCTACGATCGGCTGGGGATCAAGGCCGTCACCCGCAGCGACGGCGACGTCGCCGCCCGCCTGTACGTCCGGTACGGAGAGCTGCTCGCTTCGCTGGACATCCTCGACCAATGCCTGCGGCGGATCGAACCGGGACCGCTGCGGGCGGCCTGGCGCGATCCTCCGGAAAATGCCGAAGGGCTGGGCCTGGTGGAGGGATGGCGCGGCGAAATCGCCACCTATGTGCGCTTCGACGGCACCGGCCGCATCGCCCGCTTCTTCCCCCGCGACCCCAGCGTGTTCAACTGGCCGGCCCTGGAAAAGCTCATCCTCGGCAACATCGTTCCGGACTTTCCCCTGTGCAACAAGTCGGTCAACGGCTCGTATTCCGGCCACGACCTCTAAAGCCGCCGCCATGAACAATCTATTGAGCAAAATTGCCCGCGCTGGCATCGTCACCGAAACCTTCAAACCGCTGACCGACCCCGAGCTGGACCGCCTGGGTGCGGAACTCAAAGCCGTGATCGACGGGCGCTTCGCCGGGAGCCTCGCGATCCGGCAAGTCGACGCCGGTTCCTGCAACGCCTGCGAGCTGGAGATCGCCGCGCTGGGAAATCCCTTCTACGACGTCGAGCGCTACGGCGTCCATTTCGTCGCCTCGCCCCGCCATGCCGACGTGCTGCTGGTGACGGGGCCGGTTTCCCGCCACATGCAGGCGGCGCTGCTGGCGACCTGGGAAGCGACGCCGGAACCCAAGTGGGTAGTGGCGATTGGAACGTGCGCCGCCGGCGGCGGCGAGTTCGGCGTGAACTACGCGAGCTGTGGTGCGGTCGGCAACGTGCTCAGGGTCGACGCCGTGATCCCCGGCTGCCCGCCGACGCCGACGGATCTGGTCCGCGGCCTCCTGTCCCTGATCTCGCGGTAGAGAGCCGCAGCTTCAACGCTGTGATTGGGAGTGGCCGGCCAAGGCGGCGCAGCTTCCGAATTCCGTGGCTGTCGAAGCCCGGGACCAGGCCTGGTCCCGCCTTAGCTGCAGCAAGCTGAGATGGCGGTTGAGGAGAGGCCTGACACTCTCGTTGTAATGTGTCGGCACCAGCCAGATGTCCGGCACCTCCCGCTCGAGGAAGCCGAACAGTTCGTCGGTGAACGCTGCGCTCACGCTCTCCACCCCGGAAAAATCGAGTTCGACCCAGTTGCCGGCCTTGCGGCCGAGACTGGCGATCACCGAATGCGCCTGGCGGACCGAATCGAGCGCATGGGTTCTGGGACTGGCATAAGCCAGCAAATGGATCGTGGCGGGGACGCTGCGGGAAGGATCGGTCGAGTTCATGGCATCGGCGAAGGACGAGCGGTGGTTCCGGATTAGGGTAAACACGGTTCGTGCCAGCTCAATACAAGGCGAAGACATTGATTTGCATGAAGACGGTTAAAATCTCTCCGCGCTGATGGGGGAAATCCACCCCCGGCACTTGGGGATTGCAGCCGGCCGCCGGAATCCCTCCGCCTCCAGCTCTTGTCGGTGACGCCGCCATCACGGAACATTCCAGGCGAGCGCTCCCGCCCGCGCCTTCCTGCCAGCTGCAGCCCAAGGAGATCCATGCACGAATACGATCGGAACATTCATGGCGTACTGTTCGACCTGGACGGCGTGCTTTATGTGGATTCGCAACCCATTCCCGGCGCCGTGGAGGCCGTCGCGAAGATCAAGGCCGACGGCACGATCTGCCGTTTCGTCACCAACACCAGCACGCTATCCCTGGCCGCACTGGAACGAAAGATCAGGGCGCTGGGTTTTCCCGTGGAACGAAGCGAAATCCTCAGCGCCCCACAGGCCGCGTTGCGCCTCCTGCGAACCACGGGCATGCACGCCCACCTGCTGCTGGAGGACGACGTGAAAGCCGATTTCGACGGGATTCCCCAGGCTTCGATGGAGGACGCCGACGCGCTGGTGCTCGGCGATACCGGCGCCGTCTGGACTCACGACTGCCTCGACCGGATGTTCAACGCCATCATGCGGGGAGCGCGGCTGATCGCCATGCACAAGAACCGTTTCTGGCAAACCGGACGGGGTCTGCGCATGGACATCGGCGGGCTGGTGGCCGCGCTTGAATACTGCGCTGGAATGCGGGCATTGGTCATGGGCAAACCGTCGGCGGATTTTTTTGCCATCGCCCTCCAGGACATGGGACTGCCGCCCGAACAGGCCGCCATCGTCGGAGACGACATCGAGGCGGACATCGGGGGAGGCCAATCCGTGGGGCTCCACGGCATTCTGGTCAGAACCGGCAAGTTCCGACCTTCCCAAATGGAAACCGGCTCCGTGCGGCCGGACCGGATCATCGATTCGGTTGCCGACCTGCCGGACCTCCTGGGTACCGTTTGAATCCCTGCCATTCCCGGCGCTTCAAGGCTGAAACTGGCGGCAACGCAGTTCGGCGATAACACTTCGCCGAACCGAGAACAGTAGAAGCGTAAATGCCCTGAGCACAGCACAGCGCTTCGATTTCACTCAACGCCTCGCCTTTGGAATCCGTCCTGAGCGGGCCAGAAAGAGTGCGCATCGTCGGATGCCCCAAGAAATGTTTCTTCACAAATCATGGAAATCAGTGGCATATATCACATTCGAGTCGCCAATCGGCCAAAATTTCCTCTCGCTACCTCCGCTGAATAACTTCGCAACCTTGACTCATCGCCCATTAAAATGTTGACATGTTGTTCTTTATAAATATATGTTGCATTCCCATCGCGTTATTTGTCGGTACAAACTTCAAAAAACGAAGGAGAGCTTGGACATGTGTGATGGACTTCGGCTGTTGCGGACCATCGGACTGATACTGGTTCTGGGCGCGCCCGTGTATGGAGCGAGGGCGGCGGGAAAGCCGGCGATGCCGCCGGGGCTCAAGGCTGCGGTGAGCGCCGAACTGCGGAAGATCGAGGCGGCGGAAGGCGGCTACGCCTCGCTCAATTCGGACCATGGCTTCGCGCTGCGTTTCGAGCAGGGCGCGGTCGCCGTCGGCCCGCAGGGCAAGCCGGAGCATGCTAAAGCCTTGCCCGCCTGGCGCTGGGGGATGAAGCTCACCGGCTACGGCACGCCGGATGCCCTCCGCCCGGTCGCTCCGGCCGAAGTTTCCGCACAGGCAACGCGGATCGAATACCGCCGCGGCGCCGTTGTGGAGACGCCGAGACCAACAACCTCATGTCCAAGAGCTTCTGGATCTGGAACGGCACCAGCTACGACGTCTACGACGACGCCACCCCCAGCATGACCGGCACCCTCAAGGTGTTCCAGTCGCTGTTCGTCAAGACCCTGGCCGGCTCCAACGGCCACACCCTGCATCTCCTCATTCCCGCCGCCCCCAGCACCACCGGCCAGGCCCTCCCCGTTCCCACGGAACACCTGGCGCAAGGCAAGCTGCCCTGGTACCTCGGCTGGCTGGACTGGGTCGTTCCCCCCCGCCGCCGCCGGGCAGCCGCAAGGCCTCGCCGGCCGTGCGGCGCAGAGCCGCGGCCACGCCTCCGCCCACCGGTGGTAGCTCCGCACGCGCAGCGTAATCGGAGGGAATGCTGAGCCATGCGTGCGATTACGCGATGCTAATCGCACCTACGGGTTCTGCCGTGAGCGGAGTCGAACGGGAATGCTGAGCCATGCGTGCGATTACGCTGCGCGTGCGCACCTACGGGTCCTACGGGAACGATGTAGAGCGGAACCGGTTTTTTCGGGTTCCGCCGGAACGACTGATCACTTGTTTCTCACGAACCTCGACAAGCAAATGCCCACATGACCGACAACACCGAAATCCAAGGCACGGATCCGGCGCCCGCCCCGCACTGTTCCCAACCCGACCGACACGGACGTAATTCGCCGCCCGAGAAATCGCACGCCCCCTATGCCTCAGGAAAAACGAAGGGACGGACCGAATCCAGGGGACACAAGCTATAGCCCGGCATTGCGCCATGGCCGACTAACCGGATAACTGGCTTTTTCGAGATTGTTGACTACATTTGGAGCAGTAAATGCTTTCGCACATTCGTCCTGCGGAAGACAGATCGGATCCCCCGCAATTTTTTGATTTATCGGGCAGGTCAACGCCATGGCAATGATCGAGGATATCCTTGGCTACTTGAGCAACGCGACTCCGGTCCTGGTCTCGGGAGGGGGGCTCGCATTCACCGCGCTGCTCGTCCATCTGTTGAGTAAACCCGCCGAGCGCTTCGGCCTGGTGGACCGGCCCGGAGGGCGCAAGACACACGAGGGGCTGATTCCGCTCACGGGCGGGCTGGCCATCTACGGCGGCTTCGTCGTCGCCTCAGGCTGCGGCGCCGAAATCGTCTCTCCGATATTGCTGCTGGGGATGGGCTTCGTCCTGGCGGTCGGCCTGGTCGACGACCTTTACGGCCTGTCCGCGCGCTTCCGCCTTGCGACCGAAATCGGGGCCGCCCTGATCATGGTGATCTGGGGGGAAAAGATGATTCACGACCTCGGCGACATCGTCGGCACGGGGTCGCTGCGGCTGGGTCTGTTCGCGATCCCCTTCACGGTGCTGTGCACCGTCGGATTCATCAACGCCTTCAACATGTCGGACGGAATCGATGGGCTGGCCTCGGGCTGTGCCCTAACCGCCATGTCGTGGTTCATCTTCGCGACTTGGCTCGCCGACCAAGCGATTCCGCTCAAGGAATGGATACTACTGGCGGCCATCCTCGGCTTCGCCGCCTACAACATGCGCCATCCCTTGCGCAAAAAAGCTTCGGTATTCCTCGGCGATTCCGGCAGCATGCTGCTCGGCTTCGCCCTTGCCTGGATCGCCATCCAAATGGTGGAAGGCGGCCCGAACCGCATCCTCTCCCCCATTGCTGTGGCTTGGGTGCTGGCGTTGCCGGTCATCGACACGGTCAGGCTGATGCTTCAGCGGGGACTGCGGGGCGGCAACCCCTTCGTGGCCGACCGCGAGCATCTCCACCACATCCTTCTGCGGAAGAACCTGACCCCTGGACAAACCTCTTGGCTCCTGGTCGGCATCAATGGAATTCTCGGCGGAATCGGCGTGACAGGCCACCATCTGGGAGTGCCCGACTTCTGGCTGACAATCGGATTTATCGGGATTTTCGCGGCACATTACCGGCTGACGACTTACGGCTGCCGCCTGGACCAAGCCGATCCTGCCGCTCGGCCTGTGCCGGCACCCGAGAGTCTCAATGCCCTGTCGGTCCGGCACTGCCTGCCGAAGGCGGCCGAGTTGCCAATCGAGGTCAACCCCACGTCGGAGGGCATCGACGGCTACCGCGAACAGCGGCTCCGGCATTATTGACTTGCGCCGCCGGACGCTGCAGGTCTTCACCCGGACGCGACCTCCCGGTCCAGCATGTCGAGGAGGCTCTGCGCATCGTCGGCGATCCCCGGGTCTCCCGTCATTTGGGCACGCACGATGGCACCGTCGACGATCAGTAACGCCAGCGCGGCCACGCGCCCGGACTCGCCCCGACCGGCCGCATCGAGCCGACCGGCGAGGTAGTCGATCAGTTCCTGCTTGTGGTCCAACACCCGTCGGCGTTCCTCCGCCGAAAGGTCCACGGTCTCCGTGGCAGTATTGATGAAGGCGCAGCCGCGGAAATCGGGCGACTCGAACCATTCCCTCAGGAACCCGGCGATAAAGCCCAGCCGGAACCGCCCTTCCCGCTCGCTCTGCGCTTCGATACGCGCCTTGAACCAGTCCATCCAGAACGCATGGCGCCGGTCCAGGAACGCAAGCACGAGATCCTTCTTCGACGGAAAATTCCGGTAGAACGACATCTTGGCCACGCCCGATTCGGCAATGATCTTGTCCACGCCGGTGGCGCGTATGCCTTGCCGATAAAACAGCCGCAGGGCGGTTTCCAGAATGCGTTCGCGCGCCGTGCCAGGGTTTTCGGTTCTCATGGCATCCATCTTGACAGAGGGGTCTGTCTCGTCAATGATAGAGACAGGTCTGTATCATTCAAGTCACCGCCCATCCTCCGGAGAACCGCCATGCCCGTCAAACCCGGATTCCGCCTGGGAATCTACCTTTGCAAGGATCTCGAGATCGTCGACTTCGCCGCGCCCTACGGCGTGTTCTCGGTCGCTCGCCGTTTCGACCCCGAGTTGGACGCCTTCTTCGTAGCCGAATCGCTGCGGCCGGTTCAAGCCCAGGCAGGCTTCACGGTGCTGCCGAACCACGCATTCAACGACCGTCCGGCGATGGACGCCTTTCTGATCCCCGGGGGATTCGGCACCCGCCAGGAGATCAACAACGGCAGGCTGCACGACTTCATCCGCGCCCTGCCGGAATCCACCCTGCTGGTCTCTGTCTGCACCGGCTCCTGGATCTACGGCCGGATGGGCCTGCTCGACGGCAAAGCCGCCACCAACCGCAAGGAACCCGACCGGGTGGAGCAATCGGGCCATGGCAAGACACCGATCGACCGCCTGGCGGAACTCGCCCCAAACTGCCGCATCAGCCGGGCGCGCGTCGTCGACGCCGGCCGCATCGTCACCGGCGGCGGAATCAGCTCCGGCATGGAAATCGGATTCCATCTGCTGCGCAGGGCCGGCTACGGCGAAGATTTCATCCGCGAGGTGGCGCGGGTGATGGAATACGGCGCGGCCTACGACCTCTATTCGAAAGACATCGAGTATGCGGCCTAACGCCTCGTATAGCGGTGTTTCACCCCGGCGGGAAAGTACTCCGGATCTGCGAAGGGCCGCAGAACGACGTGGGGGGTCTGCCGCGCGTCCGGCGTGTAATGGGCGAATTCGCTGTTGAGGCGCAGCAGTTCCGTCCGCACCGACTCGGCGATTCTCGCTGCCTTGGCGTCGTCTGCCTCCACGCCCGGCAACAGTTCCACCGTCACCAGAAGCTCGCGGTCGCCCGCCGAGTCTTCTGGCGCCTCGAGGACGAACTTGCCGCTGACCCAATCGACGATGCCGGCCTGTTCCAGCCCGACCGTCACATTCTCCGGATAGATGTTGGCCCCGTAATAGGAGACGGTGAAATCTGCCCGCCCGAACAGGTAGACGAAAGGCAACGGCCGTTCGCCCCAGGCCGGATCGAATCCGTATTCGGCGAGATCGCGCGCGTCCCAGTCGCGCAGGAAGTCCAGCATCTCGGCGTAGCCGACCAGCCCGCCCCGGTCGGCGATGTGGTAGCGGATCAGGGGCACACCGTTGTCGCCGGTCACCACCAGCGTACCGTCGTGCAATTCGAAATAGCGGCTCAAGGGATCGTACTGCACCAGCGTCGGCAGCCTGGACTCGCCGAACAGTTCGCGGGCCGCCTCGGGATGAGCAGCGAAAAAGCGGCGTATGGCGATACTCAAAGGCGTTTCGTTGCCCAGGACGCCCCCATCGGCCGTGCCGTAAAGCGATGCGGTGTCATAGCAGGGGGAGTCGGACCCGATCCGGGCGCAGATGAGGGAGCGCCATTCCTCGCTGAACACTTCGCCGGCGAACACCAGCTTCACCGCATGGTGCTCCCAGGGAATCCCCGCGGCCGCACCGCTATCGATCACGTCTTTGACGAACGGCGGATAACCTAGCAGCACCGTCTGCTCGAAGTGCGGCGCCAGCTCGCCGATCACCCGGAAAATTTCGTCGGAGCGGTTGCCGGGCGTCGCCACCGTGACCGGATACCCCTTGCGGGCGAGATGCCATAGACACGAGGTGGTGTAGATGCCGCCGACCCAGTTCCCCAGGGCGAAACACACTACCGCCAGGGTGCTGCGGGCGTGGGCCTGGAAGGCATCCCGGAACACCTGCTCGAACCGCAAGGCAATGTCGAGTTCGTGGTGCAAGGCTCTCGGCCAGAAAGTCGGTTTGCCGGTCGAACCGGAAGACACCGCGATTCTGTCGCAAGCCGCCAGACGCCCACCCCAGCAGCGTTCGGGCAAAGGATAGGCCTGCATGTAGGTGGGCTTGTCGGTCAGAGGCAGGCGGGCGAAGTCGGCGAGGGTCCGCACGGCGTCCGGACGAATGCCATGGGTCGCCAGAAAGGACTGGTAGGCCGGCACTTCCGCCGCCGCACGCTGGAATAGCGAGAGAGCGGCAGCACCGGGGTCGCAGGCGAATCGCTCGGCCATCAAATCCTCCAGGGAGCTATCCAGAAACCGCATCGGCTGATCGGCGAGAAGGGGGACGGTCATGGGCTTGTCTCGAGGTCGGAAGATTGAGGATGATAGAACCACTGTGACTTGAGGGATAATCGAAGGTTCCAACACGGCTTGCAACGCGCTCCATGGCAACCACCCGCTCCGCTCTCGAACAATTCCTCGCTGTGCTGCTGAATCCCGGCGCGTTCGCCGATTATGGCCCGAATGGCCTGCAGATCGAGGGACGCGAGGAAATCCGGCGGATCGCCTTCGCGGTGTCCGCGACGGCCCATTCCGTCGCTGCGGCCGCCGAATGGCAGGCCGACGCTCTGATCGTGCATCACGGCCTGTTCTGGACATTCCACGGTGCACGGCCGCTGGTCGGACCGTTCGCGGGGCGGGTGTTTCCGCTGGTGCGCAATGCCATTAATCTATTCGCCTACCACTTGCCGCTCGACGCCCATCCCGAAATCGGCAATGCGGCGGTGCTGGGACACAGGATCGGCCTGGGCGAACAGGCGCCGTTCGGCGACCATCAGGGCTGCCCGACCGGTGTTCGGGGCAAGCTGCAGGTGACGCTGCCGGCTTCGGCGCTACGCGAGCGGCTGGCGGAAATCCTCGAACATCCGGTGCTGCTGGCCACGCCGGATGCGACGGCGCCGGTCCGCACGGTCGGGATCATCACCGGTGGAGCCAACGGCGGCTGGGCCGAGGCGGCAAAGGCGGGCCTGGACGCCTACATCAGCGGGGAAATGAGCGAACACGACTGGCACGAGGCGCAGGAGGCGGGGATACATATGTATGCCGGCGGACACAACGCCACCGAGCGGTTCGGCATTCAGGCCCTGATGGAACGGATCCGACGCGATCTGGACGTAGCGTGCCGATTCATCCCGAGTGTAAACCCGGCATAAGGAACCAAAATGCCCGAAGGCGGACGGCGCAAGAACCGTCCGCCTTCGGGCCCGGCGGGGGAAACGTGTGCTCGAGCCGCGATGAACACACGCCCGGCTTCCTCTTCGGGAGTTGTCAAAGTCCCCCGGAGATTCCGCCGACCGGAAAAATCATTTGGACTCGCCGTTATAACTCTGCGGACCGAAACTTGCGGGCTCCGCAAAAACGGGAACGGCGACTCCTGGCACCGCCTGGAACAGATTACAGCGCTCGTCGTCCGCCGCCTTGGCCACCTTGGTGTAGTGGACGGCTCCCCAATAGGCGCCGAACTCGTTGTAGACCTGGCATTCCCAGGCATACGGCGTCGGACTGGTTTCTGTGGAACCGCAGTCGAGGGTCACCGGCAGGGCCCAGGTTTCGCCGCCCATCTCCCGGTCACCTCTGACCCACTCCGAAACCAGGCCCATGTGCGCGCCCGTGTCGGTTGGCTGCAAGCCCGGCCTGTTGCCCCAGTAAGCCACGCCGGTGTCCACGGTGCCGGTCGTCGCGGCCATCCAATAGACCCAGTTCGTGGCGGCCTGGGCGGCTACCTCTGCCGGAGCGTCTTCCGTAGCATAGACGTGTTTGCCATGAGCGCTGTAAGCGGTCTGCTTACCGCCGAACAGAAGGGCGACCAGATCGTACCAGTTGCTGACGATCACACCCTGCTTTTCCACGTCGATCACGATGCGCTCATTCGGGAAAGTCTCCGAAACATAGCAGGCTGCTTCCGCATGGGCTGCAGCCATCGGCAAAGCGGTTCCACTCAGCGCCGTTACCCCGGCCATTGCCAGACTGACAAAAGATTTTTTCACAGTATCACCATTTCCTTAATGTTGAGATACGTCGAGGAACGCCGCATGTACGCGTTGTACACACCAGGAATTCGCTCGCCTCTGTTCCTTAATTTCATGCTGCCCCGCTTCTCGCAAGCGATCAGGCGGAGACGGCGCACAAGATATTCAGTTGATGCCCAAAAAATGTCAAATTCTCCGTAATCCTCACGGCTCATCCCAAACCGACCGTTTCGCGGTATTCGGGCACCCGGCAGTCCCAGCCAAGTTCATGCTCGATCCGGAAACGGAGTGCATCTGCCGCTTCGGGCTCGCCGTGGGTGATGAACGTCTGGAGCGGCGGTTTGGGCGATTGACGCAGCCAGTCGAGAATTTCACCCCAATCGGCATGGGCCGACAAGTTTTCGACCAGCCCCACCTCGGCCCGGATCGGAACGTATTCGCCATGGATCTTGACCGCTTCGGCGCCGCCCAGAATTGCCGCGCCACGCGTCCCCGGCGCCTGGAAGCCCGTGAACAGCACGGTATTGCGGTGGTCCGGAGCGAAGGCCTTGAGATGGTGCAGCACGCGTCCGCCGGTCGCCATGCCGCTCGCCGAGATCAGGATCATCGGCATCCGGCTGGCACTCAGCCCCTTGGACTCCTCTGCGGTATTGACGTAGCGTGCGGTCCGGCACACCGCCTCGGCCTCCGCGGAGGAAAGCCGGTGCTCCGAGCGATAACGGCCGAACAACTCGGTGGCGTCGACGGCCATCGGACTGTCGAGGTAGACGGGAACATCCGGCATTTTCCCGGCAGCCTTCAAACGGTGGATGCAGTACAACACGGTCTGGGCACGGCCGACGGCAAACGCTGGGATCAGCACGACACCGCCGCGGCGAAAGGTCCGTCCGATGTAGTCCCCGAACGCTTCCACCGGGTCTTCCGCGCCGTGGCGGCGGTTGCCATAGGTGGATTCGACCACGAGGAAATCGGCCGCCGGGCAAGGCGCCGGGCTGCGCATGGTCGGATCTTGCGGCCGCCCCAGGTCGCCCGAGAACGCGAGGGAGGAACGCCGGCCCCGGAGCACCACCGAAGCCGCCCCGAGGATATGTCCCGCCGGCTGGAAGCGGAACCGGAATTCGCCGCCCAACCGCACCTCGCGGCCGCAATCGACCGGCTCGAACAAATCGAGGCAACGCTCGGCATCTTCCCGCGTGTATAGCGGCAAGGCCGGATGATGGCGTGAGAAACCGCGCCGGTTGGCGTACTCGGCTTCCTCTTCCTGCAGGTGGCCGCTGTCGGGCAGCAGGATCCGGCAGAGATCGAGGGTCGCCGGGGTGCAATGGATGCGTCCGGCGAAACCGTTGCGCACCAGCAGAGGGATATAACCGCTGTGGTCGATATGCGCGTGGGTCAAAACCAGTGCCTCGAGACTGTCCGGCGCCACCGGGAAAGGCTCGCGGTTGCGCAGCCGGAGCTGCTTGAATCCCTGGAACAGCCCGCAGTCCACGAGAATGCGGCTCTGCCCCTCGGTCACCAGATATTTGGAACCGGTGACCGTCCCGGTGGCGCCGAAGAAGCCCAGTTCCATCGGGAATCAGGGCTTGGCCGCAGCTCCCGCGCTTCCGCCGTGACTCATTCCGCCCTGATGCTGCATCTGCATCATCATCTGATGATGCGCTTTCATGTGCTGCTTGATCATGTCGCGCTGCTGCTGTTTGAGCTTCTCCTTTTCCGCAGGGTCGGTCGTCGCCTGGATCTTGTCCATGATCTCGTGCATCTGCAGCATGTGATCCTGCATCATCTTGACGCGCTGATCCATCTGCTCCTCGCTCATCATGCCGCCGCCCCCCATCATGCCGCCCATTCCGCCGGAAGCCTGGGGCTTTTGGCTTGCAGCCGGCTCCTCCGCGCAGACCGGGCCGGCGAGGCCTATAACCGCGACCCCAACCAGGATCAGTTTTTCAATCGGCTTACGCATCTTGCGACTCCTTACATTGTCTGGTGCGCTGGGGAATTCCAGCACGGCGGACGGTATCACCGAACCGGTCGGCTGACCAGCCCCGATGGGGAGCGCAGCGACTCATCCCGCCCACTGTTCGAACGCCGCCGACAGGACCAGCCCGGAAGATTCCGGATGGCCATCCGGGCACCATGGAAGCAGGGCCAGACGCGGCTCCGGCAGCGATTCGTCCAGGGTGCGGAGGTATTCGTCCAGATAGGGGAACTCGGGCTCGATCACATTGCCGATCCACCCGGCCGGGCGCACGCAGGAGCGGCCGATCGCCGCGGCGCTGAGCAGCGCATGATTCAGGCAGCCCAGACGCAGGTCCACGACCAGCACCACAGGCCAGCGCAGCGCCTCGGCGAGATCGGATACCTTCTCGTGATCGTTCAACGGCACTTCCCATCCGCCGACGCCTTCCACGATCACCCAATCGGCCCGGCTCGCCAGTGCTTCGTTGTGAGCGACGATCGCATCGATGTCGACGGGCCGGCTCTCCAGACTGGCGGCGATATGGGGCGAAGTCGGCGTTTGGTAGGCGAAAGCGTTTACCTCGTCGTAGGCCGCTTCGACGTTCGCCGCCGCCAGCAGGAGTTCGGCGTCCTCATGACGCAGACTGCCATTCCTCCACACCGCGCCGGTTGCCACCGGCTTCATGGCGGCGACCCGGAATCCCCTTCGGCGCAGTTCGCGTATCAGCGCCAGGGAAACACGGGTTTTGCCGATCCCCGTGCCCGTACCCGTAATGAAAAAGCCTTGTGCCACGACTCATCCTCATTTTTCGACCAGCGCGGTCAACACTTCAAAGCTGGCGGTCACGCCTGACGCCATGCCCGGCAGGCGGCCGTAGGCCTCGGCCACCCGTTCCAGCGTATGCCGGCCGAGCAGATGGCGGGGCCGGTTCCGGGTCAGGTTGCGCGCTCCCAGCGCCTTCAACTCTTTCATCAGCGCCATGACGGAAGGATAGCCGCGTCCTACGATTGCGGCCTCCACCCGGACCTTCGAGAATCCCTGGGCCCGCAAGCTCTGCTCCACCGAGCGGCGAGTCGAGAACGCATTGACGTGGCTGTAGCCGTCGAGCGCGCTCCATGCCGTCCGCAGTTCGCCCAGTGTGTCCTCGCCGAAGGTACTGAACACCAGCCTGCCGCCCGGACGGAGCACGCGGCGGCATTCCGCAAAGGCGACGTCCAGGCGTTCGCACCATTGGAACGCCATGTTGGAGAAGATCAGGTCGACGGATGCGTCTGCCAGCGGCAGCGCCTCCGCGTCGCCCACGACGAGGCCGATGCTGTCGGCGGCGGGCCGATGCGCGCGCAGGAACCGGAGCATGCCTTCGGCAATGTCCACCGCCAGGCAGCAGGCCTCCGGGAAGGCCGAAACCAACGGTCCGGTCAAATGCCCGGTGCCTGCCCCGAGGTCCAGCACCCGCGCAGGCCGCAGCCCGAGAGGGCGAATCCGCGCCAGCAGCGAGTCGCCGACCTCCCGCTGCAATGCCGCGACGCCATCGTACCCGGCGGCCGCAGAACCGAACGAGGCACCGACCCAGCGCTTCTCGGGTGTATCCGCGGCCGGCGCAAACGGCTCGGCGTTACGGCAAGGAAATGAATTCATCGATCAGGCGGGCCGTCTGGTCGCCGTGGGTCAGGAAAGGAACATGGGGCGCGTTGTCGATGCGGTGACTGGTCAAGCCCGGTTTCAGTTCGGCGAGCACGGCCCCGAGACCGGCCGGCACCAGCTTGTCGCGCCGGCCGAGCAGGGCCTGCACCGGCTGCCGAAGCTCACGCAATACCGGGCGCAGATCGGCATGGCGCAGCACGTCCAGCCCTGCCAGGAGCGCCGTCCGCTCCGGCTGCGGCCGCCCCGCCAGCTGGCTGCGGACCTCGCGCAGCAGTTCCCGCTCGCCCGGCATGCCCCAGACCTGCAAGGCCAAAAAGCGCCGGCAGGCATCCTGGTAGTCGGCCAGAAAACCGTCGGCGAAACGCGCCAGCGTGGCCGCCTCCATTCCCGGCCAGCCGGGTTCGGCGACGAAGCGGGGTGTGCCGCACAGCAGAGTGAGCGAGGCCACGGCCTCCGGCGCCGTGCGGGCGGCCTCCAGCGCCACCATCGCGCCGAGCGACCAGCCGACCCAGTGCGCCGGCTGGGGCACAGACTCCAGAACGGCCGCCGCTGCGGTTTCGAGCGACCAGTCCGCCAGCATCGGGCTGTGGCCGTGTCCCGGCAGGTCGATGCGCGTGACCCGGTAACGGTCGGTCAGCTGCGGCACGAAACCGGACCAGATGCCGCCGTGCATGCCCCAGCCGTGGATCAGGACGACATCGGGTCCGCAACCCGATGTCTCGGCGAACAGCCCCATTCAAGCCTCCTGGGGAACGGCCGCGGCCAGCGCTTCAAGCAGGCCGTCGACCTGCTCGTCGGTGTGCGACGCGGACAGGGTGATCCGCAGCCGGGCGGTACCTTCCGGCACCGTAGGCGGGCGGATGGCGCTCACCAGAAAGCCCAGCTCGCCCAGGCGACGGCTGGCTTCGAGCGCTTCGGCATTGGCGCCGATCACGAGGGGCTGGATCGGGCCGGCCAGGTCGCCGAGTTCGAACCCGAGGCTTTCCGCGCCGGCACGGAAACGCCGCACGTTGCGGTGCAGCCGTTCGCGCCGCTCCGGCTCCTCGCGCACGAGGCGCAAACTGGCGCGGGTCGCCTCGGCGACCGCCGGCGGCAGCGCCGTGGTGTAGACATAAGTGCGGGCACGCTGGATCAGATATTCGATCAGATCGTCCGAACCCGCCGCGAAGGCGCCGAAAGTGCCCAGCGCTTTGCCCAGGGTGCCGACCAGAACGGGAACCTCGATGTCGCCCAGGCCGAAATACTCCAGGGTTCCGCGCCCTTCGCCGCCCAGAACGCCCAGCCCGTGGGCATCGTCGACCACCAGCCATGCGTTGCCGTTCCGGGCGACGCGGACCAGCTCCGGCAAGGGCGCCAGGTCGCCGTCCATGCTGAACACGCCGTCGGTGACGACCAGCCGGGTTTCGGCGCGGGACTCGGCCAGGGCGGCTTCGAGAGCAAGGGCATCGGCATGGGGATAGCGCTGGAAGCGGGCGCCGGACAGGAGGCCGCCATCCAGCAAGGAAGCATGGTTCAGCCGGTCCTCGAACACCGCATCGCCCCGCCCGGCCAGGGCGGAAATGACGCCGAGATTGGCCATGTAGCCGGTGGAGAACAGCAGGGCCCGCGGACGGCCGGTGAATTCGGCCAGCTCTTCTTCCAGCGCATGGTGCGCCGCCGAGTGGCCGCAGACGAGGTGGGAGGCGCCGGAACCCGCGCCCCAGCGGTCGACGCCGCGCCGGAAAGCCTCCCGCACCGCGGGGTGATTCGCCAGCCCCAGGTAATCGTTGCTGCAGAAGTTAACGACGCGGCGGCCATCGACGGCGACCTGTACGTCCTGCGGACTTTCGACGATCCGCCGCTGCCGGTAGGCTGCGCGCGCCTTGATCGCCTCCAAGGCCGCGGCCGGGTCGAACGCCATGGCACTCAGCAGCCCAGGCCCGCCATGCGCAGCCCTAAACGCGCGAACAACTGCTTGTCGCGCTGGGCCTGCGGATTCTCCGTGGTCAACAGTTTCTCGCCGTAGAAGATCGAATTGGCCCCGGCCAGGAAACACAGGACCTGCATCTCGTCGCTCATGTCCGAGCGTCCGGCCGACAGCCGTACCCGGGAAGCCGGCATCATGATGCGCGCCACGGCGACGGTGCGCACGAAATCGAGCGGATCGAGCGCTGCCGCATCGGCCAGCGGCGTGCCCTCCACCTTCACCAGCAGGTTGATCGGCACGCTCTCCGGGTGGCGCGGCAGATTGGCCAGACCGATCAGCAGACCGGCGCGGTCGGCGGCGGATTCGCCCATGCCGACGATGCCGCCGCAGCACACGTGCATGCCCGCATCGCGCACCCGTTGCAGCGTATCCAGCCGGTCCTGGTAGGTTCGGGTGGTGATGATCTCGCCGTAATAGCTTTCCGAGGTGTCCAGGTTATGGTTGTAGTAATCCAGGCCCGCCTCCTTGAGCCGCCGGGTCTGTGGGTCGCTCAGCATTCCCGCGGTGACGCAGGTTTCCATCCCCAGCGCCTTGACGCCCTCGACCATCGCCGCGATGGCGTCCAGGTCGCCATCGCGCGGGCTGCGCCAGGCAGCGCCCATGCAGAACCGCGTGGCGCCTTCCGATTTCGCCCGTCGGGCGGCGTCCAGCACCTCTTCCAGCGGCATCAGCGACTCGCGCTTGAGGCCGGTCTCGTGATGCGCGCTCTGCGGACAATAGGCGCAGTCTTCCGAACAGGCGCCGGTCTTGACGCTGAGCAGGCTGCTGACCTGGACTTCGCTCGGATCGAAATGGCGGCGGTGCACGGTCTGGGCTTGGTACAGCAGCTCGCTGAATGGCCGCGCGAACAGGGCCTCGACCTCGCCCTGGGTCCAGTCATGGCGCAGCACCGGTTCTCCAACCCGCTCCTGGTTCGTCGTTACCGCAACTTCTGCTTGCATTACACTCGATCTCCAGTGGATGACCCGCGAACCGGCAGTGTAGGAAGTTAAGCCGTCATGCCGGCAGGGAATGCCGGCATCCATGACACAGGGATGTGCTGGGCATGAGCCCTCCATGGCCCCTGGGCTCCGGCAATCCATGCCGGAGCGACGAGATGTCTCTTAACTTAACGGCGCCGTCTCCGAAGAGAAGGCAAAGGTATTCACCTTTCACGCACGGCCGGAGTAGAAAATCAGAATACGAACACACCGACAGCTCCTGTCAACGCATGAACATGAAAACTGTAAACGGCTGGCTGAATATTATACAGAACTGGATCTATCCGCCCACCTGTCTGTTGTGCGGCGACGACGGGGAAAGGGGACTGGATCTGTGCGGGGCATGCGAGCGCCAGCTTCCCAGGACCGGCACCGCGTGCCTGCGTTGCGGCGAAGCCCTGCCGGACGGGGCACCCAGCCCCTGCGGCCGCTGCCTGCAACACCCCCCGCCGTTCGATAGCTGCCTCGCGGCGTTCCGCTACGAAGAGCCCATCCGACATCTGATCCACGGGCTCAAGTTCGGTCACCGCCATGCCTGCGCCCGCACGCTGGGGGAATTGGCCGCCACCCACTTCCTGCTACATGCGGAAATGCCCGAACTCATCGTTCCGGTTCCGCTGCACGCTTCCCGCTACCGCGCACGCGGCTTCAACCAGTCGCTGGAAATCGCCCGGCACCTGAGCCGGAACCTGCAGGTCCCTTTGGAGTTTCGCGCCCTGACACGAAACCGCACCACCCGGCCGCAAGCCGAACTGTCGGCCAAAGAACGGGCGAAAAACATCCGCGGCGCCTTCCGGCTGGAACGGGAAGTCAATGTCCGCCACGTCGCCATTCTCGACGACGTGGTAACGACGGGGGCAACGGTGAGCGAACTGGCGCGAACGCTGCGGCAGGCGGGTGTCGATCGAATCGACGTCTGGGCCGTGGCGCGGGCCTGAGCCGCGCCACGGGTTGCCAATTACGGCGTCGAATGCTCCACCGGCGCCGGCTGGGCATCCGGCTCGCCTTTATAAAGGTTGGTCAGCCTACGGCGGAATTCGTTGCTGATCGCGTTGATATCGCCTTTCTTTTCCACAACCCGAGGGGTGATGAGCACCACCAACTCCGTGCGCTCCGGTTTTATCTCAGTGGAACCGAACATCCAGCCGATCATCGGAAGTTTATTCATATACGGTATACCACTCTGATCTTCCGTACGCTTGTCCGAAATCAAACCGCCCAGAGCCAACGTCTCGCCATTCGGCACCGCCACGGTGCTTTGGATTTCCCGGTTAGCGAACTTAAACGATTTCGTTCCATCTGCACCACCGGAAAGCGTGATCTCGGTAGGGGTCGAAATCGACTGAAAAACGTCCAGCGAAACCAGCCCCCCGGAATTCACCCGCGGCCGGATTTGCAAGGTGACACCAGACTGCTGCTGCTGATACTGATTGAACTGGGATGTGGTATTGATCGTCGTCGATCCGGTACCGGTCAGCACAGGCACCTGGTCACCCACATTGATCTTGGCCTGCTGATTGTTCAGCACCATGAGGGACGGCGAGGAAATGACATTAACCAAATTCTCTGACGCCAACATATTGAGCAATACCTTGACGTTACCGCCATTGGCTATGAAAGCATAACTAAATCCGCCAGCGGTTCCAAAGAAATCCTTGAACGTCGAAAGAATATTCGAATTCATGGTCGAGTGGCTGCTTCCGCTATTGATCAGCCATTTCAGACCATATTTAAGGTCATTTACGAGCGAGATCTCGACAATAGTCGCATCGATGAGCACCTGAAGCGGCAAGATATCCAAGGCTTGAATCACGGCTTCGATTTCCTTCCAGTCCTGAGGCTTAGCGATCACGATCAGCGCATTATTCGACGGGTCGGCAACGACCCGTGCATTGTTGCCGAGTTGCATCATGGACGTGCCCTGACCGCCCGCCCCCGACCTTCCGCCACCGAAGCTGCCGCCGCTCGTGCCGAGCCCACCACCGGTCCCGCCCATACCACCACCAGACCGGCCAAGTCCGCCGCTGCTGCCGCCGGTCGACGATCCCATACCGCCACTCGACCCTCCCAAGGTGGAACCG
Organism: Methylococcus mesophilus; assembly: GCF_026247885.1. NCBI lineage: Bacteria > Pseudomonadati > Pseudomonadota > Gammaproteobacteria > Methylococcales > Methylococcaceae > Methylococcus > Methylococcus mesophilus. The sequence goes on along the minus strand of NZ_CP110921.1, from coordinate 3,900,863 downwards.
CTGCCGGTGCTGCTTCCGGTGCCCCCGAACGAACTCCCTGAGCCGCCGAAAGAACTGCCCGACCCGCCATAACCGGTACCGGATGAGGTTCCGCCGAAACCGGCCGAAGACGCGGATCCGAAGGCGCTCGACGATCCGCTGCTGACATCCATTCCCGTCAGTCCCGGCGCCAGCGACGGGCCCGATTTTCCGGCGCCGCCTCCGAAGATCCCGCCCAGCGTCCGGGCAAGTTCGGTCGCATCCACATGCTGGCAGCGGTAGACGTGGACATTGCCGGTGCGTGTGGTGTTGTAGCGGTCGAGCCGCTCGATCCAGTCCTGCACCTCCTGCAGATGATGCATCTCCGGCGCAACCGCGAGGATGGCGTTGAGGCGTTCGATCGGCAGGATGCGCAGCACGTTGCCCATGGCACCCTTGCCGCCGAGGCCTAAGACCTTGGTCAGTTCCTCGGCGATGGTCGGCACGTCGGCGTTCTTGACCGGGTATATCGCCACCGACATCCCCCGCATGTAGTCGACGTCGAAAATCTGCACCGCTTCCATGACGCCGCCCAGTTCCTCCGCCGTACCGGCGACCATGACCAGGTTGCGGGTCTCGTCCATCCGCAGCACGGCCTTGGGGGGCATGATGGGTTCAAGCACCTTCTGCATTTCCTGGGCGCTGATGTAACGTAGAGGGACGACCCGCAACTGATAGCCCGGCTCCATCATCCCCCGACCGACACCGGGGCCGGACGCGCTGATCGCGGCCTGGGCGTCGGGTTCGATCTTGTACATGCCGCCGTCGCGGATCAGAGCCGCCCCGTTCATGCGCAGCAGCGTCTCCAGCGTCGGGATCATCTCGTCCTCGGTCAACGGCCGGGTGGTCTGCAGACTCACCTTGCCGGTGACCTTGGGACTCAGGACGTAATTCACCTTCAGCGTGTCGCCGAGGATGACCTTGGTGACCTCCGACAGGTCGGCATCGTCGAAATTGAGGGTGTACTTGCCTTCCTTCCGGGGCGAGGTCCGGCCGCCTCCTTTCCCGGTTGCACCGCCGCCGGCGGAGGATGTGGCAGAACCCGGGTAGCCGCCACCGCTCGAGGACGGCGGATTGACCACCGAGCCCTTCCGCGGGTAATACTCCGGCTTCTTGAGCATGTCGGTCTGCGCCTCCGCCAGCGGCGCGGGCGGAGGCTCTGACGAGACCTTCTCGATCTTCAGGCTGTCTGGCGAAGCGGGCTTTTTGTAGTAGTCGGGCATCAGTGATTCGCAACCGCTCAGGCCGAGGGTCGCCGATACTGAGACGGCGATGATTCTTTGAATGAACTTAGGCATGCACTGTCGATTGCAATTCGTTGAATGGGTTACTCATCGCTTTGATCCTCCATGTCCTCGGCACCGTCGCTCTCGGTATCGGCGTCTTCGTCGGGTTCGGCCACTTCGCCATCTTCTTCATCCAGCGTATCGGCATCCGGCGGCTGGAGACCGGCAGGGGGCTTCTTTCCGGGCTTGGCTTCCGTGGGGGGCTGCGGCGCGCCTCCGGCCGCGACTTTCGGCTTGGCCTTCAGAAGCGGGAGCTCCTTGGTCTCCCCGTCCTGCTGCATGACCACGCCATCCGTTTTCAGCTCCTTGAGGACCCAGCCGCCGACGACACCGCCTTCCTTGACGCGCTTGTACTTGCCCTTCGGATCGACCAGCAAGGCGGTTTTTCCGGTCGGCGAAAAAATCATCCCCATCAGCTTGAGGTCCAGCGGGGTGCGGCTGACCGGCGGCGGCGGCTCCTCAACGACCTCTGGCGGTGGCCTGCGCCCTTCCACGAACAACGGCCGTTCGACCAATTCCTCGAACTCGCCGAGATCCGGAAATTCGAAAGGAGCAAGGTCCGGTTGGTCCTCCGCGGCTTTATCCGCAGCCTTTGGAACCTGCGGAATGCGGTGCATGCGGTCCACGCTGTACCACTCGACCACCACCAGCAGCCCCAGCCCCGCGCAGGCCGCGGCGAGCAGCAACGACAGCCTGAGTTCGGAACTCAGTTTTCCCATGTCCACTTTCATGTTCATGGTGCTTTCTGCGACATATAGCCGACCGCATCGAAATCGATGCTCAGCTTGTCCGGCGCCGCCGCTTGCTTCTGGCCAGGGCGGGGCGGAACGCGAATCGGGCGGAGGTTCAGGTTTTCCACGAACAACACCGGCTGCTCCGATTCGATGTCGTACAACACTTGCCGCAACACTTCGGTACTGCCGTTCAAACGCACTTTCACCGCAATGCGGGTGAACTGGTCCTCCTTGCGCTCGGGGATCACCTGGGTGCTGATCAGTTCGCCTCCCGCGGAGGTCACGGTATCCTTGATGCGCGACTGCAGATCCGCCGCGGCCAGAGCGGGAGTGGCCTGGGAAAACAGGTTCTTCGCCTGCTCGCCTTCGTTGCGGATTTCCTCCAGGCGCCCCTCCCAGTACGACCTTTCGGCCGCCACCGTCTGAAAGCGCTTCAGCCGGAACAGCAGGCTTTCGATTGACTCGTCGTAGCCGGAGGACAAGGCCCATAGCGGCGCCATGATCAACCCGTACAGTGCCAGGATAACCAGCGCCAGCAAACCCAGGGCCGAGGCCCTGGACTTACTGACCTGGATTTTCAGGTTGAGCAGGCGCTTCAGAAGACCTCCCATTGACTGCATCCGACGCAATCTGGAACCGCTCCAGGCCGTTCGACACGTCCTTGGTGACGGGTGAGACGAAACTGGTGTTCTTGAACTCCTCCGAAGTCTCCATACGGGCGATGAGGCTGGATGCCGACGGCGACTGTCCCTGGACCACGAGATGCCCGTCCTTGTACTGGAAGCCGTTCAGCCAGGTGTCGTCGGGCATGACCTTGCTCAGCTCGTTGAGAACGTCCAGCACGATCGGATCCTTGCGCTTTTTCTGCGCCAGATACCCCATCTCGTGCGCCATCTGCTCTGCCTCCTGCCGCAGCGCCTCCACTTCCTTGGCCGCCTTGCCCGCTTTGCGCACCTCGGCCTCGATTTGGTCGACCCATTCGCTTTTTTTCCAGACAGGCACGATCAGGAGCGCCAGAAACAGCGCCACGGCTAAACCGGCCAAACCGAAGTTGAGCCAGCGGTTCCACCGACTTCTTTTCACGAGGAACCGTTCGGGCAACAACTGGTGCGATCGCTTGTAGGGATCCTCGCTCACGTCCACGTAGTCCGGCCGCCAGCCGGACGCGATCATGGATTCCAGCATCAGGTCGAGCCTGTCTTTCGGAACCACGGCCAGATCCACCCGGATCTGGCCCGCCGCCTTCAGCCGTTCGATCACCCGCGCGCCGAAATAGACCTGGTCGGGCTTGAACGGCGTGAAGCGGTCGAGTTCGAATGCGATGACCTGCTGCAGGTTCTCTTCCGTCGCCAGAGGCAGTTTGACCACCCGAGTCATGCACTGATCGGGCAGAAGCCGGAAAACCGTCCGGATTTCGGCCAGTTCGGGCTCCGCCTCCAGCAACCGGCGCCATGCCTCGCGGCCGGCCTCGTCCAGCGTGAACGAGCCGAGCGGGCGCGTGCCGTTCGCGGTCCGGTGGACCGCCTCGAGCGTTTCCGCCCGCCAGGTCAGAAATATCCAGGACGTCCGCCCTCCCAACAGGCGCCGGAGACGATCCGGAACCAGAAAAGCCAGTTCGCCCGCCCACCATCGCAGGAAAGCCTGGACATCCAGGTCTATCGGTTTGCTGAAATCCACCATGTGCTGAAAAACTCAGTATCCCTACCCATCGCTTCGGTCGCGCATCAATACCCGGCAACGGGGGGAAAACCGCCGGAAGGTTCATGTAAACGTGGAATTTTCCAATTTAATATGGAAAACGGCAAATGCTGGGCGTTCTGCTGACGTTTCAAGACCGCCTCCACGGCCGCTCTGTCGCCGTCGGGAAGCACCGCCTCGACCGATATGCCGTAAGCGGTATCGCCCCCCGTCGTCAGTTTGATCGGACTGTTGGCGCGGTTGGCCGGGATCGGCGGCGGGGCGTTCCCGATGGCAACGGAACGCTGCGCGATGTATTCGGCAACGGCTGCTTCGTCGCCCTTGAACACGATGCGCAGCATCTCCGGTCCGGCCTTGGCGGGATTGATGCCGTCGCGCCCGGTGTACACCGTGATCAGCGGTTCGATGCGCTGATAAACCGCCGGGGCGAATCCCAGCACTTCCATCAGTTCGTCGGCAACCTGGAACGGGCGGTTGCGCGGCCCCGTTTTCCCCATCGCTTCATATTCGCTGCGCTCGGCACCGCTGGGCCGCTTGAGGTCATCGGGGTCGCGCCAGTCCACGATGGCATCCGACAGGCGCTGAGCCAGACCCTCGTCGCCCGTGACCTGCAGGAACAACTCCCGCAGCGCGGCGTCCGACGCCGTATTCATGTCCAGCTTACCCTCTTCGTCCAGGACGCGAATCATCAGCCGGCCCGTGCCCAGGGAGACCGGATAAGGCGTGCCGTCGGTCTTCCAGCGCTTGGCGGGGTCTCTTTCGACCAGCATGGGCATGGCGTAGTAGATGCCGCCTTCGGCCAGCGCGCGCGCCTGGGCCGTACCGCGGATTCCGCTTACCAGTTCCGATTCGCGGTGCAAGGTAAGGGAAAAACTCCCGGCCATGATCGTCATGAGCGTCAGCATCCACAGGACCAGCACGAGTGCCATGCCTTTCTGGCCACAGGCCCGCGCCATCACCGCCCACTCCGGCGAGAATCCGGTCCCTTTTCCGGGAACCGACAAAAAAAAGCGGAGCGGCCGGCAGCAAGGGGGGTGCGTGAGGGGGGAAGCCGGCCGCTCCGTCAAGGGAGAGAGATGAAGACGCATGAACAAGCTACCTTCATATGGCTGGGAACCTTCAGCCACGGACAAGAGTTAACCATGGTTTTGTATCAGGAGTGTGTTCGCGTGGTAGCGGATTGGTATCCCGGCCGCGTTCACCGCGCCATATCGAGGCGGGGCGCCACCATCAGCGGTGGCCACGGCTCCTCGCCTTCCGGCTTGATCGTGAGCCGGACCATCCGCGGCATGATCGGTTCGTTCCATTCCTCGACCCAGGCCAAATCGCCGGTCCGTTCGTTCTGTCCCAGGTAGGACAGATGGAACTCCTCCACCCCTTCCAGGACGAGCACGTCGTCGATGGGTGTGACCGGGTCCTGGGGACTGTTGGTCAATGGCAGGACGGCGACCCGCAGGTCTACGCCCTCCTCCCGCCGCGCCAGATACAGCCTGAACCGGTGGAGACCGCCCCGCACGTAAGCCGGCAGGCTGGACACGAAACTCAGGGTTTGCGGACTGCCGCGAAACGCCAGCACCATGCGGTTCATCTCGCCGGCTTCCCGGATCGGAAACGCCGTTGCCAGACGGGCGCGAAGGAACTCCTGCACCACCAGGGCGCGGCTGGCCCGCTCCACCGAAACCTCGCCCTTTTCCCACGAGGCGGCCGCCATGCGCAGGCTCGCGGTCAGAATCAGCGACATCACCGCCAGGAGGCTGGTGGCGATCAGCACCTCGATCAGGGTAAAACCGCGGGGCGCCATGGCTACATGCGGGGGCCGAACGGACCGCCCGGCAGGCGGCCGGGGCCGCCGGTCGGATTTTCGTTGAACAGCCGCAGGGTGCTCAAGGTGACTTCCCGCGGCTCCTCGCCCTCCCCCCACACAACGCTGGCGTCCACGGCGAACAGTTTGAGACCGGCCAGCGGCGATCCCGTGGGAGGCGCATTGTTGGGCCCCATCTGCTGCTCGAGTGCAGGGATGGGCACGGGGGCGATCCGCAGAATCCAGCGGAATTCCTCGCCGAAACGGCCTTCGGTCACGCCCGGCACCAGCGGAGTCTCCACGCCGACGTCGTCGAGCACCGACTCCGCGGCGATGACGGCACGGGAATATTCCTCGGCGATCCGGGCCGAGCGGGTCGCGCCGCCGAAAACCCGCATCAGCACACCCAGAGCGATGGCCATGATGGAAAACGCCGCCAGCATCTCCAGCAGCGAGAAGCCGGCTTGGGTTCGAAACTCAGGAATTGTCCGATTCTTCCGCACTGGACGAAATCCTGCCGGTAAGCCAATTGACGTCGATCAGCCGCTTCCGGCCGGCGGCCTCCAGGGTCACCCGTCCCCCGGTCGACGAACCGTCCGGAAAAAAAAGGATACTGCCGACCCCTTCGCCCTCGACCTCTCCCGAGGCGGTGAACAGCTTCAGCCCAACGCCGGAGGGCAGGCCGAAAACCTTGGGGCGGGTGCTGACCCGGTAGCGGTGCCCCGGCACGTCGAGCGTAAACCGCACTTCCTGGCGCCGGCTCAGGGCCTGGCCACGGGCGAACCTCAGCCCCGACGCCACGTCGCGGGCGGCGGAGCTGAGCTGCGCGGCTTCGATGGCGGGCATGACATTGGGGACCGCGACCGCCATGAGGATTGCGCCGATGCCCAGCACCAGCAGCATTTCCAGCAGGGTGAAGCCACGACCGCGCATCCCCGGATGCACCTTACTCCCAGCCGAGGATATCGGCATCCTCGCCTTCACCGCCCTCGGCATTGTCCTGGCCGAGCGACCACACGTCGAACTTGCCGTGCTGTCCCGGCGCGACGTAATGGAACGGGTTGTTCCACGGGTCCTGCGGGACCTTCTTCTTCCGCAGATACGGCCCATTCCAGACCCGCGCCGTGCTGGGCTGCTCGATGAGGGCGTTCAGCCCTTCGTCGGTGGTGGGATAACGGCCCACATCCAGTTTGTACATGTCCAGCGACGAGGCCAGCTCCTCGATCTGAAGACGGGCGGTCTTGGACTTGGACTCCCCCAGATGCTTCATGACCTGGGGACCGACCAGCCCGGCGAGCAGACCGATGATGGCCAATACGACCAGCAGTTCAATCAGGGTGAAACCACTGCGACTACGGATGGAACGCCTATGCTTCATACGAAAACCTCAAGCAAGAAAAAGGGTTTGGGGGGATTAGAAGGCCAGATCGTTTACGCTGACGATCGCCATCAGGATGGAAACGATGATGCCGCCGATCATGATGCCGAGCCCCACGATCAGCGCCGGCTCCAGCAGTGCGAGAATGCGCTGGACCGTGATCTTGATCTCCTTGTCATAAGTGACCGCGACCCGTTCCAGCATCTCGGTCAGATGCCCGGACTCCTCGCCGAGCTTGATCATCTGCAGCGCCAGCGTGGGAAAAACCCCGGCGTCGGTCAGAGGGCCGGACAGGGCCCCGCCTTCCTTCAGATTGTCCATGGCGGTATCGACCCGTTGCGCCACCGCCCTGTTGCCGAGCGTCTCCTTGACGATGGAAAGACCGCCGAGCAGGGGCACGCCGTTTCCGAGCAGGGTTGCCAGCGTCCGGGCGAAATTGGCCACCTCGACCTTGCGCACCAAGTCGCCGAACAAGGGCCAGCCGAGAAAGCGCCGGTCCCACACCAGCCGGCGCGAGGGCTCGGCGAGTTCGTACCGCCCCCACGCCACCAGCACCAGCACCGCGCCCAGGAGCGCCCACCAGTAACTCTTGAGGATGTTGGCCACGCCGACCACGATCTGGGTCGGCACCGGCAGCTCCTTGCCGGCGGTTTCGAACATCTCCTCGAACTGGGGCACCACGAAGGTGAGCAGCAGCAGCAAGGAGCCGACGGACATGGTCAACAGGATCGCGGGGTAGATCATCGCGGTCGAAACCGTATCCCTCAGCTCCTTGGTGCGCTCGAGATAATCCGTCAGCCGCTCCAGCACGTCCTCCAGCGCCCCGCCCGCCTCGCCGGCGCGGATCAGGTTCAGGTAGAAACGCGAGAACACGCCTTCCTGCCGCTCCAGTGCCGCCGAGAGCTGCGAGCCGCCCTTCACCAGTTCGATGACGCGCCCGATCATGCTGTTGAGCGCGACGTCTTCGCGGGTCAGGTCTTCCAGCACGAACAGCGCCCGGTCCAAGGGCAGCCCGGCCTGCAGCAGCGTCAGCAACTCCCGGGTGAAAATGCCGATGTGTTTCTGCGAAATCCGGTTCCGGCGCCGCGACAGGCTGAGCCAGGCAAACGGACGTGCGCCGGCCGGCGCCACCCGGATCGGGATCAGTCCTTCGCCCTGGAGCGCCAGCACCAGACTCATCTCATCGGAAGCTTCCCGCTCGGATTCCACCGATTCGCCGTCGCGGTTCACGGCCTTGTAAAAATATAGCGGCACGGAGTTACCTTGGGGTCACATCGAAGCAGCGGCGGGCGATTCGGAAATCATCGCAGGTTTTAGGAGTCCGAAGTCACGCGCAGGACCTCTTCCACCGTGGTAAGCCCCATCAACGCCTTACGGATACCGTCGTCATACATGGTATGCATGCCCTCGCGCAGGGCGACTTCCTCGATCTGCCGGGCCTGGGCATGGCTCATCACCAGCCGCCGCACCTCGTCGGACATGACCAGGAACTCCAGAATCGCGAGTCGCCCCCGGAACCCGGTGCCGCCGCACTGTTCGCAGCCGACCGGCCGGTACAACACCACCTCCCCGTCGCGCTGGAACCGCCGCAGCCCCATTTCTTCGGCAACCTCTTCCAGCGCCGGATGCGGTTCGCGGCAATGCTGGCACAGCCGCCGCACCAGGCGCTGGCCGAGAATGCCGTTCACGGTCGAGGTGATGAGATAGTCCTCCAGCCCCATGTCCATCAAGCGGGTCACGCCGCCGGCGGCGTCGTTGGTATGCAGGGTGGAAAGCACCATGTGTCCGGTCAACGCCGATTGCACGGCGATGCGGGCCGTCTCCAGATCGCGCATTTCGCCGATCATGATCACGTCCGGGTCCTGGCGCATGATGGAGCGCAGCGCACTCGCGAAATTCAGGCCGATCTGGGGCTTGACCTGGATCTGGTTGACGCCTTCCAGCTGGTATTCCACCGGGTCTTCGACGGTAATTATCTTGCGCGAAGGCGTGTTGATCTTGTGTAGCGCGGTATACAGGGTGGTGCTCTTACCGCTGCCGGTGGGGCCTGTGATCAGGATGATGCCGTGGGGCAATTCGAGGATTTCGAGGAAACGCCGGAGCACCGCGCCTTCGAATCCCAGCGTGCCGAAGTCGAAGGTGATGCTTTCCTTGTGCAGAAGCCGGATCACCACGCTCTCGCCATACATCGTGGGCACCGTGGAAACACGAAGGTCCAGCTCTTTACCCTGTACCTGCAGCTTGATCCGGCCGTCCTGCGGCAGGCGCCGCTCGGCGATGTTGAGCTTGGCCATGATCTTGATGCGCGAGATCACCGCGGCGGTCGAACGCACCGGTGGCGCCTCCACGTCGCGCAAGACGCCGTCGATGCGGAACCTCACCTTGAGTTGCTGCTCGAAAGGCTCGACATGGATATCCGAGGCCCGCGACTCCACCGCCCGTTGCATGATCAGGTTAACCATGCGGATCACCGGCGCTTCGCTGGCGAGGTCTTTCAGGTGCTCGACATCGGCCTCGTCGGCATCCTCATCGCCGCCCAGGTTGTCGACGATCTGGCCCATCACCGAACGGCCCGAGCCGATCTGCTGCTCCAGCGCGCGGTCGATCTCGGAAGCCAAGCCGACGACGGGGTAGACCGGCTGGCCGCAGGCCAGGCCGAGCGCATGGATCAGCTCCGCATCGAAGGGATCTTCCACTGCCACCACGAAGCCGCCTTCCCTGGTCGCGACGCCGACGGCATGGCGATCCTTGAGGAATCGGGCTGCGACGCCTTCCGGCAGAGGCGACACGTCGGGATAGTCGGGGGGGCCGACCAGGGGAAGACCGCTGGCCTCGGCAAGTGTCTCGGCCACGTCGCGCTCCGACACCACGCCGAGTTTGACCAGCAAGGCGGGGAGGCGCATGTCGTCCGCCTGCGCCGAGAGCCGCCTTGCCCTTGCCAGATCCATTTCTCGAACCTTGCCGCGGCGAACCAGCGCGTCGGCGAATCGGGCATAGCCATCCGGATCCTGCAACAACTCGGCGGGGATAAGCGGCTCCGCCTCCGTCTTTCTCAATACTGCCTCGGTCATCGATGGGGATTGTGAAGGGTGGTCAATGCTTGCGGCCGGGGTCCGGCGCGGAGAGGGATTATGCTACAGATCACGAGGAGGTTCTTGACTATGGCCCGCTGCACACGCCTGACGGACGTTCGCATATCTCAGCCTAGAGTGTTTACCTTTTCACGACCACCGGACCGATGTCAAGCCGCATCGGCCGTCACGCTTGGATTCGATGGGCTCCGTGCCGCAAAGAATGCCGATCGCCGGGACCGGCGCGGACCCGATCGCAAGCGAGGACGGCAGGAACGGGCGCTCAGGCCGCCTCCAAACTTGGGCTGTCAAGGGGAATGCCGAGCCCACGCCAGGTCGGCCGGTCTGCCTCGGTGTCGATCCGGAGCAAAAAAAACCGGGCTGTTCGCCCGGTTCAAGTCATGTCGAGGTAAACAGGAGGCTGCGCCCGGATGAATTCACCCATTCCGATCCGGTATTCGCCCGGCGGGCAACTGACAATAATTTGCGACACAAAAAGCAATGGATGCGATCAGGGTGCCGAGGAGTAAAAGCCCCAGACCGAGTTCGACGGAAGTCAGTGTCAACATGGTGCGAATCCTCTCAAACTCCGTATCGGCCTGTTGAAATTCTAATCTTCCGGCTCCATTAGTCGAATTAATGTTTCTTTTCGAATGAATAAATTCATCTTATCTTGACATGCAGGGACACCCGCAACATCCCGGCAGTCGCCGACCCGCCGCCATGGACCTCGAGACGCCCGTCGGCTATCTTTTGCGCTTCCGCTACGTTTCGAGAAGTTTATGAATCCCTTTTGGAGTGCGCTGGTCCGGGACCTGAAGCCCTACGTACCCGGCGAACAGCCCAGGCTGAGCAATCTCGTCAAGCTGAACACCAACGAGAATCCGTATCCGCCTTCGCCCAAAGTGTTGGACGCCATACGCGGCGAACTCGGCGCCTCTCTCAGACTCTATCCCGATCCGAATTCCGAACTGCTCAAACGTGCAGCCGCGCGATACCTGGGCATCGGCACAAACCAAGTCTTCGTGGGAAACGGCTCGGACGAAGTTCTGGCGCACGCGTTTCAGGCCTTGCTGAAACACCCGCGGCCCATCCTGTTCCCCGATATCACCTACAGCTTTTACCCCGTCTATTGCGGGCTGTACGACATCGCGTACGAGACCGTACCGCTGACCGAAAGCTTCGAGATCCGGATCGAGGACTACTTGCGGCCCAACGGCGGCATCGTTTTTCCGAACCCCAATGCGCCGACGGGGCGCGTGCTGGCCCTCGCTGACATCGAAACGCTGCTTTCCCGGAACGCCGACTCAGTCGTGATCGTGGACGAGGCTTATATCGACTTTGGCGGCGAATCGGCAACGGGGCTGGTCAACCGGTTCCCCAATCTCCTGGTGATACAAACATTGTCGAAATCCAGGTCCCTTGCCGGGCTCCGCGTCGGCTTCGCGTTCGGCGATCCGGGATTGATCGAGGCCCTGGAGCGAGTCAAGGGCAGCTTCAATTCCTATCCGCTCGATCGCCTGGCGATCGTGGGGGGAGTCGCGGCCTTCGACGACCGAGACCACTTCGAGTGGTCTCGGCAATCCATCATGTGGACCCGGCAATGGGTCAGTCAGGCACTTGCCGATCTGGGCTTCGAGGTGCTGCCCTCGGCCGCCAATTTCGTGTTCGCCCGTCATCCTCGATACGACGGCGGCAAACTCGCGGCGGCATTGCGCGAAAGACACATCATCGTCCGCCATTTCAAGCTGCCGAGGATCGACCAGTTCCTCCGGATTACCGTCGGCACGGAAGAAGAGTGCCAGATTCTCCTGGAGGCATTGAGCGAACTCGTGGCGGGAAAAGCGGCGGCTTAGGCGGCGTGCTGCTTGCCGGCCTGGGCAACGAGGCGGTTCCAGGCCAGCGTCAAAACGAGAAGAGCGGTTGCCGCGACGGCAAAATATTGACCGACCTCGACGAAATCCGTCTGCACCATCCCGGCGCCGACCAGAGTCGCCGCAACGCCTTGGGGAAGGAAACCCAGGCCGGTGCCGATCCAGAAATCGCGATGGCCGATCGCACTGATGCCCAACAGGATGTCGTTGTACAACCCTGCGACCGGAATCTGCCGAATCAGAACAACCGACCACCAGCCTTTCCGGCCCTGAACCCGGGCGGCAAGGGCTTGCAGTTTCGGGTAGCGCCGCAGCACGAGTTCACGGGCCGACCAGCGCGCGAACAGGAACGTGCCGTAAGCGCCGAGCACAGTGCCCAACTCGCTCCAGAGCGTTCCCCAGACGACACCGAATAGCAACCCCCCGAGCACGCAGAAGACCAGGCGGGGAAAGCCTAGGGCCGTCAGCAGCGCGGAAACCAGAGTGAATACCAGCGGCGCCAGCAGTCCGATATCGTCGAACCAGGCTCGCGCGTCCCTGAGGTATGCCAGCCACACTTCGAGCGGTGCCGCAAGAAGCAGGGGGACCGCTCCCGCCAGCATCAGCAGCGTGATGCCGGCGATCCGAAGCCGTACGGATGTGCGTGTTGCTTTGTCCATGTATCCAAGTGCTTGTTTACTGACGGTTAGTTTCCAGGAAAACCGGCCGAAAAGATAGTCTCGCTGCCAGGGACCAAGCAACTCCACGACAGTTCCGGCCTTGCCGCAGGGAGTTGCGGAACGTTTCCAGCCGATTTATTCCAGATAAATATAAGTCTATAACGGAAAAATCCTGCCTAATATATCGCCACTCCGATAGACTGCGGACTTTTTGCCGGAAAAGGTCATGACTACTGCATACGCAATGTCTGGACTGCTGGTGGGGTTCCTGGTCGGTCTGACCGGCGTCGGCGGCGGCTCGCTGATGACCCCCCTGCTGGTCTTCATGTTCGGGTTCGCTCCCAAAACAGCGGTAGGGACCGATCTCCTGTTCGCCGCGATTACCAAGGGCGGCGGCGTCCTCGTTCATCACCGCTCCCACCGGTCGGTCGAATGGAAAATCGTGTTGCAACTGGCGCTGGGCAGCATTCCCGCCGCACTGGCGGTCATCTACCTGCTGGAAACCGTCTTCGAGAAAGATGAATCGGTAACCGCCATCATCACCACGACCCTGGGCGTCGCCTTGATCTTCACCGGCCTGTCGCTGCTGCTGCGCAAACGACTCGCTCACAAATCGGCCACGCAACGAATGACCCATACGGAGCGTTTCGGACGCTGGCAGGGCCTGCTGACGGTGTTGGTCGGCCTCATTCTGGGCGTACTGGTCACCCTTTCCTCGGTCGGCGCCGGCGCCTTGGGTACGGTGGCGCTACTGTTCCTGTACCCGCGCCTGGCGACGGTCCGCATCGTGGGGACCGACCTGGCGCACGCGATCCCGCTGACCGCCGTCGCCGGCCTGGGACATCTGCACATGGGCAACGTCGATTTCACCCTTCTCGGCAGCCTCCTGGTGGGCTCGCTCCCCGGCATCTACCTGGGCAGCCACCTGAGTGCCAGGATTCCGGAATGGCTGCTGCGGCCGGCGCTCGCCTCGCTCCTCCTGCTGATCGGCTGCAAGTTCGTACTCTGACCGGCCCCCTCTTGAGTACTGCCGGCGCGGCCTTAGAATAGGCGCCGCTCCGGCGGGGGAACTCGACGCCTCGCCGCCTTCCTCAACAACGATCCTGCAGGACGATTCGATCCCATGAGTCTCAGCCGCCGCCATTTCCTTCAACTCGCCGTCGCGGTGAATGCGCTTTCGCTGTTCAAAGCCGGCATGGTTCATGCCGAACCTGAAACCGGACTCAAATTCGGGGCGCCCGCCCCGTTCTCCTTCGAGACGCTGAAAGCGCTGGCGCGCGAACGGGCCAGCCGCGAATATGCGCCACCTCCCCAGCCCAATCCGGAGATCGTCAAACAGATCGACTACGACGCCCACGGCAAACTGCAATATCGCAAGGAGGCAGCCCTGTGGGCCGAAACCGGCGGTAGCTACCCGATCTCGTTCCAGCACGTCGGCATGTTCTTCCCGAAGACGGTGACGATGAACGTCGTCGAGAAAGGCACGTCCCGGGAACTCTTGTACGATCCCAAGCTCTTCACCACGGGACCGGACCATGTAGCCAGGGACCTTCCGGCCAGCCCCTCGGCCTTCGCGGGCTTCTGGGTGCACGAGAGCCGCAAGGGTTCCGACTGGAAGAAACGCGAACCCTGGGTCACTTTCCTCGGCGCCTCGTATTTCCGTGCCATCGGCGAATTGGGCCAGGTCGGCCTGTCGGCGCGCGGCATCGCGCTGAATCCCGGGACCTCCAATCCGGAGGAGTTCCCGGATTTCGTCTCGTTCTGGTTCGAAGCCGGGACCAAGGCCGACGATCCCATGATCGTGTATGCCCTGCTGGATGGCCCCAGCCTGACCGGCGCCTACAAGTTCTCGCTCAAGCGGACCAAAGGCGTGATCATGGAAATCGAAGCCGCTCTGTTCCTGCGCAGAGACATCGAGCGTTTGGGGATCGCACCGCTGACTTCGATGTACTGGTTCTCCGAATCCGCAAAGCCCACCGCGGTCGACTGGCGCCCCGAAGTGCACGACTCCGACGGCTTGGCGCTGTGGACCGGCGTCGGCGAACACATCTGGCGGCCGCTCAACAATCCGGCCGGCATCCAGGTATCCAGCTTTGCCGACAAATCACCCAAAGGCTTCGGCCTCGGTCAGCGCGACCGGGTGCTCGACCACTACCAGGACGGCGTGCGCTATCACCTGCGCCCATCGGCCTGGGTGGAACCGCTCGGCGACTGGGGCGAGGGCGCGGTGCAACTCACCGAAATCCCCACCGACGACGAGATCCACGACAACATCGTGGCGATGTGGGTGCCGAAGGAGCCCGCCGCGGCTGGTAATACTTACGACCTGCGCTACCGCATCCATTGGCTGGCGGACGAGCCTTTCCCGAGTCCCCTGGCGCGCTGTGTGGCGACCCGGCTCGGCAACGGCGGCCAGCCCGGCAAGCCGCGTCCCAAGGGCGTACGCAAATTCATGGTCGAATTCCTGGGCAAGCCGCTGGCCAAACTGCCCTTCGGCGAAAAGCCGGAGCCGGTCATCACCGCGACCCGGGGCGAATTGTCGCGAATCGAAATCGAAGCCGTGCCGGATGACGTGCCGGGCCATTGGCGTACCCATTTCGACCTGGCGGTGACGGGGCCGGACCCGGTCGAAATCCGCTGCTATTTGCGCTACAAGGATGAGGTGATGTCCGAAACCTGGCTGTACCAGTACCACCCGTTCTGAGCCGGCGCCCTTCAGGAACGCGGCACGATGCGGCGGAACGTGAGGTTGATGCGTTCGCCGCAAGGCCTGGCGGTCTTGGGAATAGAGTGCCTCCAATGGGACTGCAGATCCCCGCCCATCAGCAGCAGGTCCCCATCCCGCAGCGGCACGTCCAGGGTCCGGGCAGTGCGGCGGTGGCGAATCCGGAACAGGCGTTCCGCTCCCAGGCTCAACGACGCGATGAACGGGCGTTCGCCGAGCTCGGGCTCGTCGTCGGCGTGCCAGCCCATCGAGTCCCGGCCGGTGCGGTAGCGGTTGCAAAGGACGGCGTTGAAAGCATGCCCGCTGAACGCCTCGATGCGGGTCCGCAAATCGGCAAGCACCTCGTGCCAGGGCAATGGTTCGTGGGAGACGCCGGAATAGCGATAGACCGCACCCGGATCGCCATACCAGCACAGGAGGCGCGGCACTGCCACCCTCCGTCCGAACAGTGGGATTTCCTCGCCCTGCCAAGCCAGTTCGCCGAGTAGGCGTGAACCGAAAGCCGCGCTCTCATCCCCCTTGAGGAATCCCTCGATCAAATCCAGCTCGCCGTCTTCGGTAATCAGCCGCACGGTGGGGAACAGCGTGCCTTCTCAACCGTCATCGAGCGGGACCCGTGGCATCGCCACAGCCGTGTTCAATTTCGCTGCCGCAGCGGATCGTCCCTAATCGTCGAATTCAGCCTTCAACACCTTTCCGTCGGCGCTGTACACGATCTCGCGCTCCACGCCCTTGTCCTTGAACTCGATTTCGTAGACGGTCTCGCCGTGTTTCACTTTCTTCTCGTACTCGACGTCGGTCGCATTCGGATAAACCGCCTTGAAGGTGTTCAGCACCGCTTTCGGCAGCTGCGACTCGGCCAAGTCTTCACCGGCCGTGACGCCGGCCGACAGCGCCAGCGCACCGGCAAAGGCCAGGACGCTTGAAATACTCCGCTTCATGATGCAACTCCTGGAAAAATTCGCTATTTGGACTCCGGCCGGCCGCCCGGAGGGCTCCGGACGATCACGCCGTATCCGTCAATTTTCGGCGCCGCTCGAGCCCTGATCGTCGATGTCACAGACCGATTCCAGCCACATGGCATTGATGACACCGAATGCGCAGGCGAAACCCACCCCGAGTATCCATGCGAAATACCACATCTCACACCTCCCCGATCGTTTCATCAAACCGTCAATAAAGCGTATGTTCGCCCTTGGCGATGTCCGCGGCCGTGACCTTGCCCCAGATCACCCGATAGGCCCATTGGGTATAGAGCAATACGATGGGCAGAAACACCAGGGTAATCGCCAGAGACCATTGCAGGTTCAGATGGCTCGCACTGGCGTCCCAGATCGTCAGGCTGCTGCGGGGATCGGTGGTCGAGATCAGCATGAAAGGGAACAGGCCGAATCCTACCGTCCAGAGCAGGCCGCCGATGCCCACCGCACTGGCGGCGAAAGCCGCAGCGGAACGGCCGGTGGCGGCAAACGCCGCCGCAGCGGGCACCCCCAGCACCGCCAGCGCGGGAGCGACGAACATGCGTGGATGCGCCTGGAAGTTCGCCAGCCAGCTGCCGGAAAAATCGACCGTTTTCGCCATCGGGTTGGACGGCGCACTGGGCCCGGCCATGGTCAGGATTTCCGGGCGCGGAATGCCGAGGATCACCCATGCGGCGGCGAGCACGATCAGCACGACCAGGACCACGCCGCCGATCGCGGCGACGCGCCGGGCACGCTGCTCGATCACACCTTCGGTCCGGCAACTCAGGTAAACCGCGCCGTGAAACACGCAAGCCAGCAGGCCGATCACGCCGCAGAGCAGGGGAAACGGCATCAGCAGACCGAAGAAGCTGCCGTCATAGAAGGTGCGGAGACTCCCGTCGAGGTGGAACGGCAAGCCGACCAGCAGGTTGCCGACCAGGACGCCCATGAGGACCGGCGGCACCGCACCGCCGATGAACAGCCCCCAGTCCCAGGCGTTGCGCCACTGGGGAGACTCCAGCTTGCTGCGGTAGTCGAAGCCGACCGGCCGGAAAAACAGGGTATAAAGCACCAGCAGCATAGCGATGTAGAGCCCCGAGAACAGCGTCGCATAAACCGCCGGCCACACCGCAAAAATGGCGCCGCCGAGCAGGATCAGCCAGACCTGATTGCCGTCCCAGGTCGGGCCGATGGTGTTGATCACCACCCGCCGTTCGACATCGTTACGGCCTACGAATGGCAGCAGGGCGCCGATGCCGAAATCGAATCCCACGGTGAGGACGAATCCCGTCGCCACCGCTCCGGTGATCACCCACCAGATCACCCGCATGGTTTCATAGTCGAACATGTGGACCTCCCGACGCTTGTCAAGCTGCTGAATTGGAGAGCGCCGCTGCCGGCCGCTCGAAGTGGTATCGTCCGGTGTGCAGGCTGCTCGGTCCGAGCTTCACGTATTTGAGCATGAGGTAAAGTTCAATCACCAGGAGCGCCGTATAGAAGAACGCGAAGCCGGCGATGCTGAACCAGAGTTCTCCGGCGCTGATCGACGAGGTGCTCAAATGCGTCGGAAGCACGCCGGAAATGGTCCAGGGCTGGCGGCCGTATTCGGCGACGAACCACCCGGTTTCCGCTGCGACCCAGGGCAGCGGAATGGACCAGACTGCCAGTTTCAGCAGCCAGCGCTTGCGATCCGCCACCCGTGTCGCGCAGTAATAGAAGGCCATCACGAAGACGAACAGCATGGTGAAGCCGCAGGCCACCATGATGCGGAACGTCCAGAACAGCGGAGCGACACGAGGTATGGTATCGGCCGCAGCCTTCTGCACCAGGTCTTCGCCCGCCCCGGCGACCCCTTCCGTGTACTTCGCAAGCAGCAGGGCGAAGCCCAGATCCGCCTTGTGTTGTTCAAAATCGGCCTTCACCGCCGGGCTGGCGTCGCCCCCTCTAATTCGCTCAAGCGCCCCGTAAGCGATCTGGCCGCTGCGGATATGGGCCAGACTGGATTCCCGCAGTTCCTTCAACCCCTTGACCTCTTCGTCGATGGATCGCGTCGCGATCAGGCCGAGCACGTACGGTATCCGTAGCGCATAGCGGGTTTCCTGCCGGTCCTGATCCGGAAATCCGACGACGGTGAACGCTGCCGGCGGCTTTTCGGTTTCCCAAGCCCCCTCGATGGCGGCCAGCTTGACCTTTTGCACCTCGCCGTCGGTATAACCGCTCTCATCGCCCAGCACGATGACCGAAAGGATCGAGGCCAAGCCGAACGCCGCTGCGATCGAGAAGGAACGGCGTGCGAAGCCTGTATCCCTCCCGTTCAGCAGATACCAAGAGGATATCCCGAGGACGAACATTGCTCCGGTGACATAACCGGCCGCGACCGTGTGCACGAACTTGACCTGGGCCACGGGATTGAAAAACACGTCGGCGAAGCTGGTCAGCTCCATGCGCAGGGTCTCATAGTTGAATTCCGTGCCCACCGGATGCTGCATCCAGGCATTGGCAATCAGAATCCACAACGCCGAAGTGTTGGTGCCCAGCGCCAGCAGCCAGGTGACGGACAAATGCTGCACCCGGCTCATGCGGTCCCAACCGAAGAAGAACAGGCCGACGAAAGTCGACTCCAGAAAGAACGACATCAGGCCTTCGCTGGCCAGAATGGGGCCGAAGATATCGCCGACGTAATGCGAGTAATAGGACCAGTTGGTACCGAACTGGAATTCCAGGGTGATGCCGGTCGTTACCCCCATGGCGAAGTTGATGCCGAACAACTTGCCCCAGAACCGGGTCATGTCCTTGTACACTTCCTTGCCGGTCATCACGTAGACCGATTCCATGATGGCCAACAGGAAAGCCAGCCCCAGGGTCAAGGGCACGAACAAGAAATGGTAGAGCGCGGTCAGGCCGAATTGCAGCCTGGAAAGGTTGACGATGTCTTCACCGATCATGGCTTGAGCGCCTCCTGGTTGGGAGAGGAAAGAGAACTGGAACCGAGCAGAATCGCCGGACGCGGAGGTTCCCGTGCATCCGGATGTGAGCGGAAGAACAGCGCCCACAGGCCCGACAGCACGATCATCTTGAACAGTAAGGCGAGGGTGATTTCCCGCGCCAGCGGAGAACGCCGGCCAGCTAAGGCCAGGCGCCGAAATGCGGTCACGCCGGCCTGCTGCGCTGCAGCCGAGACAGAACGAAACCCATCGTATGGCTTCATGAGATCCCTCGCATTCCGTCGGAATCAGGCCGCTGACCGTGGCCGGCAGGCGCGAATGCGGCAATCGTACACCCTTTCGGGATTTTCACCACACGGACCGCATGCTTTTTCGGCATAGCCCGACACCTCGCTAATGGACCGCACTGCCGGCACCGAAGTAGCGCGAATGGAGCCATCCGCGCAGCCTGGACAGCAGCATCGCCACCAGCACAGCCGCGGCGCCGCGGAAAAAGTCCGGGTGGGCTGACGCCAGGTCGCCGATCTCGTCCAGCCTGTCCGGCGTAAGCTCGCGATACAGCAGAAACACCGCGACCAGCGCAACGAATCCGCCGAACATCCGGCGCAAGATCTTTCCGCCCAGGCGCGCGGCCAGTAATCCGCCGACCAGGCTCCCGGCTACCGCCGTTCCCGCAATCGGGGCGGCAAGGTCGTAGCGAATTTGGACATGGCCGGCATAGCCCAGCAAGGCGGCCAGCGAATTCATAGCGACCACCAGGAGCGAGGTCGCGACGGCCGCGTGCATCGGCAAGCGGCCGAGCAGGTTCAGCGCCGGCACGACCATGAAGCCGCCGCCCGCACCGACCAGTCCCGTCAAGGCTCCCACCAGGGCGCCATCGAACAGCACGGCAAAGAGCGGCAGCCTCAAAGGGCACATCGTTGCCCTGCCTGAAGGACCATCGACGCCGCGGCGCCCTCGCAGCATGGCCACGGAGGTCCCCAGCATCACCAGTCCGAACAGGATCAACAGGATTCCGCCCGGCAGCACCGCTGCGGTCCGGCCGCCACCATAGGCGCCGGCCGCTCCCGCCAGACCGAACACCGCCCCCATCTTCCAGCAGACCCGGCCGCCCCGGACGTGGCCGATCAGCGCCGTCAGGCTGGTGAAACCGACCACGACCAGCGACGTCGTGATCGCCTCCTTGGGAGAAAATCCGGCGACGTAGACCAGCATCGGCACCATCAACACCGAACCGCCGCCGCCCAGCAGCCCCAGAAGGAGGCCGATTCCCAGAGCCAATACGAGCGCCAAGGTCATCGGTAGATCACCCCTGAGGCTCCGCCGCGGGCAGCCGGCCGCAAGCCTGGTTGGCGGGCAGTGCCCGCCCGATGTATTTCGGATAATCCAACTCCAGGCCGCTCATGATCGCTATGAATTCCTCCCGGCTCCTGCCGCCGCCCAGACGAGGGTTACGGGCCATCTCGCGGCCGACCGTGCTCACCGTGTTGCCGTGATAGTCGTGCCCCGGGTAGACCAAGGTGTCCGGAGGCAGGGAAAAAAGCCGGCGCTGGATGCTATCGTAGAGCTGCCCGGCGTCGCCCTGCTGGAAATCGGTGCGGCCGCAGCCGTCGATGAACAGGGCGTCGCCGGTGAAAACCCGGTCGCTCATGACATAGCTCACGCAACCGGCGGTATGGCCCGGCGTGTGGCGCACTTCGAACTCCAGAGCGCCAACCTGCAGCGGCACACCGTCGGTCACCATGAGGTCGGCGCATCCGGCCCCGGCATCTCTGTGCACCACGCTTTTGCTGTTCAGGCGCTCCCGCAGCAGCGAAGCTCCGGTGACGTGATCGGCGTGCACATGGGTTTCCAAAGTGTAGACCAGCCTGAGCCCCAGCCCGCGTAGCAGGTCTTCGTAGCGTGCGACCTCGGTGTCCACCGGATCGATCAGCACCGCACGCCGGGTGCGTTCGCAGCCCAGCAGATAGGTGTAGGTCGATGTATCGGTCTCGAACAGTTGTCTGAAAATCATCCGGCCCTCCTTCAAAAAGCCTTGTCTCATTCAATAGCGATGTCAAAGTCTGTGCCACAAGGCTAATTACATGATTTACAGCTACTCTAGGTAAATCCAGCGGCATCGCGCAGTTGGGAGTGTTTCATCTTATGATCCATTCATGAAACACCTGCTACGATCCGTGAAACCCCATGAAACCTCGAAGCGATAGCCTCCCGGGCACCCATTTCGACGCGCACTGCCTGCTCGATGCCCTGGCCGGACTCGAATGCGCCGGTGCCCTCTATCTCCTGGACGCGGAGGAACGCGTGAGCTACTGGAGCTCGGGCGCCGAGCGCCTGACGGGCCACACGGCCGGGTTCGCAACCGGCAAACCCGTCGCCCGGCTGTTGGCCGGCTATAGCCATCCTGCCGCCGACGATGGCCACGGCATGGGCGAGGACGAAATTCGGGTCGAGCGGGCGGATGGCTCGGCACTGCTGGTGCGGCGCAGGCACCACTCCTTGCGGGCACGGGACGGAACCCCCTTGGGCCGGCTGGAGGTGCTCGCCGCGATCGAAACCGTCGGCACCCCTTTGGCCGAAGCCGACGTCGAAATCCTGCATGGATTGATCACCCGCGAGCCGGCGATGAAGCAGGTGTTCCGCATCGTCCGCAACGTCGCGGAAACCGAGGCCACGGTATTGGTACGAGGCGAGTCTGGCGCAGGCAAGGAGCTGATCGCCCGCGCCGTGCATGCCGAGAGCCACCGCGCCAAGGGGCCGTTTCTCGCGGTCAACTGTGCCGCGCTGTCGCCTTCCCTCTTGGAAAGCGAGCTGTTCGGGCATGTCCGCGGTGCCTTCACCGGGGCAGTGCGGGACCATGCCGGGCTGTTCCAACGCGCCGACGGCGGTACCCTGTTCCTCGACGAAGTCGCCGAACTGCCGCTGGAACTGCAGGCCAAACTGCTGCGCGTGTTACAGGAGCGCAGCTTCGTCCCGGTCGGCAGCGACCGCACGCTCAGCGTGGATGTACGCATCGTGGCAGCGACCCACCGCTCGCTGCGCGAAGCCGTGCGTGAGGGCCGCTTCCGCGAGGATCTGATGTACCGACTGCGCGTGGTTCCCATCTTCCTGCCGCCCTTGCGCGAGCGCCGCCGCGACGTCGGCCTGCTGCTCTGGCATTTCATCGGGCGGCACAATGCCCGCGGCCTGCGCCGCATCGCCCGGATCGATCCGGACGCCATGCGGCGCCTGCTCGACCATCCCTGGCCGGGCAACGTGCGCGAATTGCAGAACGTGGTGGAATACGCCTTCGCCGTAGGGCGGGGAGAGGTGCTGGAACTCGACGATCTGCCGCCCGAGTTCCGCGAGGAGCATGCCGAGCCGCAAGCGCCTGCGGAACCGGTGCCGGACGAGGCCGAGCGGATCCGCGCCGCGCTGCGGCACTCGGGCGGACGCATCGACCAGGCCGCCCGGCTGCTGAACATTAGCCGGGCGACTCTGTGGCGCAAACGGAAAAAATTGGGCGTATGAAGGAAGGGGCCTCCCCTCCCCTGACAGCCGGCTTCCCTATTGGATGTTCCAGATACCCATCATCCCCACGTCAGGCAGCGAATTCTAGAAATGGACTTTCAGGATATCGCCTTTCTTCACCTTGATGGTGGGGCCGGGGAAGGAGCCGTCGTAAGTCGGACCAGCCGAAAACGCCGCCCCGGATATCCCATGAATCGGGGGTTTCCACCTGGCCGCAACCTTCCCGCCCGGCGGGACCGCGTGATTTCACTCAAGCCGGAAGGTGGATTGCCTCACCCCGAAACCGCGCCGGGAAACGCGGAACGTGCCGGACGATCCACGGCGCCGTTCGCGCTATAATTCCCGGCTTTCGTCCTGTAACCCTGCGGTTCGCCCCATCATGTCAAGCTCAAACGTCAAGAAAGTCGCACTGGCCTATTCCGGCGGCCTCGACACCTCCGTCATCCTGAAATGGCTGGAAGAAACCTACGGCTGCGAAGTCGTGACCTTCACCGCCGACCTCGGCCAGGGCGAGGAAGTCGAACCGGCGCGCGCCAAGGCTCAGGCCATGGGCGTCAAGGAAATCTACATCGACGATCTGCGCGAGGAGTTCGCCCGCGATTTCGTCTTTCCCATGTTCCGCGCCAACGCCATCTACGAGGGCGAATATCTGCTGGGCACCTCCATCGCTCGCCCCCTCATCGCCAAGCGCCTGATCGAGATCGCCAACGAAACCGGAGCGGACGCCATCGCTCACGGCGCCACCGGCAAGGGCAACGACCAGGTACGCTTCGAACTGGGCGCCTACGCCCTGCGGCCGGACATCCGCGTCATCGCCCCCTGGCGGGAATGGGATCTGACCTCGCGCGAAACCCTGCTGGCCTACGCCGAGAAGCACGGCATTCCGATCGAGATGAAGCGCGGCAAGGCCTCGCCCTATTCCATGGACGCCAACCTCCTGCACATCTCCTACGAAGGCGGCATCCTGGAAGACCCCTGGGCCGAGCCGGAGGAAGACATGTGGCGCTGGTCGGTCTCGCCCGAAAACGCCCCGGACCAGCCGACCTACATTGAATTGACCTACGAGCGGGGCGACATCGTCGCCATCGACGGCGAACGGATGACGCCCGCGGCGGTGTTGGCCAAGCTGAATCAATTGGGCGGCGCCAACGGCATCGGCCGGCTCGATATTGTCGAGAACCGCTACGTCGGCATGAAATCGCGCGGCTGCTACGAGACCCCCGGCGGCACCATCATGCTGAAGGCACACCGCGCCATCGAATCCCTCACCCTGGACCGCGAAGTCGCCCATCTCAAGGACGAGCTGATGCCGCGCTATGCCAGCCTGATCTACACCGGCTACTGGTGGAGCCCGGAGCGCCGGATGCTGCAGCAGATGATCGATGCCTCCCAGGCGCCGGTGAACGGCGAGGTGCGCCTGAAACTGTACAAAGGCAACGTCAGCGTGGCGGGCCGAAAATCCGATAGCAACAGCCTGTTCGACATGAACATCGCCACCTTCGAGGACGACCGCGGCGCCTACAACCAGAAGGACGCGGAAGGCTTCATCAAGCTCAACGCCCTGCGCCTGCGCATCGCCGGCCGCAAGGGCACCAGCTTCCTATAACTATAAGACGCTGTTCCCGGCGTGCTCAGCGCGCCGGGAAACACAGCATCGCGGCTGCGACGACATACCGCCCTCGCCAAATCCCATGGATATGATATATTCAAGAATAATTATCATTTGCGGGGTTTGCCTATGGATTCCAACCTGAACCTGAACAGCCTCAAAGAGGGCGAATCGGCGATCATCCGCGCCATCAGTGCGGAAGGAGCGCTCTACCATCGTCTGGTCGGCCTCGGTTTCCGGGTCGGCAAGGCCATCGCCGTCGTCCGCTACGGCCGCTTCAAAGGCCCCTTGCAGGTCCGCATCGGCAATACGGACATCATCATGCGTCGCAGCGACGCCGAAAGAATCCGAGTCATCGCCAAGACAGCCTGATGAAGAGAATCGCCCTGGTCGGCATGCCGAATACCGGCAAATCCACTTTTTTCAATCGCTTGACCGGGGCATCTGCCCGGGTCGGCAACTGGCCCGGCATCACAGTCGACCTGCTGAGCGCCAAGATCATCCTCGGCAGCACGGTCGCGCAAGTGGTGGACCTGCCGGGCATCTACAGCTTCCACGGCTTTTCCGAAGACGAGAAGGTGGTCCGGGACTTTCTCGAAAACAACCCGGTCGACCTGGTCGCCATCGTGCTCAACGCCACCCAGATCGACCGCCAGCTCCCGTTTGCGCTCCAGGTCGTCCGGCTCGGGCTGCCTACGGTCCTGCTGCTCAACATGGCGGATGAAGCGCGTCACCTCGGGATCAACATCGATGCCCGCAGGATGGCCGAAATCCTCCGCATGCCGGTTATCCTTCTCAGTGCCAAGTACGGCAGCGGCTTCCAGAACGTCACCCAGACCCTGACGCGGTCGCTCAATGCCAGTCCCGCCCATGCACCGGCGGAAGTCGAGCAGACCTTCTCCGAGGAGCATCAGATCGAGGCGACCGCCGCGGACGTGCTGAGCGCCGCGGTTCGCGTCCCCAAACAGTTGCCGGAAAACACCACGGCCCGCATCGATCGCGTCTTGCTTCATCCCTGGCTGGGTCTCCCGCTGTTCTTCCTGTTCATGTTCCTGCTGTTCCAGCTCATCTTCACCCTAGGCAAGCCGATGCAGGACGGCGTCGCCTGGGCATTGACCGAACTGCGGACCCTCGCGCTGGAACCGCTGATGTCCGACGTACCGGCCTTCGCCAGTGGACTTCTGCTCGACGGCATCTACAGCGGCGTCGGCACCGTGGCGGCGTTCGTGCCGATCATCATCCTGTTTTTCCTGGTCATGACCCTGGTCGAAGACAGCGGCTATCTGTCGCGCGTCGCCTTCCTGATGGACGCCTTGATGGCCCGGCTGGGGTTGGATGGACGCAGTTTCGTCATGCTGCTCATGGGGTTCGGCTGCAACGTGCCGGCGCTGATGGGCACCCGGGTGATGCGCTCGCGCGACCTGCGCCTGCTCACCATGCTGGTGATCCCGTTTTCGCTGTGTTCCGCGCGGCTGCAGGTATTCCTGTTCATCACGGCGGCGCTGTTCACCGTCGAAACGGCACCCGCGGTATTGTTCAGCCTATATCTCCTCAGCTTTGCGACTGCTCTGCTGACGGCGGTCGCGTTCAAGAGCCGCTTCGTGAGCAATGAGCCCTTCGTCATCGAGCTGCCGCCCTACCGCTTGCCGACCTGGCGCCAGATCGTTCTGCGCGGCTGGCATGAGGTCCGGCACTTCTTGAAGCGCGCGTCCAAGTTCATCACGGCCGGCGTGGTCGCGGTCTGGCTGCTTACCCATATTCCCACCGACGTCCCGGCCGGCGGCGTGGACACCCTGGCGGGCCATATCGCCGCCTGGCTGGCGCCGGTGCTGTCCCCCATCGGCATCGACGCCCAGCTGAGCCTCGCTCTGATCTTCGGCTTCGTCGCCAAGGAAATCGTGGTCGGCTCGCTCGCTGCGATCTATGGGCTGGAAGGAGACGCCCTGATGGGCTTGATGGCGCAGAAACTCGACTGGGTGCAGGCCTACAGCTTCATGCTGTTCACTCTTATTTACCTGCCTTGTCTTTCGACCGTGGCGACGCTGCGCTCCGAGTCGAAAAGCCGGGCGTTCATGGTCGGCTCCGTCCTCTGGTCGCTGCTGCTGGCCTGGCTCGCGAGCTTCGCGTTCTATCAGGGCGCGCGCCTGTTCGGGTTCGGATGAACGCCAAGACGAAAAAAGCCCGCTCGAAGCGGGCTTTTTTCGTCATGAAGCCGACCGTCAATTGATGCCGTACTTCTGCATCCGGTAGAGCAGCGTATCGCGCGAAATGCCGAGCAGGCGGGCAGAACGGCTGCGATTGCCGTTGGTCCGGTTCAATGCCTGGCGGATCAGGTCCATTTCCACCTGTTCCAGCTCGATGCCCATGTCGGGCAAGGCGAACAAACCCTTGGTCGTGGACGCCCGGTAGGTGATTTCGAGAGGCAGATTGCTTTCTTCGATCACCCGCCCCGCCAGCAGAATCGACAGCCGCTCGCAGACGTTGCGCAGCTCTCGGACGTTGCCCGGCCAGCCGTAATTGCACAGGCGGTTCAGCGCCGCCTTGCTGAACGTCGCCGGCGCCAAGCCGTGCTCACGGGCGAACCGGTCCATGTAGTGCTGGAGCAGCAGGACGATGTCGCCCATCCGGTCCCGCAACGGCGGGATTTCCAGGGGAACCACGTTCAGCCGGTAATAGAGATCCTTGCGGAACTCGCCGCGCTCGATCCTGGCGTGAAGATTGGCGTTGGTAGCAGCGACGATGCGCACATCGACGTTGTACGTCTGGGTTTCGCCCACCGGCTGGATCTCGCCTGTTTCCAGGAAGCGCAGCAGCTTCGCCTGCAGCGGCAGGGACAGCGAATCCACTTCATCCAGGAACAGCGTACCGCCATCGGCGGCAGGCAGACGGCCGGTCTGGTTGCTGACCGCGCCGGTAAAGGAACCGCGGCGGTGGCCGAACAGTTCGGACTCCGCGATCGCCTCGGGAAGAGCAGCACAATTCAGCGTAACGAACGGCTTGTCCGCTCGGGGACTGTGCATTTGCAGGGCGTTGGCCAGAACCTCCTTTCCGGTTCCGGTCTCGCCGACGATGAGGACGGTGACATCGGTCGCCGCGACCAGTTTCGCGCTTCTCGTGAGCGCTTCGAAGCTCGGTGATTGTCCAATCAGCGTATCAAACATAACCTCACCCAACTTTCTTAATATTCGAGATGGTGCATTACCAGCGGATTGAGGCCCGGGAACGCGGCCAGCACTGCCAGTACGATGAGCGTGATCCCCGCGATCTGACGGAACTTCTGCATCCGGGATAACCGCACCAGCAGGCTGGTCATTATACCGACGCCGACCACTGCCGGCAAAGTCCCGATGCCGAACGACAACATGGTGAAC
Organism: Methylococcus mesophilus; assembly: GCF_026247885.1. Classification (NCBI taxonomy): domain Bacteria; kingdom Pseudomonadati; phylum Pseudomonadota; class Gammaproteobacteria; order Methylococcales; family Methylococcaceae; genus Methylococcus; species Methylococcus mesophilus. Next base: position 3,873,222 of record NZ_CP110921.1, on the reverse strand, counting down.
GTGCTCCGCACCACATCCCCCGTTGTAGCCGCCAGAGCCAAAGCGGTGTAGACCAGGCCGCACGGCAGCCAGCCCCAGACCATGCCGAAGAAGAAAGCCTGCGGCAAGGTTTCCACCGGGATCAGGCGACGCCCATACGGTTCGAGCCGCTTCCAGAACAGAGCGCCACCCTTTTCGATATAAGCGAAACGCGGAAACCAGCCACCGATATGCAGTCCGGCCCCAAGCATCACCAGTGCTGAGAGAATCTGCAACACCCGGTGCCCGTGCCCTTCACCCAAGGGGATGGACAGGACATGCTCCAAGAGGCCGGCGATCAAACCGCCGATCGCGTAACTGGTAATCCGCCCCATGTTGTAGCTCAACACGAAGGGCATCAACAGGCCTTTGTTGTCACGGATTTCCCGTCGCAGGCTCAGCGTGAGCGATCCTATGATCGAACCGCACATGCTCAGGCAGTGCAGCGCGCTGAACAGCCCCATCAGCAGGGCGACAAGATAGGACGTGCTAAAAGCTTGTTCGATATGGTGCATGGGAGAGAAACGATACCAGAAATGCCGGAACGCCGACAGGCGGGAACATCCCGGCCACGGGGCTCAGCCGACCGCGAACACTTCGCGGATCTGCGCCTGCGCCCGCAGCGCAGCCTCGCGGGGATCGGCCGCATCACGGATCGGCCGCCCCACCACGATGTAGTCGGCACCGTTGCGGAATGCCTGATCGACCGTCACGACCCGCTTCTGGTCATCCTCCGGCCGATTCTCGACCGGCCGGATGCCGGGCGACACGACCATCAGCTTGTGGTCGATCTCGCCACGCAACAGCGGAACCTCGAGGCCGGACGAAACCACGCCGTCGCAACCCAGCGCCAGGGCGCGCCGGGCGCGGGACAGGACCAGGGCCTGAACGTCGCACTGGAACCCGAGGTCGCGCAGATCGCCCTGATCCAGGCTGGTCAGGACCGTGACCGCCAAAATGCCGAGTTCCCCCTTGTTGCGGGCCGCCGCTTCCATGATTGCGTCATTGCCGTGCACGGTCGCGAAATCGACCCCGCGCCGGCTCAGCGCCTTCACCGCACGCCCGACGGTTTCCGGCACATCGAAGAACTTGAGGTCGACGAACACCTTCTTGTCCCGGGCCTTGAGCCAGTCGACCAGACCGAAACAATCGCCGGACATGAACAGCTCCAGCCCGACCTTGTAGAAGCTCACGGCGTCACCGAGGCTTTCCACCAATGCCTTGGCTTCGGAAATATCCGGAAGGTCCAGCGCCATGATCAGGCGATCGGCCACGGGAATCGGCTTGTTCGAAACGAAATTCGGCATGTCTGCTTCAGTCGGGAAGTCAAGAAAAACGGCGCCTGTGCGCCGTCGTTGGAAATTATGGAGCCAACCGCCGGCTTTGCATAGGACTTCGCGCGCCCCATGATGGCGATTGCCGATAAAATGGGGTACCTCGGTTCCCGAACGGCATCTCATGGCGGACGTACTGGCGCAAATGAGCGCCCTGATTCTCTGTGGCGTAGTCCTGCGCCGGCTTCGGCCCTGCGGCATCGACCCCGATGGGGTGCGTCGGACCGTTACCGCCCTGGTGTTCAATGCACTGCTTCCCGCGCTCGTATTGTCAGCGCTCTGGGGAGGCGGCGCGCATCCCCAGGGTTGGAAGATATCCCTGTTCGGGGCGGCGACCGTCCTGTTCGGCGTGGCCGCGGCGCTTTGCCTCGACCGGATATTGCGCTTGAAGCGGCGTCAACTCGGCGCGGCCATGCTCGGCATCGCCTTCTCCAACGTCACCTTTCTGGGACTGCCGGTGCTGGAACGGCTCTACGGTCCGGAGTTCGCACGCCCCATCGTCATCCAGATCGACCTGTTTTCGACGGCCCCGCTGGTCTTCACATTGGGCGCGTACATCGCCTCCCGCTACGGAGAAGCGCCGGGGAAACTTTGCTCATCGCTTCAGGCATTGGTGCTCAACCCTCCGCTTTGGGCGGCATTCGCCGCACTGATGCTCGGCGAATACGGCATTCCGCGGCCGGCGGCGCTCGAACCTCCCCTCGAAACCGCCGCCTCGTCTGTCGCACCGCTCATGCTGCTGGCCCTGGGCCTCGGCCTGCGGTGGAACGCCTGGCGCAAAGAGAACACACGGCTGGTAGCCCTGGCATCAGGATTGAAACTGATCGCTCTACCCCTGTTCGGCCTGAGCCTGACCCATGGTCTCGAAATCTCCGGTGACACGCGCGCCGCGCTGGTGCTCGAAGCGGGCATGCCCAGCATGCTGCTGGGGATCGTCTACTGCGACCGCTACCGCCTGGATACGGGGCTGTACGCGATGCTCGCCGCAACGACCACTGTGCTCGCCCTCGCCTCTCTGCCGCTTTGGCACCTGATGCTCGAAACCCTCGGCGGGGACCGGGCATGACTTCGCCCAGGGCCGAAATCCTTTCCCAGGGCGACGAGTTGCTGACGGGCCAGATTGCCGACACCAACGGCGCCTGGCTGTCGGAGCGGCTGACGGAGCTCGGTTTTTCGGTCACACGCCATACCGCTGTGGGCGATGACCTCGACGCCCTGGCCGCGGCTCTCCAGGAAATCGCGGCACGCGCGGCGCTTTGCATCGGCACGGGCGGCCTGGGCCCGACTGTCGACGACTTGACGGCCGGGGCGGCGGCCCGCGCCTTTGGCCTTCCCCTGAAGGAAGACCCGGAAGCCCTCCGGCAGATCCAGGCCTGGTTCGCCGGTCGAACTTACCCGATGCCCGAAGCGAACCGCAAGCAGGCGCTGCTGCCGGACGGATCACGGCGACTGGACAACCTCCGAGGCACCGCGCCCGGCTTCGCGCTGGATCATCGCGGCTGCCGGTTTTTCTTTCTGCCCGGCGTTCCCCATGAAATGGAGTTTATGTTCGAGCGCGCCGTCAGAGCGGATATCCAGTCGAGCTTCCCCACCCGCCCCGCGCAACTCGTGACGCTGCGAGTGCTCGGTGTCGGGGAATCCACCCTCCAGCAGCGGCTCGATCCCTTCGCATTGCCGCCTGGGATCAAGCTGGGCTTTCGCACCGTTCCGCCGGAAAACCACGTCAAGCTGCTGTTTCCGGCGGATTTCCCGGTCCCGGAACGCGATCTCCTGATCGACGAAATACGGCGCGCCATCGGGACTGCAGTCTTCAGCATCGACACGCCGGAGCGGCTGGGCGGCACGTTGATCGAATGCGTCGACCGGCTGATGCGCCAAACTGACGCCAGCTTGGCGACCCTGGAAACCGTAAGCCGCGGCCATCTGGCACAACTCTGCGGTGCCTTCGCCTGGTGGACTTACGGGCTGGTCGTCCCCGACGGCCGGCCCGTCGTCCAGCACCTCGAACTGTCCCCCGGCAACGGCCTGTCCGACGGTCCGCCGGATGTGGCAGCGATCGCCACACACCTGCGCAGGCGGCACGGCACGACCCACGCGCTAGCCTGCATGGAATCGCCCCGAAATCCGTCCGAACTGGTCATCGCGGTCGCCTCCGCGGTAGGAACGGCGAGGGTGCGGCACCGCCTCGACGGAAACCCCGGATACCGGCGAGCACTGAGCGCAGCGCTGGCCCTGGACGTTCTGCGCCGCACGCTGCCGGCTCCCTGAACGGTGCAAGAAGATTGCCAGGGACGCCCTACAATGCTACTGTTGGCCTCCGCAAAGGGCGGGTGTAGTTCAATGGTAGAACTTCTGCTTCCCAAGCAGATAGCGTGGGTTCGATTCCCATCACCCGCTCCACATCGACTCACAGCGAGCGGTCGGTTCGGCGTCGCATCCTCTTCGTTTCCGGGCCGCACGCCAACTGCCCACACAACAGCGGAACGTTTCCCGGAATACCCAATCTAATCCCTTCGTATCAGCCAACCCTTTTCACCGTAGCGCGTTTTTCATTTTGGGAACAATGGAAGGCTGCCAAGAAAGACAACAGCGGAGATATTTGATGCGAAACATCCTTACCACCGTCGCGGCTTCCGCAATATGCGGCTACGTCGGCGCAGCCAAAGCCGAAGCAATGGACTTTGACCCGATTCCCGCGTCGGCTTACGCCGAATCCACGACCGACAAGACGGTCCTCGACGCCGTACCCTGGCTCATTCCGGAAGGCTATTCCCAGCGCGTCGTCTCGGATGAAACCGATCTGAACATCTACCAGCTCAACGACCGGCCGGCCTTTATCGTCACGAACGAAACCGGCCCGCAGGCAGGCCGCTACCTCTACCGCACCCATGAAACCTATCCGGGTAAGGACGCCCATCTGGACGGGACCGCCGGTGGAGCGCTTTCGGTAGTTGACCTGGAAACCGGCGCTACCCGGCTGCTGGCGACCCGCGCCGACTGGGAGGTACTGGACGGCTTGACCTGGACGCCCTGGGGGTCCTTGCTGTTCGCCGAGGAAACCGACGAGCCGCAATATCCCGATCCGGATTATCCCGATGCCAGACGGGGCCTCGTTTACGAGTTGAAGCTGAACAAGGACGACCCCACGGTGGCCCAGTCGGTAACGGCCCTGCCATCACTGGGGGCGGTCCGGCACGAAGCGGTCGAGTTCGACCGCAAAGGCAACGTCTACCTGTCCAGCTCGAACCGCGACAGTTTCATTTACAAATTCGTACCGAAAAAGCGCGGCAACCTGAGCAAAGGCAAACTGTACGCGCTCCGCGTCAAGACCGGGGGCCAGACCGGCAGCGCAAAATGGGTCCCGCTCAATATGAAACAGGCCCGGATCGATGCGCACGAAGCGGCTCGCGCCGCCAATGCGACGCCCTATTGCAATCCGGAGGACATCGAACTGATCGGCCAAAAATTGTACGTGGCGGTGAAGTGCGAACCCCGGATCGACGGCGTCGACGGTTCCGGCGTAATCCTGTCCATCACGCTGGGCAACAAGCCCAAGGCCAGCTATTTCGTCGAGGTCGGTAAGAACGTTCCTGCCCAAAATGCGGCGACCGGAATCACCGGTTTCTTCCGCCCGGAAACTCTCGCTGAGGGACCCGACGGGAAACTTTGGATCACGGAGGACACTCAGCCGAGCGACATCTGGGTGGCTGATACCCATACGGAAGCCGACGGCCTGAGCAGCGGCGTGAAGCTTTTCGCCTCGCTGAAGGATGCCGAGGCGACGGGTACGGGCATCTATTTCGGCGCCGATGCCGGCACCTTGTACGTCAACGTCCACGATTCGGCCACGGGCAACGACAAGACCATGGCGATCACCGGACAGCATAGCCATTGACGGGGAATCTCCTCATCGCACAAAAGAAGCGGTCTCCGGACCGCTTTTTTTGTCCGCTGCGTCAAGGGCTGGAGAAAGACGTCCCTGGAGTATCGGGGAGGAAATAGCAAAATAGCGCGATGAGGAGGTACACACTCAACAGCTGCACCCCTTTGAACCAGTTCGACCGGCCGTCTCCAACCAGCATCGACAGCAACAGAACCGGGAGCATGATGATCATGATGCCGGCATTACCCACCATCAGGTTCAACGGCCGGGGCGCCATGAAATAACTGGCCAACACAAGCACCGGGGCGACGAATAGCGCAATCTGCACGCTGCTGCCGACAGCGATGCCCATGGTGAGATCCAGCTTGTTCCTGCGGGCCACAGTCACCGCCGCCACACTTTCCGGAGCGCCGCCGATCAAGGCAAGAATGATCACGCCGATGAATGCCTTCGACATACCGAGGCTGGCCGCGGTTTCCTCGATCGAACCGACCAGTATCTCGCTCATCATCGCGAGTATTGCCGAAGAGATCGCCAGATGCGCCACGGCTAACTTGGCGTCCGTGCGGCCCGGCTCGACATCTGCATCCGAAGCGGCTTCTTCCGACACGAAATAATCGGGGTGAGTCTTCAGCATGAAAACCAGGCTCATCGCATAGGTCGCCAAAAGCACCAACGCGACGCAGACATTGAGGCCGTCTTCGCGATCGATCATTTCCGGCGGTATGAAATTGTCGAATACGCTCGGCACCACGATGCTGATGGCAGCGACCATCAATACCGCCCGCTGAATCCGCGCGCCATGCCGATTGAACTTCTGGACATGGAAACGCAATCCTCCCAGCAGGAAGGCCAGCCCGAGCACGAACAAGAGATTGCTGAGAATGACTCCGACGATCGATGCCTTGACGACTTCGATCAGCCCCGCACGCAGGGCCATGAGCGAGATGATCAACTCTGGAGCGTTGCCGAAAGTGGCATTGAGCAAACCGCCAACCGTCGGGCCCGTCCGATGGGATACCCGTTCCGTGGCGTCCACCATCGCCGCGGCCAGCGGGATGATGGCCAGAGCGGCCGCCGCGAACCGAAAACCCGCCGGAACCGAGGCCAAATGCTCGAAAATGACAGCCAGCGGGATGAAGACCAGAAGAAACTTCATGAATTGAACGACATATCCCTATCTCGCAGAATATTGCCGACGCCTGTGTCGGCAACGGGCCGGCTCCGGCCGCGCAGGATCAGCGGCCCTTCTCCTTTAAAAAACCGTAGGCATTAAGCAACAGGGTCGACACCGGACCCAGCATGTGGCCTTGCCGGGCCTGATGAACCGCAAACCCGACGAACGTCAGAAACATCGCGGATTGGAAATCGATCGCGCCACCGGTCGCCCGACGAAACCGCCGATTGATGACCTTAAAGCCAGCCGCCGTAGTTTCCGCGATGGAAGGAGGTGACTCCGACGCCGCCAACGCCGTGACGGCAAACACGTTGCGTTCGGCAGCGTAACGGGCTATCGGCTGCCACGCATTTCCCAGATTATGGACCACCAGCAGACCGCCGGTAGGGGAACGAACGTCAACCGATACCACATCGGGATGCGTGGCCAAGCTTTTCGCCAACTCCCTTAACGCCGCTTCATCGCCGCGCTTTTCGGCAACGCGCAGCCTCAGCCTGCCAGGAAGGCAGTGAACAATCTCGGCCCTCAACATCAGTCGGCAGCCTCATCTCCTTTCGCCTCCGCCGCGGCTTCGCCGGCCACAGCGCCAGCAGTGGCGCCGGCCGCGAGCTCCGCCTTGACTTCCGCGACGATGTCTTCGAGATTCTCAGCGGCTTCGGCCAGGATTTCCCGACCCTTTTCCGAGAAAAGAATGGCGGCTTTGACGGTCGACCGCGCCATGGGCCTTGCCGCCCGCGCCGCGGCGGGGAGCGCCAGACCGGCCAAGGCCACAACGCCTGCACCGATCGCAACGCCTTTGACAATGTCGTTGTTCAGAACCTCGTTGACCGGCGGCAATTGGTTGAAAAACTCTTTGATCGGGGGCATGGCAAATTCCTCAGGCAGCCAACGCAGTGTACCGGACGGAAGCTTTTCCGGGCCGGCGTTTTAACTTCTTGTATTCCGCTTCGATAAGCGATCTGGAGTATTTTCGCTCTAATCGACGAATAGTAAAGTGGCTGCGCGCGGTCTCCTGAAAGTGTTGAATGAACACGTTGTTGATAAATGCGCCACCCAGGGCGCCGACAACGGGAATAAGTTTCGCGGCAGCCCGCTCAGAAAGCACTAGGCCAAAACGTTCGGAAATACGGCCGATCAGATTGACCAGCGCCGGCGCGCTCCTGCGATCCAGGCCACGCCGCGAGATATGCCGGGCGGCGCTGGAAACCGGCGCCTCCAAGGCGAGGCGCAGGCCGTAATAGCCGGTATCGGCCGCGTCGTCCTCGCTGGAACGCCCTCCCATCGCAAAAACTTCGAGGCAGGCGAGTTGGCCCTCGAGCGACTCCATGTCCTCTCCTTCCTGCTTGGCGATGTCGGCGATGGAGCGAAGCATGATGACCGTCGTCAACGGCATTTCCAGCAGCAGCGCCGGTCCGCCGAAAAAGCCGCCAACGGCACCGGACACCGCGCCCATCATCCGGTAACGGCGGTCGGTCAGCGGCCGGACCGAGTCGTTCAGGCTGTTGATCGCCACGTCGAGAGCCTTGGCGACGGCGGCTTCGACCCCGCGGTGCAGCGCCGTATACCACGAACGAGGCAACAACTTCACCGCCATTTCGATGGGAGTCCCGACGATGCTGGACAGTCTCGCCGCGAAGCTGGGGTATTCAAGGTGATCGAACGCGCGACGCAAGGCGCGGCGGTCCTCCGAGGCCAGCGCGAAAGGAATCACGCGCTTTGATTTACCTGAACGCATATTGGCTATTTTGAAGATGGGAAACGCGGACCTATGGCATATCCGCATGAATACGTTTACGAACATTCCTAAGTTATCAGGTTGCTGTGACGATTTCATGACGTCGCCACAAGGTTTCCCGATACCCTCGCTGCACTGGCGGAACCGCACAATTCGTCATATGGCTTAGGCTATACTTTTCGCCCGCTTTCTTCCTGGCAAGGTCAATCGTCCCCCATGCGATGAACTTGCAAAAACGCCCATCAACTGAAATGAAACCCTGTGCATCCTCCCTACCGTGCGCCGGTATCCTGGGACTGGCAGCCGTCAGTCTTCCCGGATGCCTGGCACCGCTGGCGCTCGACCATGCCGTCCTGGCCTATAACGAAGCCGCGACCGACATCGTCGACAAGCAGATTCTACTGAACATCGCCCGTGCCGCCCGCCACCAGCCCATTCATTTCACCGCCCTGTCCAGTATCGCAGCGACTTATAACTTCACTTTCAATGCAGGCGCCACGCCGGCCCTGACGGGCAACTCGGGGGGACTGATGATGCCGGTGTTCGGCGGTTCGGTCGCCGAAAATCCGACGGTAAGCATCGTACCGGTCGAGGGCGAAGCCTTTACCAAGCGCATGCTGGCACCGCTGCAGGAAAACAAGCTGACCCTGCTGTTACGCCAGGGCATGGATGTCGACATGGCACTACGCCTCATGGCCCAGGAGTTCAGGACGTTCCGCGACGGCGAAGAAATCGCCCACGCTAATAAGCCCTCGGACCGGGCCGGCTACGCATTCTTCCGGCGCCTGGTGCTGCACTTGTCCTCCATCCAGGACCGTAACCGGCTGTACGTGGAACCGCTTTTTTTCAATCAGTCCTGGACACTCCCGGCTCCCGCCATGACTCCGGAAGGATTCGCGACGCTGGAGAAAGACTATGGAATTCAGTTCGACCCAAAGACGAACAGTTACACCTTGTCGAGAAAGGTATCCGGACGCCTGGTGATCACCAATTACGATCCGGACAACCTGCCCGAGGCGGAGCGCATCCGTTTGAACCGGGAAGCCGAAACCGGCCCGCCGAATGAAATCGCCGTGGATATCCGCAAAGACTACCCGGGCGGCGAGTTCCCGATCCACGGCACATTCCGCTTGCGCAGCTTTCACAGCATTCTCGGCTTCATCGGCAGTTCCATTGCGGAAGAACCGGAGTATGACGTCGCCCCAGACCCCAGGACACCACCGGTGAAGGAGAACCCGGTGTCAACCGTCGACATCGTGGAGACGGATTCGCGCCCGTCGGCCGCGGGGCTTGCCGTGGAATTCGACGACCGCTACTACTCGTTGCGCCCTGAGCCCGGCCATCAGTGGAATCTGGAAGCCTTCCGCCTCCTGTATCAGCTCTACCAGATGACGGTGACCGATTTGCCGACCTTCGGGACGCCCAGTATCACCATTGCAAAATGAAAAACGCCGGGTTGCCCCGGCGTTCTTACACAGATCGAGGCCGATACCGGCTACTTGAATGCCGGCAGGCCTCCCAGATAGCCGACCGCTGCCTTGGACCTGTCGATCAGCGGCTCAAGCTGGCCCTTCAAGGCCGGATCGATGTTGGAGGAAAAATCGCCCGCATGCTGGTAATTGCTCATGATGTAGGAATAGCCGCCCAACGAATCGATCGCCTGGAGCCCCGTGCTCTCAGCTCCCGCCGGCAGGGACAGGATGCGGGAAAGCTTGCCGGAGTCCACATTGTAGGCCCACAGGAAGTTGTTGACGTGGAGCGTGCTGCTGTCCTCCCCGATGAACAGGGTACGCATCTTTTCCGAATATTTCAGATTGTCGGGATTAGCGATCCGGTCAACCGCAGCGGTATTTCCTGCGGCGTCCTTGGCGATATCCTGCCCCAGCACCAGGGCCTTCATGTGAGTCCCGACGTACCTGCTGTCGATCCTGTGCCCATCGCTGTCCAGTTTCCATGAGCCGAGATCCATCTGATATACCGCGCCTGCCAGCAGCTTGGGGACACGGATGTGGTTGGCGGGATCCTTCGGCCTGTCCTCCATCCCACTGCTCATGCGCGTCAAGGCCAGATAAACTTTCCGGTCCTGGGCATTGACCGTCACGCCTTCGAATTTTTCGAATTCCGTGGTGGCTCCCATATACGCTGCGTAGCGGCGTGTCTCCAGGAACGCTGCCGCGGTTTCCATTCCGGGTTTCAACTTCAGGTTTTCCACCAGTCCCTTGTTATGGCCGGCGATGATCTGCTTGAAGCCTGCCGGAGGCGCTTCATACGAGCCGTCGGCCAGCTTGTTCACCGGGGCGGTTTCAAAGATGTCGGCAAAGGTCACGCCGCTCGCCACCAGCGCTTCCAGCTCGGCATCGCTGGAATGTCCGAGACGGACCCAGGCCAGATCGGCTTCGCCGCCATTCTCGGCGCTGGTCTGATTCCATTTTGCGGCGTACAGCGTTCCCGTAGACAGATCGCGCTTCCTGTCGGCCACGAACATGGTCAACACGTTGTAGGTGCCGTCGTCGCCCTGGATCGCCGTGCGTTCATCGGGCAGCACCTGAACCAGTTCGCGGGAAATACGGCCCAGAGCTCGATGGCCGACGACCTGGGTTTCTCCGTTCTTGCCAACCGTCACCTCAGGCACGATGCCGTAGTTGTACACGTTGGCGGTCTTGGTCCCCGCAAGGTAACGCTCCATCGCTGCGAGACCGATGGCGCCGCTGGCACAGGAACCTTCCACTTGGCAGCGAGCATCCGGTTCGTACTCCTCGCTGCCGAGATGGGTGTTCCAGGGGGAGAGAGAACCCGCGCAAGGTATCCACAAGCCGTCGATGGCCGACATGTCGATGTTCCTGAGAGCCGTGACCGAGAGTTCCCCGCTCTTGCCGTCCTGCTCGATGTTCGCCAGGCTCATGGTCATCGGCTGCTTGCCGTACTGATCGGCACCGGCGGTGTCCAGCCAGTCATATTCGAAGTGAGTGACCAGAAAAAGCTTGTCGCCGCCCCTGGCCGGGATGCGGATCAGACTGTTCGCGTCCGGTGTTTCGGCAAGCGTCGGGTTGCCGTTCGAGTCCAGCAAAGGGGTGCCGGTTACGTCGTATGCCGCACCGGCCGTCACGCCGCCGATGGTGTCGGTGTTATGGAAAAGCGCGTTGTAATGGAGATCGTAGACCCGGCTCCCCCCGCTCTTGAAAATGACCTTCACTTTGGCGGTGGTGTAGGCTGCAGCCCGTTGCTCGGCGGTTTCGGGCGCAGTCATCCCGATGAATTCCACCGACTTCACCGGAATCGTGCCTTTGACGGCGGCGATGACGGGGGATGCCCCCGCACCCGCCAGCGCCACGCCGACCGCCGCGGCCAGAAATCTTTTTTTCAGCATCTTCAAACTCCTCGAAATAAGACGATCTTTGTACCGGACGACCTGCACCGTCTGGATGAGCGAGCGATCTTATTTGCTCGAAGTTAAAGGCGGATGACAGGCCGGCTCCGAACGGCAGCCTGAAATTTCCTGTGGACGCCGAAAAGCGACTGTGGTATCCGTGCTCCTGTCGGGCGTACATGAGTGCAGTGCGTCCGACGCCAATAAAGCCTTACCACCCGTGAGAGGAGGGAAGCACAATGAACGTTCCGAACAGAGGCATCATCAAGGGGCTGCTGACCGCGGCATTCGCCACGATACTCGGCCTGAGCGCGGCGCAGGCGGCGGAAGATCACAAGGCCGAGGCGATGAAGCACGCCGAAGCGGCGGTCTCGGCCGGCGCCGCGGGCAATGCAGCGGGCGTGGCGGAACATGCGGAAGCCGCAAAGACCCATGCCGCCGCCGCAAATGCGGAAAAGAAAAATCCCCATTACGACGCTGCGATCACGAGCCTGAACAGCGCCATCGAGCATGGGAAAATGGGTCACGCCGACATCGCCAAGAAATCGGCCGAGGAAGCCGTCACCCATCTGAAAGCCGCGCCCTGAAACCAGGGCACTGCGCCATCCACGCGGGCCGGGCGCCATGCCGGCCCGCACGCCAGGTCAATCGAAGAACAACCCCGCCAGCGGCGACGAGGCCGAAGCGAACCGGCGCCGCGGCATCCTGCCCGCGAGGAAGGCCTCGCGCCCCGCCTCGATCGCCTTCTTCATCGCCGATGCCATCAGCACCGGATTCTTCGCTTCGGCAATGGCCGTGTTCATGAGCACACCGTCGCAGCCGAGTTCCATCGCCACCGCGGCGTCGGAGGCCGTACCCACGCCCGCGTCGACCAGCACCGGAACGTTCGCATTTTCCACGATGGTCAGGATGTTGTAAGGATTGCGTATCCCGAGCCCCGATCCGATGGGGGCGGCCAAGGGCATCACCGCGACGCAGCCGATCTCTTCCAGACGCTTGGCGATGATCGGATCGTCGTTGGTGTACACCATGACATCGAATCCATCGCGCACCAGGATCTCCGCCGCCTCCAGCGTCGCGGTCACGTCCGGGAACAGGGTCGTCGGGTCGCCCAGCACCTCGAGCTTGACCAGCCGATGGCCGCCGAGCAGCTCGCGCGCCAGCCGGCAGGTACGCACGGCGTCATCGACCGTATAGCAGCCAGCGGTGTTGGGTAGCAGGGTGTAGCGGTGGGGCGGGATCACGTCCAGCAGATTGGGCTGGCCCGGGTCCTGGCCGATGTTGGTGCGGCGGATCGCCACCGTGACGATTTCTGCACCGGACGTTTCGACCGCGGCCCCCGTCTCCGCCAAGTCCCTGTACTTGCCGGTACCGACCAGCAGACGAGACCTGTATGCCTTCCCGGCGATCACCAGCGGATCGGCCTGCCCGCCACCTATGGCATGGACGATTTCGACCCGGTCTTCCGGAGCCAGCACCCGGGAACCGTAGCTGCCGTGTGGAACGATTTCGAGGTTCAGTTCGACCGCCACACGCTTGCCCGCGAGGTCCATACCGGCGATCAGATCTTCGAGGGTCGAGCCTGCCGGTACCCTACGCTCTTCGCCGTTGACGAAAATACGCATACCCTCAAGCTCCCCGAACATTCCGAAAGCCGGCCGGCTGGCCGCGCCGGCACTCGACCGCTTCGGCGAGGCGCTCGAGCACGGCCACACTGTCGTCCCAGCCGATGCAGGCATCCGTGATGCTGACGCCGTATTCGGGCACCGTCCCTGCGTGCAGCTTCTGGTTTCCCGGCTTGAGGTGGCTCTCGACCATCAGGCCGATGATCCGGCGGTCGCCGCCGCCGACCTGTTCGGCCACGTCCTCGGCCACCCGGAGCTGCTTCAGGTAATCCTTCATGCTGTTGGCATGGCTGCAATCCACCATGATATTAGGCGGCAGATCGGCGCCTTCCAGCGCCCTGGCCGCGGCTTCGACGCTGGCCGCGTCGTAATTCGGCCTGGAACCGCCGCGGAGGATGATGTGGCAATCGGCGTTGCCGGTCGTGGAGAAGATCGCCGAATGGCCGGCCTTGGTCAGCGACAGGAAATGATGCGGCCGCCGCGCCGCGCCTATGGCGTCGACGGCGACCTTGATCGTACCGTCGGTAGCATTCTTGAATCCGACCGGGCACGACAGCCCCGAGGCCAGCTCGCGGTGCGACTGGCTCTCCGTGGTACGGGCGCCGATGGCACCCCAGGCGATCAGGTCGGAAACGTACTGCGGCGTAATGACGTCAAGATACTCGGTGGCTGCCGGCACGCCCATTTCGTTCAGGTCGAGCAGCAGCTTGCGCGCAAGACGCAGGCCCTTGTTGATGTTGAAGCTCTCGTTCAGATCAGGATCGTTGATCAGGCCCTTCCAGCCGACGGTCGTCCGCGGCTTCTCGAAATAGACCCGCATTACGATTTCCAGATTCTTTGCCAGTTGCTGCCGGAAGGGCAGCAGCCGCTCGCCATATTCGAGCGCCGCCTTGGGATCGTGGATCGAGCAGGGCCCAATCACCACCAGCAGGCGATCATCGTCGTTGGAGAGGATGCCGTGAATACCGCGGCGGGCGGTCAGCGTCGTAAGCGCGGCCCGATCCGTGATCGGGAATTCTTGATGAACCTGGACGGGCGGAATGACTTCCTTGATCTCGCAGATGCGAAGATCGTCGGTATTGAACGCGCTGGGCATGGCCGCAAATCTCTCTGATCGACAATTCGAAGACCCTGCGGCCGGGCCTCATCGTTTAGCGCAGACGCCGGGAAAGCTGGCTATTTTAGCTTGGCACGGCGTTCGGGGATAGTCACATCGGCCGGCGCGAACGGATCCGGCGGGCATCCATTCGCGCCGGGACGTTCTGCTCGAGGGAAACGTTCAGACCGCATGGTGCCGGATCACCAGGCCCATGGCCTGGTAGATCACATACTCCGCCAGGTTCTCCGCATGGCAGGCGACGCGCTCCAGCGCTTTGAGGACCAGTACCAGATTCACCGCACGGTTGGCACCACCGGCCTCGGAACCGCCGTCGTCCATCAAACCGCCGAGCGATTGGTGAAACCGGTCGGCGACTTCGCGTTGGCTTGCAATGAACTGCTGCGCCTCCTCGGCCTCCCAGGAATCGACGATGCGCAATGCGTTCTCGAGCCGCCGGACGACGATGTCGGCAAGCACGAGGACTTGGTTGCGCGACACCTCGGAGGGATATTCGTCCGGTTCGGCATACAGCCTTTCCACGCACGAGGCGATCTTCACCGCTTCATCACCCACGCGCTCGAGGTCGGTAATGGCTTTCGACAGAGCCATCACCAGACGAAGATCGCTGCCCTTTGGGCAACGGCGGGCGAACAGCGTAACGACCTCCGTGTCGGCTTCGACTTCGAGATCGTCGACCCGATCGTCCCCTTCGATGACTCTTCCAGCCAAGCCGACGTCTCCCGTCCTCAAAGACCGTACCGCCTCCCTGAACTGGGTCAACACCAGGGTACCCATTTCCAGGATCTTGTAGTGCAGTTCCCGCAGTTCGCCGTCGTAGCGGCGGATGCTGTGTCCTTCCGTAATCTGATTCATCGCTAGCGATCTCCCCGATTAGCCGAATCGGCCGGTGATGTAGTCTTCCGTGAGGGGATGGCGCGGATTGGTGAAAACCTGCGCCGTGTCCCCAACCTCTATCAGACGGCCGAGATGGAAGTAGGCCGTACGCTGTGAGACGCGGGCTGCCTGCTGCATGGAATGCGTCACGATGGCGATGGTGTAGAGTTCGCGCAAATCGTCGATGAGCTGTTCGATCTTGGCCGTGGCGATGGGATCGAGCGCCGAACAGGGCTCATCCATCAGGATCACCTCCGGACTGACCGCAATCGTCCGGGCGATGCACAGGCGCTGCTGCTGTCCGCCCGACAAACTGGTACCCGGTTTCGCCAGATCGTCCTTAACCTCGTCCCACAAGCCGGCACGCCGGAGCGACGACTCGACTATTTCCTCCAGTTCGGCCTTGGTGTTTGCCAGGCCATGGATTTTCGGGCCATAGGCGACGTTTTCGTAAATGCTCTTCGGAAACGGGTTGGGCTTCTGGAATACCATGCCGACCTGTGCCCGAAGCGGCACCACGTCCAGCCCGCCATCGTAAATGTCCTGGCCATCGAGATGGATCGATCCGGTCACGCGGCAGCCCACGATGGTGTCGTTCATGCGGTTGAGACAGCGCAGAAACGTCGATTTTCCGCAGCCGGAAGGACCGATCAGGGCTATAACCTCGTTGTGGCCGACGTCCAGGCTGACGTTCTGGATCGCATGCTTTTCGCCGTAATAGACATTGACATCCCGGCACATGATCCGCGGATTCGGCGAACTGATCTCGCCGATCGTCCTGGTGAACTCCCTCTGATGGGCGGCGATCAAAGCCTCCTTTTCCGGGCTTTTCATTTTTACATTCTCTCTGCTTTGAACCGTTTGACTCTCTGCGACTGTATTCATGCGCGCCCTCAAGCTTTTCGTAGTTTAACCCGCAGGTCCCGAGAACGAATCACCAGCGCCGCTCGAAGCGCCGGCGCAGGTACACCGCGGTGCCGTTCATCAGGATCAGGAACGCGAGCAGGACGAGGATGGCCGCGGAGGTGCGCTCGACGAACCCCCGTTCCGGACTGTCCGCCCAAAGATAGATCTGGACAGGCAGGACGGTCGCCGGATCGGAAATGCCGTGGGGAATGTCGACGATGAAGGCGACCATGCCGATCATCAACAATGGCGCGCTCTCGCCGAGGGCGCGCGACATCCCGATGATGGCGCCGGTCAGCATTCCAGGCATGGCCAGGGGCACGACGTGGTGGAACACCGTCTGCATCGGCGAGGCCCCCACCCCCATGGCCGCCTCACGTATCGAGGGTGGCACCGCCTTCAGAGCCGACCGGGCCGCGATAATGATGACGGGCAGGGTCATGAGCGTGAGCACCAGCCCGCCGACCAACGGCGAGGAGCGCGGCACGCCGAAAAAATTGATGAACACGGCAAGGCCGAGCAGGCCGAAAACGATCGACGGCACTGCCGCGAGATTGTTGATGTTGACCTCGATGAAATCGACCCAGTGATTGCGCGGGGCGAACTCTTCGAGGTAGATGGCGGCTGCGACGCCGATGGGGAGGGACAGCACCAGAGTCACCAGGACGGTGTAGACGGAACCCATCAACGCGCCCCATATCCCAGCCTGCTCCGGTTCGCGCGAATCGCCGGCGGTGAAGAATTTCACGTTGAATCGCCGTTCCAGGCGCCCGTCCGACTTCAGCTTGTCGACCCATACCAGCTCGCGATCCTTCATGCGCCGCTCTGCCTCGCCGGCGCTGCGGTCGACATAGCCCTTTTCCAGCATGTCCACGTCCGCTCCCGCTGCCACCCAGATCCGGGCCGAGCCGCCCACGAGTTCGGGGTGGGCGAGCAACTCGTCGCGAACCGCATACGAAGCGCCTGCACTGATCAAACGATGCAAGGCGCGCTTGTCCTGGCGCTCGGTGACTTCGGGAAACAGCTCGCCCAGGCTGCGCTTCAACAGCACGCCATAGTCCGCTGCGGCGAGAGCATCCTGCGAGCGGCGGCCGTCGGGATCGACCACGGCCGGATCGAAGCTGACATCAAGGCCGACGTAGGTCTGCGAAAACGCCCGGTAGCCCTTGCCAAAAATGCTGACCAGCAGGATGACCAGCATCAGAATGCCCGCACCGATGGAAATGAGGCCGTAGAGGCGAAAACGCCTTTCGGCGGCATGTCGCCGCCCGAGCGAGGCGTTGACGATGTCAGCAGTGCGCCGCGAGAGAACTTGCGTGGCTTCGCTATTCATATTGTTCCCGATACTTCCGGACGATGTGCATGGCAATGATGTTGAGGGCGAGCGTCGCCAGGAACAGCACCAAGCCGAGGGCGAAAGCCGCCAGCGTCTTCGGGCTGTCGAATTCCTGGTCGCCCACCAGCAAGGTGACGATCTGGGTGGTGACGGTGGTAACCGCCTGCAGGGGGTTTCCTGTCAGATTCGCCGCGAGCCCTGCCGCCATGACGACGATCATGGTTTCGCCGATCGCCCTGGACACCGCGAGCAGGATCCCGCCGACGATACCGGGCAGCGCGGCCGGAATGACGACGTTGCGGATCGTTTCCGACCGCGTGGCGCCGAGCGCATAGGCGCCGTCTCGGAGCGACTGGGGCACCGCATTGATGAAATCGTCCGAGAGCGAGGATACGAATGGAATGATCATGACCCCCATGACCAGACCCGCTGCCAGCGCACTTTCGGAGGAGGCTTGCAGCCCCAGGGCCTGTGCCGCATCCCGGACGAAGGGAGCCACCGTCAGAGCGGCGAAAAAGCCATAGACCACGGTAGGCACGCCTGCCAGGATTTCGAGCAAAGGCTTTCCGATCGCACGAACCCGAGGGGTGGCGTATTCCGCCAGATAGATGGCCGACAACAAGCCGATTGGAACGGCGACCACCATGGCAATCGCCGAAATCAGCAAGGTGCCGGTGAACAAAGGCACCGCTCCGAATGCGCCGGAAGAGCCGACCTGATCCGAGCGGATCGCCATCTGGGGACTCCAGTCGGTGCCGAACAAAAACTCGGTGATCGGAACCATCTGGAAAAACCGTATCGACTCGAATAAAACCGAAAGCACGATGCCGACGGTGGTAAAGATCGCCACCAGGGAGCAGGCAATCAGAAAGAGCATCAACGCCCCTTCCACCTTATTCCGCGCTCGCAGCATCGGCCGGATGCGCTGGCCTGCAACCAGCCCGCCGATCACGGCAACGGAAAGCACGACCGCAGCCAGCAGCGCGTCACTCAACGAACGCAGACGGATGTACTCCCCGGCGGCCGCCTGTATAGCCGGATTGGTGGCGGACGTCTCTTTTCCGCCTACCACGTTCCGGATGTCGTTGATGATGAGTCCCAGTTGCTCGGGAGACTGGTTACGGAGTTCGTCCGGCAGGCTCGAAATGACGAAGTGGTTGATGACGGATCCCTCGAACGCCAGCCAGCAAACCAGCAGCATCAGGGCTGGCACACCGCACCAAAGGGCAACGAAAAACCCGTAATAACCTGGAAGGGAGTGAAGGTTGGCGATTCTGCCCGAGGCGGCCAGCAAGGAACGATGGCGGCCGAAGCGATAGGCGACGAGGCACAACAGCACAAGGACGAAAAACAGCGTTGATTTGGTCATCGGTAATTTCTGGCCACAAAAATCGGACCGGCTGGCAATTTAAGGACGCAGCGGAGCATTGGACGTCATAGGAGCGTGGACCGGAACATCCAGGCATGCTTGCATTAAAACTCCAGCCGGGGCAGACACCATCCCTACCCTGCGGAAAGGACGCTGCCGCCACTCCGCTACCCGCCGAATTCGGGGGAAATACCGGCGCAAGAAGATATGCCATACCCGGAAAAAAAGCAGAAACTCAGCAGGCAACCTTTTTAACCGAACCATATTACAAGGGTATTTCACCGAAACCTCGACCTGCCCCACGCCCCTGACGTTCCCGATCTAGCAGCAGTTCGCCACGGCTTTCGCCAACGCCACGCGCTCGGGCACGTCGCGCGGAATATGACGCATCCCTTCCAGATAGCGCAGACGCGGTAAGAGCCCCGTCCGGGTCGCAAGCTGAATGCTGAGGCCGGGCCGCGCATTCAGTTCCAGCATCAGAGGCCCAAGGTCGCGATCCAGCACGATGTCCACCCCGATATACCCCATCCCGACCATATCGGTGCAACGGGCCGCCATCGTCAGTATGTCGTCCCAGTGGGGCACGCAAATGCCGGCAAGCTCGCCACCCGTATCCGGATGCTCCTCGACCCGGCATTCGCGCCAGACGCCATTGTAAGTCCGGCCCGTGATCATATCGACGCCCACTCCGACGGCGCCTTGATGCAGATTGGCTTTTCCGTCGGAAAGGCGGGTGGGCGCGCGGATCATCGCCATCACCGGAACGCCGCGAAACACGACGATCCTGATGTCGGGAACGCCTAGATAGCTCACTTCGGCAAAGAGCGGATCGAAGTTGACCCGGTATTCGACGAGCGCGCAGTCCGGAATTCCTCCCAGGCTATACATGCCGCTGAGAATGTTCGAAATGTGGTGCCCCAGGTCCTCCTCGGTCATGATCAGGCCGCTGGTCCTGCGATAGCGGCCGTCGCTGCGCGACTCCACCACCAGGATGCCCTCCCCCCCACTGCCGTGCGCCGGCTTGACGACGAATTCGCCGTAGGGTGCGAGCAATTGGGGGAGAGTTTCGATCTGGTGTTCGATTTCCACCACAGCATAAAGCCGCGGCACCGGAATGCCGAACTCAATCGCGAGCGCCTTGGTCCTGCGCTTGTCGTCGACGAGCTGGTAGAGCGAACGAGGATTGTAAGGCAGCACGAAGTCGGCGTTCCGCTCGTTCATCCCCAGGATGCCGAGCTTGCGCAGGCGCCGCCAGGGGAAAATGCGGCCTTTCCAACCACCGGACGTCATCCCTTGAGCGCTCCGCGAAAACGCCACAGTTCCAGCAGACGGTACCCCGTGTAACGGCCGAGGAGCAGCGTGAATGCCAGGACGACCAGCAGGAGTTCCGGAAACACGAACACGAGGTGTCCGAGATAGTCGCTGCTCATGCTCAGGTATCCGAGGATGGCAACGGCCAGGCTGCCGAACCCTTGTTTCAGGGCCTCCGCCGGCCCGAACTCCTCCCAGACCATGGACATCCGCTCGATAGTCATCGCCATGATCACCATCGGGAACAAAGCGACGGACACTCCGCGATCCAGACCGAGTTTGTAAGTCATTACGCTCACCGTCGCCATGAGCAGGATCACAATGATGAGGACCGCCGCAAGCCGTGGAACCAGCAGAAGCTTCAACGACTCCAGATAGAACCGCAGCAGCAGCCCCAGGGCGACCAGGAGGCAGAACATCGCGACTCCCCATAGCAACTGGGTTTCCCGGAAGGCCGCCGCGATCAGGATCGGCATGAAGGTTCCGAAAGTCTGCAATCCCACGACGTTGCGCAGAAATACGATGAGGAACGCCCCGATCGGAACCAGCAACAGCACCCGATAGACGTTCTGTGTCTTGACCGGCAGGCTGAACAGGGAAAACTCCATCACCCGCGATCCCATCTTCCGCGCACGCTGCTCGGCGATCTGAGTCATTTCCTGCGAGTGCCGGCGCACCGAATATTCGACCCGGCCGTTCTTTCCCCCCGTGATGTCGAGCAACGGCTCGCTGCCGACCGTCCACACGATGGCATCCCCGGGCAGGCCCGTCTCACCGGTCGCGGGATTCAGGTCGATCCAAGATTCGCCGTCGAACACTTCGACCCAGGGTGTCAGAGAACCTCGGCTGGCATTGTCCTTCAAGGTCGCCAGGTAGAGCGGGCGAGCTGAAACGTCGGCCTCCCGCAGGATGGCCACGACCCGGCGAGCCCAATCGTCCGGGCCGGATATGTCCTGGCGCAACAGGCTTACGTTGCTGTCGGGATCGGCAGCGTTGAGGCGCTGCAGAAGGGATTGGGCGAACGTCACGTCGTCCGCGGACTTGCTCCGCACCTCGTTGAGAAGACCGCGTGCGGCTGCCTGCAGGGGTTCGGGCAGGTTCTGCGGATCGACCGGCACGGTCACACCCGCCGGCTGGGGCGCAGCCTCGGCAGTTGGATCCTTGGCAAGGTGGATGCGGTAATAAAGCACCTGCCACCCGTGCGTTTCGCGGATGGCCCAGCGCGCCTGACGACGCAGGCCATTGTCGTCGGTAGTCAAACCATAGTCGCTGGCGACGAAATTTTCGTCGAGGACGGTATAGCCTTGCGGCGCCCGCGGAATGGCGAACTGCACCTTGATGGCGGTATCCCGCCTGGCCTTGAACTCGATGCGCGCCTCGACCGTCCAGACCTCGGCCTGTTCGGTCGGCAGCAGCGGCAGCCCAAGAATTTCGACCTTGTAGTAGCACAACGCCAACCCCACCGCGATCAACACGGCAGCAAGGAAGCGAACGTGGAGTTTGCTCATGCCGGACGGAACTCCGTCATCTGCCCTCAGTGCCCACCATTCGGGGGAGAAGGGGTTGGCGTGGCGGCCCCCTTGCCCCGCTGGTTGCAAGGATCGCCTTCCGCCTTGAAAACAAAAGTTTCTCCGGCATCGACCACGGCGACGCTGCCCAGAAAACTGCGGCCGAGCAGCAGGGGATAGTTGAAATTGCTACGATCCACCAGCGTGAATTCGGTCTGGAACTCCCGTCCGTTCTTGCACAGCGTCAAGGTGACCACCTCCCGCTTCGATGCCCCTTTGTGGCGCTCCTTGATGTAAACGGTCCGTTCGAGGGGCCGTTCGACGACGACGGCTCTTTCGTCATCCTCGCTTTCCAGGGTGAACCTCACCCATTCGCGGCCATCCCGGTTGAATCGCTGGATGTTGTTCGAATGCAGCGCCGAAGTCTTCGCGCCGGTGTCCAGCTTCGCCGTCAGACGGAGATGCCAGGGCAGCAGAAAAACAGACTCCAGCCAGCCCATGACAACCTTGTCTTTCGGCTTCGGCGCGTCGCCGGCATGAGAAACTGCGCTGAACAGCCCCAACAAGAATACGATCACAGTACGATGAAAGCTCATGACGAAACCCGTCCCTCAACACAGCGGATTCGAGGTCTGAGGATGTTTTCTGCGTCCCCGGCCATCGACGAAAAACGGCCCACCAGTCCTCCCGGTGAGCCGTTGTCCGCGTTGGCGGAAGAACCGGTCAGTTGTCCTGAACGACCGACAGTCCGCGAGCCTGACTCGAGTAGTACGCGGCCAGATCGTGGATGTCTTCCTTGGAAAGCGCACCAGCCAAGCCGTTCATGATCGCGTTCTTACGAACGCCGGTCTTGTAGTCTTCGAGCGCCTTCATCAGGTAGTTTTCATACTGGCCCGCCAGACGGGGATTGGGACTCTCACCGTTGCCATCTTCACCATGGCAGCCGCCGCAACCGCTGGCTTCCGCCTTTTTCTTGCCGTTGGCTACGTTACCGGTCACGGCATTCTTGACATTGATGGCCCGGAAACCTGCGACATAAGCAGCAATATCCCGCAGGTCCTTGTCGGAAAGCGACACCGCGTTGCCTTCCATGCTTCCGTGGTGCCGCGCTCCCGAGGCATAGGCCTTGAGCGAAGAAACCACGTAATCGTCGTGCTGCCCTGCCAACTTGGGCACGTGATAGGTCGGGTAGGTGTTGGAATAGCCCTCGATGCCATGACAACCGGCACAGGTGTAGAACTTCTCCTTCCCCGACATGCGGTCTCCTTCCGCCGATACCGTCCCGCTGCTGACCATTCCGGCCAGTCCGGCAACCGCAACCTTCCACAGGATATGGTTTTTCATGATGCTGAACACTCCGCAGTGACTAATCGATCCGAACGCCAGGCAACTCACGGGCACACGGCAGACGTGCGCCCCCCGGCAAGTCGGCGTATGGTACCGGTTTCCGGGAATTTGACAACCGCGGAAACGGGGAGGATGCGCCTGCATCCTCCCGGTCCCGGCAGACTCTGTCAGAGGCTGAACGCTTGTTTCAGTGCCTCTTCCACCTCCGCCGTATCGATAGTCGGGGCTTCGGGCTCCGCAACCTCGCCGAGCTTCGCCCGCTCCTTGCGCTCCGCATGGTAGGCCAGACCGGTGCCCGCCGGGATCAGACGCCCCACAATCACGTTCTCCTTGAGGCCCTGTAAACGGTCGGTGGACCCCCGGATCGCCGCTTCGGTCAGCACGCGCGTGGTTTCCTGGAACGAAGCTGCGGAGATGAACGACTCGGTGCTCAGCGAAGCCTTGGTAATGCCCAGCAGTACCGGCTCGTAACACGCGGGCACCTTGCCCTCCTCCTCCAGGCGGTCGTTCTCTTCCAGCAACCGCGACCGGTCCGCCTGTTCGCCGCGCAGGAAGCTGGAATCGCCCGGATCGGTGATTTCGACCTTGCGCAGCATCTGGCGGATGATCACCTCGATGTGCTTGTCGTTGATCTTCACGCCCTGCAGCCGGTAAACGTCCTGGATTTCCTTGACCAGATAGGAGGCCAGCTCCGCGGTGCCGCGCAGCCGCAGGATGTCGTGCGGCGTCAGCTCGCCCTCGGCGATGGTTTCGCCCTGCTCCACGTGCTCGCCTTCGAACACCGTGATGTTGCGCCACTTCGGCACCATGACCTCGTGCTGCTCGCCGCTCGCATCGGTGATGACGAGGCGGCGCTTGCCCTTGGTTTCCTTGCCGAACGAAACCGTGCCGGTCGCCTCGGCCAGGATGGCGGGATCCTTGGTCTTGCGAGCTTCGAACAGGTCCGCGACGCGCGGCAGACCGCCGGTGATGTCGCGCGTCTTGCTGGACTCCTGCGGAATCCTCGCCAGCACGTCGCCCACTTCAACCAGGTCGCCGTCGCGGATGCCGATGATCGCCCCGGCCGGCAGGAAGTACTGCGCAGTGATCTCCGTGGAGGGGATGAAGATGTCGTTGCCCTCCTCGTCCACCAGCTTCACAAGGGGCCGCAGTTCCTTGCCCGCGCCGCCGCGCTGCTTGGGATCGATGACCACCATCGAGCTCAGGCCCGTCATTTCGTCGGACTGCTCGCGGACGGTCACGCCCTCGACGAAATCGATCAGCTTGGCGCGGCCGCGCACTTCGGACACGACCGGATGGGTATGCGGATCCCAGTTCACCACGATCTGGCCCGCCTTGACCGCGCCGCCTTCCCGCACCGACAGCACCGCACCGTAGGGAATCTTGTAGCGCTCCCTCTCGCGGCCATGTTCGTCGATCACGCTGATTTCGCCCGAACGCGACACGGCCACCAGAGCGTTATCGCGGTTGACCACAGTCTTGAGGTTCGTCAACCGGATCTGTCCGCTCGACTTCACTTCGACGTTGCTGATCGCCGCCGACCGCGAGGCCGCGCCGCCGATGTGGAAGGTCCGCATGGTGAGCTGCGTGCCGGGCTCGCCGATCGACTGCGCCGCGATCACGCCGATCGCTTCGCCGATGTTGACCTTGTGGCCCCGGCCGAGATCGCGCCCGTAGCAGGAGGCGCACACGCCGTAACGGGTCTTGCAGGTGATGACGGAACGTACCCGGACGTTGTCGACACCGTGCTGCTCGAGCAGCTGCACAGCATACTCGTCCAGCATCGAACCGGCTTCGAACAGCACCTCGCCGTTCGACGGATCGGCCGCATGCTCGGCCAGAACCCGTCCCAGCACCCGCTCCGCCAGCGGCTCGACGACATCCCCGCCTTCGATCAGCGGAGCCATTTGCAGGCCGTCCGTCGTACCGCAATCGACCTCCGTAATGACGAGGTCCTGGGCGACGTCCACCAGGCGGCGCGTCAGATAACCCGAGTTGGCCGTCTTGAGCGCGGTGTCGGCCAGACCTTTGCGGGCGCCGTGGGTCGAGATGAAGTACTGCAATACCGTCAGCCCTTCCCGGAAGTTCGCCGTGATCGGTGTCTCGATGATCGAGCCGTCCGGCTTGGCCATCAGGCCGCGCATGCCGGCCAACTGCCGGATCTGTGCCGCCGAGCCGCGGGCTCCGGAATCGGCCATCATGAAGATCGAGTTGAACGACTTCTGCTTGGTCGTCTCGCCGTTTTCGCCCGTGACCTCGTCCACGCCGAGGCCTTCCATCATCACTTTCGCCACCTGGTCGTTGGCATGCGACCAGATGTCGACGACCTTGTTGTAGCGTTCGCCGTCGGTCACGAGGCCGGAGGCGAACTGGTTCTGGATTTCCTTCACTTCGCGCTCGGCGGCCTGGATGATCTCGTCCTTGCGGGGGGGGATCTCCATGTCTTCCACGCCGAACGATACGCCGGCCCGGGTCGCATGCGAGAAACCGAGATACATCAGCTGGTCGCCGAAAATGACGCTGGCCTTGATGCCCAGAGTTCGGTAGGCATGATTGATCAGACGCGAAATGGCCTTTTTGGTCATGTCGACGTTGATCATCTCGAACGGGATGCCGTCCGGCACGACGTTCCAGATCAGCGCACGGCCCACCGTGGTCTGAACCCGCTTCGTCACCTCGGTACGCTCGCCGTTTTCGCCCAGAACGACCTCGCGCAGCCGGACCGTCACCTTGGCGTGCAAGTCCACTGCACCGTTGAGGAATGCCTGCTCGGCCTCGTCGATGCTGGTGAAGATCATGCCCTCACCTTTGGCGAAAGTGCGCTCCCGGCTCATGTAATACAGACCCATGACGACGTCCTGGGTCGGGTTGATGATGGGTTCGCCGTTGGCCGGCGACAGGATGTTGTTGGTCGCCATCATCAGGGACCGGGCTTCGAGCTGTGCCTCCAGCGACAAAGGCACGTGCACGGCCATCTGGTCGCCGTCGAAGTCGGCGTTGAATGCGGTGCATACCAGGGGATGCAACTGGATCGCCTTGCCTTCGATCAGGGTCGGCTCGAACGCCTGGATACCCAGACGGTGCAGTGTCGGTGCGCGGTTCAGCATGACCGGGTGTTCGCGGATCACTTCGTCCAGGATATCCCAGACTTCGGGCGCTTCCCGTTCCACCATTTTCTTGGCCGCCTTGATGGTGGTGGCGAGGCCACGGAACTGCAGCTTGCTGAAGATGAACGGCTTGAACAGCTCCAGCGCCATCTTCTTGGGCAGACCGCACTGATGCAGACGCAGGGTCGGACCCACCACGATCACCGAGCGGCCGGAGTAGTCCACCCGCTTGCCCAGGAGGTTCTGGCGGAAGCGACCCTGCTTACCTTTGATCATGTCGGCGAGCGACTTGAGCGGGCGCTTGTTCGAACCCGTGATCGCCCGACCGCGGCGGCCGTTGTCCAACAGCGCATCGACCGATTCCTGCAGCATGCGCTTCTCGTTGCGGACGATGATGTCTGGCGCATTGAGATCCAGCAGCCGCTTGAGACGGTTGTTGCGGTTGATGACGCGGCGGTACAGGTCGTTGAGATCGCTGGTGGCGAAGCGGCCGCCATCGAGCGGCACCAGCGGACGCAGGTCCGGCGGCAGCACTGGCAGCACGGTGAGAATCATCCACTCCGGCCGGTTGTTGGAAACCAGCATCGACTCGATCGCCTTCAAGCGCTTGGTGTATTTCTTGATCTTGGTCTCGGAGCTGGTGCCGTTGATTTCCTCCCGCAAGTGCACGACCTCGGCCTGGAGATCCATGGTGCGCAGCAGTTCGCGGATGGCTTCGGCGCCCATCTTGGCGGAAAACTCGTCGTCGTACTGCTCGACCATCTTCTGGTACTCCTCCTCACCGAGGAGCTGCCCGCGGTTGAGCGGCGTCATGCCCGGATCGATCACGACATAGGACTCGAAGTAAAGCACCCGCTCGATTTCGCGCAGCTGCATGTCGAGCAGCAGGGCTATGCGCGAAGGCAGTGACTTGAGGAACCAGATATGCGCGACCGGACTCGCCAGCTCGATGTGCCCCATACGCTCGCGACGCACCTTGGACAAGGTGACTTCCACGCCGCATTTTTCGCAGATCACGCCGCGGTGCTTCAGGCGCTTGTACTTGCCGCAGAGACATTCGTAATCGCTCACCGGCCCGAAGATCTTGGCGCAAAACAGGCCATCGCGCTCCGGCTTGAAGGTCCGGTAGTTGATGGTCTCGGGCTTCTTCACCTCACCATAGGACCAGGAACGGATCATGTCAGGCGAAGCCAGGCTGATGCGGATCGCATCGAACTCTTCGCTTTGCGTCTGGCGCTTCAGAAAATTGATCAAATCTTTCACGTAAATCTCCCAGTCATCAATTCGGAAGGGCAGCCGCGAACGGCTGCCTGCTGCGCGCGGTGGCGATCAATCCTGCTCAAGCTCGATATTGATACCGAGCGAACGGATTTCCTTGATCAAGACGTTGAAGGACTCCGGCATGGCGGCCTCCATCCGGTGATCGCCGTCGACGATGTTCTTGTACATCTTGGTCCTGCCGTTCACGTCGTCGGATTTCACCGTCAGCATCTCCTGCAAGGTGTAGGCGGCGCCGTAGGCTTCCAGCGCCCACACTTCCATTTCGCCGAAACGCTGCCCGCCGAACTGGGCCTTGCCGCCCAGCGGCTGCTGCGTCACCAGACTGTATGGACCGGTGGAGCGCGCATGCATCTTGTCGTCGACCAGATGGTTGAGCTTCAGCATGTACATGTAGCCGACCGTCACAGGACGGTCGAAGACGTCGCCGGTGCGTCCGTCGAACAAAGTCGCCTGGCCGCTCTCGGGGAGATCGGCCAGTCTCAACATGGCCTTGATGTCTTGCTCCGTCGCGCCGTCGAACACCGGCGTCGCCATCGGCACACCGCCCTGCAGGTTGCCTGCGAGCTCCATGACTTCGGCGTCGCTCAGGCTGGCGATGTCCTCCTGCCGGCCGCTCAAGTTGTAAACCTGAGTCAGGAACGAACGTAGCTCTTCGATCCTGGCCTTGGCTTCCAGCATCCGCCCGATTTTCAGGCCCACACCTTTGGCTGCCCAGCCAAGGTGGGTTTCGAGCACCTGGCCGACGTTCATGCGCGAGGGCACGCCCAGCGGATTCAGCACGATGTCGACCGGCGTGCCGTCAGCCGAATACGGCATGTCTTCCACCGGCACGATGCGCGAAATCACGCCCTTGTTGCCGTGCCGTCCGGCCATCTTGTCGCCGGGCTGGATGCGACGCTTGACCGCCAGGTACACCTTGACCATCTTGAGTACGCCCGGCGCAAGATCGTCGCCCATGGTGATCTTGCGACGCTTCTCTTCGAGACGCTTCGCGATCTCCTCGCGCTGCTGGGCGATCTGCTCGGCGATCGCTTCGATCTGCAGATTGACGTCCTCGTCCTGCAGCCGGATCTCCAGCCATTGCGCGGGCTTGATCGAATCCAGGTATTCCCGGGTTACGGTAGCTCCGCGTTTCAGGCCGGCCGGCCCCAGGTCGGCCACCTTGCCCAGCACCATCTGCTCGGCACGCTGGTAGAAATCCTTCTCGATGATGCGGAGCTGGTCGTTCAGGTCCTTGCGGACCTTTTCGATCTCGGCCTCCTCGATCTGGCGGGCGCGTTCGTCCTTTTTCACGCCGTCACGGGTGAAGACCTGCACGTCGATGACCGTACCGTCCATGCCGGAAGGTACGCGCAACGAGGTGTCCTTCACGTCGGAGGCCTTCTCGCCGAAGATCGCACGCAGCAGTTTTTCTTCGGGTGTGAGCTGGGTTTCGCCCTTCGGGGTC
Organism: Methylococcus mesophilus; assembly: GCF_026247885.1. NCBI lineage: Bacteria > Pseudomonadati > Pseudomonadota > Gammaproteobacteria > Methylococcales > Methylococcaceae > Methylococcus > Methylococcus mesophilus. The sequence goes on along the minus strand of NZ_CP110921.1, from coordinate 3,844,478 downwards.
ACCTTGCCCACCAGGATGTCGCCAGCCTTGACCTCGGCGCCGATATAGACGATGCCGGACTCGTCCAGCTTGGCCAGCGCCGCCTCGCCGACGTTCGGGATGTCGGCGGTGATTTCCTCCGGCCCCAGCTTGGTGTCTCGGGCGACGCAGGTCTTCTCCTCGATGTGGATGGTGGTGAAGCGGTCGTCCTGCACCACCCGCTCCGAAATCAGAATCGAATCTTCGAAGTTGTAGCCGTTCCAAGGCATGAACGCGACCAGCAGATTCTGGCCCAGCGCCAATTCACCCATGTCGGTGGACGGACCGTCCGCCAGAACGTCATTGCGGGCCACCACATCCCCCGGCTTCACCAGCGGCTTCTGGTTGATGCAGGTGTTCTGGTTGGAACGCGTGTACTTGGTCAGGTTGTAAATGTCGACACCCGGGACGCCCGCCTCGGTCTCGTCGTCGTTGACCCGGACCACGATGCGCCCGGCGTCCACGAACTCGACCGTGCCGCCGCGCTTGGCCACGACCGCGACTCCGGAGTCGCGGGCGACGATGCGCTCCATGCCGGTGCCCACCAAAGGCTTTTCGGTGCGCAGCGTCGGTACCGCCTGACGCTGCATGTTCGACCCCATCAAGGCACGGTTGGCGTCGTCGTGTTCGAGGAACGGAATCAGGGAAGCGGCGACGGACACGATCTGCTTGGACGATACGTCCATGTAGTTGATGTTCTCGCGCGAACCCAGCGTGAATTCGTCCTTGTGGCGGCACGAGACCAGATCGTCCTTGAGCATGCCCTGCTCATCGACCGAGGCGCTGGCCTGGGCGATGTAGTACTGGCCTTCCTCGATGGCGGACAGGTATTCGATTTCACCCGTCACCCGGCCATCGACTACCTTCCGATACGGTGTTTCCAGGAAGCCGTATTCGTTGGTACGCGCATACACGGCGAGCGAGTTGATCAGGCCGATGTTCGGGCCTTCAGGAGTCTCGATCGGGCAGACGCGACCGTAGTGCGTGGTATGCACGTCGCGTACTTCGAAGCCGGCGCGCTCGCGGGCCAAGCCGCCCGGCCCCAGTGCGGAAACGCGCCGCTTGTGGGTGACTTCCGACAGCGGATTGTTCTGGTCCATGAACTGCGAGAGCTGGCTGGAACCGAAAAATTCCTTGATCGAGGCCGCCACCGGCTTGGCATTGATGATTTCCTGCGGCATGAGACTGTCGGCATCGGGCAGCGACAGACGCTCCTTCACCGCCCGCTCGACCCGCACCAGACCGAGCCGGAACTGGTTCTCCACCATCTCGCCCACGGAGCGCACGCGGCGGTTGCCGAGATGATCGATGTCATCGACCGTGCCGCTGCCGTTACGGATGTTGATCAGCTCCTTCAACACCGCGATGATGTCGCCATTTTCCAGCACGCCCGGACCGGTCGGATCGGCTCGCCCCAGACGACGGTTGAACTTCATCCTGCCGACGGCGGAAAGATCGTAGCGCTCGGGGGAAAAGAACAGATTCTCGAAGAGGGTCTGGGCAGCCTCCTTGGTGGGCGGCTCGCCGGGGCGCATCATGCGATAGATCTCCACCAGCGCGTCCAGTTGCGTCTCGGTCAGATCGATACGCATGGTGTTGGAGACGTAGGGGCCGCGATCGAGATCGTTCACATAGAGGGTGCGGACCTCGGCAATGCCGGCGCCGACGAGACGCCCATAGACATCCTCGGTGACTTCCTGGTTCACCTTGGCGATGAGTTCGCCCGTCGTCGTGTCTACGACGTTGTGCGCGAGCATCTTGCCATACAGATAGTCCTTAGGAACGTCGAGCAGGCTCACATTTTCCTTTTGCAGCATCCGGATATGGCGCGCCGTGATCCGGTGATCCTTCTCGACCACGAGCTGATCACCGAGCCGAATATCGAAGCTCGCGATATCGCCGCGCAGACGCTCGGGGATCAACTCGAGCTGGATACCCGTGGGCGACAGCAGAAAACGATTGGTATCGAAAAATTCGCCGATGATCTGTTCATTGTCGTAACCCAGCGCGCGCAGCAGTACCGTTGCCGGCAGCTTGCGGCGACGGTCGATACGGACGTAAACACAGTCCTTGTGGTCGAATTCGAAATCCAGCCAGGACCCGCGGTACGGAATGATTCTGGCGTTGAACAGCAGCTTTCCCGATGAATGGGTCTTTCCCCGGTCGTGATCGAAAAACACGCCGGGCGAACGGTGCAACTGGGAAACGATCACCCGCTCGGTACCGTTGATGACGAAGGTGCCGTTGTCGGTCATGAGCGGAATTTCGCCCATGTAGATTTCCTGCTCCTTGATGTCCTTGACGACCTTCGCGTTCGCCGGTGCCTCCTTGTCGTAGACCACCAGGCGTACGAGCACGCGCAGCGGAGCCGCATAGGTGGTTCCGCGCTGCTGGCATTCCTTGACGTCGAACACCGGATCGCCCAGGCGATAGCTCACGTATTCGAGCACGATGTTGCCGGAATGGCTCTTGATCGGGAAAACCGACTTCAACGCAGCGTGCAAGCCTTCGTCGCTCCTACCGGCGGGCTGCCTCTCGAGTTGCAAAAATCGCCGGTACGAGTCAACCTGTGTCGCCAGAAGATAGGGGACTTCCAGCACGTCCTGGCGCTTTCCGAAACTCTTGCGAATTCGTTTTTTCTCGGTAAACGAGTAAGCCATGTTGGTTCCTGACCTGAGTTTGGTTTGCTTGAAATATCGTGAGCCTAGAGCCTTTGAGAGGCTGTGCCGGCAGTATCGTGGATATGCCTTGGCTGCCTTGACTCGTTATCGGGTTGCCACGTGTGATACGGAGGACGGCATAGCGGCATGGACGGAAGATCGGAGTCCACAAGGTAACCGATTCCGTAACAATCCGCAAACGCCGAAAGGCCGGCAGCGCAACGCTGCCAGCCTGAATCGAAGCTCTTCCTTAAAAGAAGCTGGTACGCAACGTTTCGTTACTTAACGTCGACAGCTGCGCCGGCTTCTTCCAGCTTCTTCTTGATGTCGTCCGCCTCGGCCTTGGCAATGCCCTCCTTGACGGTGGAGGGAACGCCCTCAACCAGATCTTTCGCTTCCTTCAGCCCCAGGCCGGTGATCTCGCGAATCGCCTTGATCACGTTGACCTTGTTGGCGCCGAAACTGGTCATGACGACGTCGAACTCCGTCTTTTCTTCGACCGCCGGAGCCGCTGCGCCTGCCGCTGCAGGAGCCACAGCAACTGCCGCCGCCGCGGACACGCCGAACTTATCCTCCATTGCAGAAATGAGATCCACGATCTCCATGACGGTCATGTTGGAAATAGTCTCGAGGATATCTTCTTTGGAAACTGCCATTGTCATTTCTCCGAAATTGCTTTTTGCCGGACCTGCGGGTTACGCGGCCTGCTTCTGATCCCGAACCGCCGCCACGGTGCGCACGAACTTCGCGTGCGGCTCCGCCAGGGTGCGGACGAATTTTTCGATCGGCGCCTTCATCGTGCCCATCAACATGCTGAGCGCCTGCTCGCGGTTCGGCAGCGATGCCAAACGCTCGAGCTCGGTAGGACCGTATTGTTTGCCGCCAACCGCCACCAACTTCACGACGAGCTTGTCGTTGGTCTTGGCGAATGCGCTGACTACGCGGGCCGCGGAGCCCGGATCCTCAAGGGAGAACGCGAGAATCAAGGGACCTACCAAGCCGTCCTGCATGCACTCGAAACTCGTGCCTTCAACGGCCTTGCGCGCCAAGGTGTTCTTGACGACGCGCAGGTAAACCCCGGACTCCCGCGCTTCCTTGCGGAGCCGCGTCAGAGCGGAGACACTCAGCCCCCGGTACTCTGCCGCAACTGCGGAGTGCGCTTGGGCGGCAACGGCTGCAACCTCGGCGACGACCACTTTCTTGTCATCGAGTCTCAGTGCCACTCGTTACCTCCAAATAAAGCTGAATAGTTTGGGAAACCATTCAGAGCCATGTCACCCCAGCCGAAGCTGGGACTCTTGTAACGGCTCCTTTCACCGATATTCGGCTTCAGTCACCGTCTGCGCAGGCTGGATCGATTAAGTGCACAAGGCACGCCTGCGGTCTTTGACGGTTACCGGAAACCCGGCAACCCAAAGTCACACAATTTGTTACGGTTCTACGCTGTCAGCGTGTTCTGGTCGACCGTCAAGCCCGGGCCCATGGTCGACGACACCGTGACCTTCTTGACATATACGCCCTTCGACGTGCTCGGCTTGAGTTTTTTGAGATCCACCAGCAAGGCTTCCAGATTTTCTTTCAGCGCCGCCGGCTCAAAGCTGACTTTACCGATCGTGCAATGGATGATGCCCTTCTTGTCGGTGCGGTAGCGGACTTGACCGGCCTTAGCGTTCTTGACCGCCGTGGCGACATCCGGAGTGACGGTGCCGGTCTTGGGATTCGGCATCAGTCCGCGCGGGCCGAGAATCTGGCCCAACTGGCCCACGACGCGCATGGCATCCGGCGCCGCGATGACGACGTCGAAATTCAGCTCACCAGCCTTCACCTGGGCACCCAGATCGTCCATGCCGACGATGTCCGCACCTGCCGCCAGGGCGGCCTCGGCATTCGCCCCCTGGGCGAACACCGCCACCCGAACCGACTTGCCTGTCCCATTGGGCAGCACGGTCGCACCGCGCACGGCCTGATCGGATTTGCGGGGATCGACGCCGAGATTGACGGCCACGTCCACCGACTCGACGAATTTGACGGAGCTGACCGATTTCAGGACATTCAGCGCTTCTTCGATCGCATAAGCCTTGCCGGACTGAACCTGTTCTTTGATCGACTTGAGCCGCTTGGTCAAACGAGCCATCACACACCCTCCACAATCAGACCCATACTGGTCGCGCTGCCCGCAATCGTACGCACGGCCGCGTCCATATCCGCCGCCGTCAAATCCGGCATCTTCATCTTGGCGATTTCCTCCAACTGGGCCCGCGTAACCGTTCCGACCTTGTCGGTGTTCGGCTTCGAGCTGCCGGATTTCAACCCGAGTGCTTTCTTCAGCAACACGGAAGCCGGTGGCGTCTTGGTGATGAACGTGAAGCTGCGGTCCGCATACACAGTGATGACGACAGGAAGCGGCAAGCCCTTCTCGACGTTCTGGGTCTGGGCATTGAATGCCTTGCAGAACTCCATGATATTGACACCGCGCTGGCCGAGCGCCGGGCCGACCGGCGGGCTCGGATTGGCTTCGCCAGCCTTGACCTGAAGCTTGATGTAGCCTGTGATTTTCTTTGCCATTTTCTGACTCCTATGGGTACGAACGCCTGTTAGGCTCCCCTAAATAAAAAAGGGCTCGCGACGGCAGCCACGGCCCCTGCTTGCAACCGCCTCGCCTAGCCTTTTTCGACCTGACCGAATTCGAGCTCGACAGGCGTGGATCGTCCAAAAATGAGGACGGAGACTCTGAGCTTGCTCTTCTCGTAGTTGACTTCTTCGACGACGCCGTTGAAATCCTTGAACGGACCGTCGACGACGCGAACGACTTCGCCGACTTCGTAAAGCACCTTGTGCTTGGGCTTTTTGACCCCTTCCTCTACACGGGCCAGGATCGCTTCAGCTTCGGCATCGGTGATCGGCGCGGGGTGGTCCGGCGTCCCTCCGACAAAACCCAACACCCTCGGCACGTCGCGCACCAGATGCCAAGTGTCGTCGTTCAACTCCATCTGGACCAACACGTAACCCGGGAAAAACTTCCGCTCGCCTTTACGCTGCTGGCCCTGCCGCATTTCCAGCACTTCTTCGGTCGGCACCAAAATCTTTCCGAAATAGTGCTCCAGCCCGGCTCGGACAACCCGCTCCTCCAAAGACCGCTTTACACGGTTTTCAAAGTTGGAATAAGCCTGGATAACGTACCAGCGTAGCGCCACGACCGCCCCCTCTTATCCGGTGATCGAGGTGATTGCCCAAAACAGGAGCATATCGAGCAGCCAGAGAAAAATCCCAACGAAGAAAACCAGCGCGACCACCATCAACGTAGCCTGAGCGGCCTCCTGCCTGGTCGGCCAAACGACCTTTCGGACTTCGATGCGCGACTCTCGGAAAAATCCGAGCAGCGACTGCCCCTTGGCCGTCGCCGAAACCAGCGCGACCGCCACAACACCGGCACCGACGACTCCAAGCGTACGGTAGACGACGGAATAATCGCTAAAAAAATAGTATGCAACGATGCCCGCGATTAGAAATACCAGCGCAAGAACAAGCTTGACGGTATCCAGACCGGAAGCACCGGACTCCGAAGTAGTTTGAGTAGACATGCGCCGGATCGTTATTAAAGTACGAGAGGGCACCCGCCAACGGGCGCCCACATCATGTAGTGGCAGGCCAGGAGGGGCTCGAACCCCCAACCTGCGGTTTTGGAGACCGCTGCTCTACCAATTGAGCTACTGACCTAAATGTTCGGGAGCGGGGCGAACCTGCCGTGTCCGCCCCGCCGCCTTTACTCGATGATCTTGGAGACAACGCCCGCGCCGACGGTACGGCCGCCTTCGCGCACTGCAAACCGCAGCCCTTCGTCCATGGCAATCGGCGCGATCAGCTTGACGATGACCTTGACGTTATCGCCCGGCATGACCATTTCGATCCCTTCCGGCAGCGTCACCGCGCCGGTAACGTCGGTGGTCCGGAAGTAGAACTGCGGCCGGTAGCCGTTGAAGAACGGGGTATGGCGACCGCCTTCTTCCTTGGACAGGACGTAGATCTCGGCTTCGAAGTGGGTGTGCGGGGTGATGCTGCCGGGCTTGGCCAGCACTTGGCCGCGTTCGACGTCTTCGCGCTTGGTGCCGCGCAGCAGGACGCCGATGTTGTCGCCTGCCTGACCTTGGTCGAGCAGCTTGCGGAACATTTCCACGCCGGTGCAGGTGGTCTTGGTCGTGGCTTTGATGCCGACGATTTCGATTTCTTCGCCCACTTTGATGATGCCGCGCTCGACGCGCCCGGTGACGACGGTGCCGCGCCCGGAGATCGAGAAGACGTCTTCGATCGGCATGAGGAACGGCCGGTCGATGGCGCGCTCGGGCTCGGGGATGTAGTCGTCCAGGGCCTGCACCAGAGCTTCGACCGCCGGGACGCCGATCTCGCTGGTGTCGCCTTCCAGCGCCTTCAGGGCGGAACCTTTGATAATGGGGATGTCGTCCCCCGGGAAGTCGTATTTGGAAAGCAGTTCGCGCAGTTCCATTTCGACCAGTTCGACCAGTTCGGGGTCGTCAACCATGTCGGCCTTGTTCAGGAACACGACGATATAGGGGACGCCGACCTGGCGCGCCAGCAGAATGTGTTCGCGCGTCTGCGGCATCGGGCCGTCTGCGGCGGAGCACACCAGGATGGCACCGTCCATCTGGGCCGCGCCGGTGATCATGTTCTTGACGTAGTCGGCGTGGCCGGGGCAGTCGACGTGGGCGTAGTGACGTGCGGTCGATTCGTATTCCACGTGAGCGGTGGCAATCGTGATGCCGCGGGCGCGCTCTTCCGGTGCCGCGTCAATCTGGTCGTACGCCTTGAATTCGCCCCCGAACTTCGCCGCCATGCACTTGGTCAGGGCCGCCGTCAGCGTCGTCTTCCCATGATCCACGTGACCTATCGTTCCCACATTCACATGCGGTTTCGTGCGCGTAAATTTCTCTTTGGACATCCGCCAACACCCCTGATTCGGCTATTTCAATTCAGTCAAAAACGATATATAGAATACAATGGAGCCCATAACCGGACTTGAACCGGTGACCTCTTCCTTACCAAGGAAGTGCTCTACCGACTGAGCTATATGGGCAATTCAACCTTTGACACACCATTACAACACTGGAGCGGGTGATGGGAATCGAACCCACACCATCAGCTTGGAAGGCTGAGGTTCTACCATTGAACTACACCCGCGTACCACAAAATCCAATTGGTGGAGGGGGAAGGATTCGAACCTTCGAAGGCTGAGCCGTCAGATTTACAGTCTGATCCCTTTGACCGCTCGGGAACCCCTCCAAAGCGGAAAGCGTGCATTTTTCCAGAGTCTTATGATCGTGTCAAGCGACCGCGGACCATCTTAGCCCGGCGCGACAACTCAAACGTGCAAGCGGTTCATCGCCTGCTCGATATTTCCGGCCAGCAGATCAGGCAGGCACTCCAAGGCCTTGTCTATCACTCCAAAAATAGCTTGGCGCTCAGCGACAGACGGCGCGGCCAACACGTAGTCAGCCACCGCCATGGCCCCGGCCGGCCGGCCGATTCCGATCCTCAGACGCTGGAATCCGCCACTTCCCAACTGCGCCATGATGTCACGGAGACCGTTGTGCCCGCCATGGCCGCCGCCCCGCTTGATACGAACGAGCCCCGGCCCGAAGTCGAGTTCATCGTGAACCACCAGGATGTGCTCGGGCGCAATCTTGTAGAACTTGGCAAGCGCCGCCACCGCAAGCCCGCTCCGGTTCATGAAGGTCAGAGGCTCGAGAAGATGCATGGTCCCACCCACCTCCATCGTTCCGACGCGTCCGTGGAAACGGGACTCCTCCCGCAAGACGCAAGCGTGCGCGGCTGCCAGCCTGTCCACAAACCAAAACCCGGCATTGTGCCGGGTCCTGTCGTAAGCCGGCCCCGGGTTGCCGAGGCCGACGATCAGTTTGACCATACCCCGCCCGGAACGGTCAGCCAGCCTCGCCCTCACCGCCTTCCGCAGTGCGCGGCGCATGCACGGAAGCTACCGGGAGGTCATGGCCGGCACCCTGTGCGAGTGCGTGGATTTCGACGCCCACCGGCAGCTTGAGGTCCGACAGATGGATGATGTCCCCGATGTCAGCCTGGGCAAGATCAACCTCGATGTACTCGGGAAGATCCTTGGAGAAGCAGTCGACCTCCACATCCACCATGCTATGGGATACCACACCGCCTTTCTTGACGCCTACCGAGGTTTCCTGATTGACGAAGTGCAGCGGCACATGGACGCGGATCTTGTCAGCCGCATTGACGCGCAGAAAATCCATGTGCATCACGATGGGCTTGGCCGGGTGGCGCTGCACGGCTTTCAAAATAGCGCTCTCTTCACGACCGTCGAACCGGATCGTTAGGACGTGTGAGTACGTTGCCTCGTTTTCCAGGCTCTTGACGACCTTGTGATGCTCCAGCAACAGCGACACCGGCTCGCCGCTACCATAAAGCACCGCAGGGACCTTGCCGGCATGGCGCAGACGGCGGGACGCGCCTTTACCCAACTGATGTCGCAACTCGGCTTCAAATACGAAACTGCCTACCATCTCTTTCTCCAAAATACTCTAAGCAGATATTGAAAAACGGGGGCCGCGGTCAATCCACGTACAGCGAACTGACCGACTCCCCCATGGCGATCCGGCGGATCGTTTCCGCCAGCATTTCGGCAATGGTCAATTGCCGGATTCTGTCACAGGCCCGCGCACGCTCCTGCAGGGGAATCGTGTCGGTCACCACCAGCTCGTCCAGCATCGACGCCTCGATGTTATCGACGGCCGGACCGGAAAGCACCGGATGGGTACAGTACGCCACCACCCTTTCGGCGCCGTGCTCCTTCAAAGCCCCGGCAGCCTTGCACAAGGTACCCGCGGTATCGACGAGGTCGTCGACCATGACGCAGGTCCGCCCCCGGACGTCGCCGATGATGTTCATGACCTTCGCCTCGTTCGCGCGGGGACGGCGCTTGTCGATGATCGCGAGATCGGCGTCGTCGAGCCGCTTCGCCAGTGCCCTGGCCCTGACCACCCCGCCGACGTCGGGTGACACCACCATGAGGTCGGGATATTTCTGGCGCCAGACGTCGCCGAGCAGGATCGGCGAGGCGTAGACGTTGTCAACAGGCACGTCGAAAAAGCCCTGAATCTGATCGGCGTGAAGGTCGACCGTCAGCACCCGATCGGCACCGGCGGCGCAAATCATCTTGGCCACCAGTTTCGCAGTGATGGGAACCCTGGCGGAGCGAATGCGCCGATCCTGCCTCGCGTAGCCGAAATAAGGGATGACCGCGGTGATGACCGACGCGGACGACCGGCGCAAAGCGTCGATCATGACGAGAAGCTCCATGAGATTCTCGTTGATGGGCTGCGAGGTGGGCTGAATGACGAACACCTCGCGCCCGCGCACGTGCTCCTCGATCTCGACCGCAATCTCGCCGTCGCTGAACCGCCCTACGGTCGCCATGCCCAGGCGCATGTTGAGCTTGCGCACAACGCCTTCGGCAAGAGGGAGATTTGCATTACCCGAAAACACCATGAAGGAGGTGTCGGTCATCGTGCACTCCAGATATCGACGCAGACTAGGGAGTTGGCTGGGGCGCCAGGATTCGAACCTGGGAATGCCGGGATCAAAACCCGGTGCCTTACCGCTTGGCTACGCCCCAAAAATAAATGCAGAAAATCTATAGTTCGTTCAGCGCCTCGTACAGAGGCGACAGGTTGCGGCCGGACGCCACCACGGCCGTCCAGTCGCGGGACAAACCCTCGCATGCGGCCCTGGCCTCTTCCTCGCTGCCATGGACCGAAAATACGCAGGCGCCCGTGCCCGTCAGCCGGACATCCTGGGAATACCTCCCCAGTACACGCATCGCCTCGCCCACTACCGGGTATCGACGCACGACGGTATCCAGGCAATGATTCTCGTGGCTTCCCGCAAGGAAGTCGGCTATTTTGATGGGGTCGTTATTTCTTGTCAAATCGGGGGCGCCGAATATCTCGGCGGTCGAAACCTGGCACGGCGGCACGACTATGACGTACCAGGGCTCGGCCAGTTCCACGGTCTGCAGCATTTCCCCCACGCCTTCCGCCCATGCGCTCCGGCCGAACACGAAAATCGGCACATCCGCCCCCAGCCGGAGACCGAGGTTCATCAGTGTTTCCCGATCCAGACCCAGTTCCCACAAGCGGTTCAGCGCCACCAGCGTGGTCGCCGCGTCCGAGCTGCCGCCGCCCAGACCGCCCCCCATCGGCAGATTTTTCTCCACGGCGATGTCGACCCCGGCCGCCACGTCCGCGTAATCCTTGAGCAACCGGGCGGCGCGGACGATCAGATTCTGCTCCATCGGCACGCCCGCCAGTGACGCCTGCAACCGGATCTCGCCGGAAGCATTGGGCCGGAATTCGAGCCAGTCGCACAAATCCACGAACTGGAAGACCGTTTGCAGATTATGGTAGCCGTCGGCGCGGCGGCCCGTAATCCGGAGAGTGAGATTGAGCTTGGCGGGCGCAGGCAGGCGCAGAGAGGGCGGCTTCATGCTGGAGGACTCCCGACGGTCCACTCGTCCGCAAACAGCTTCAGTTTGAGCGAACGCCCCTGGATCAGTATCTTCTGCGGCAACACGAGCCGATCCCAGTCGCGATAGCGCTCGTAATCGAGGGACCATTCCGCCTGCTTCAGATGCTTAAGGCGGCCATCCGGATACAGATCCATTTCTTCGCTTGCCTCACCCGGCGCCGATACGCCCAAAACCCAGTAACGCAAGCTCTGCAGCGGAATGGAAAACCCCAGTTTTTCTTTCAGAAGAGCGTCGGGATCGCGGGAAATCCTTTCGTTCCCATTACCTTCGTTGATGAGAATCAGGTCGTCCTGGAGAACGATGGAAACCGTTCCCTGATTCAAGGGTCCGGAAACCAGCAAGCGATCCTGGCGCCCGTCATGCTCCCAGGCCAGGCTGGCCTGCCAGGCATCGTCCGGGGTCTGCACCGCGATGCGCCCTTCCAGCCGCCAACGCTCCAGGCCGGCCAAGTGCGCAGCATCCACCGCGGCAGGCCGAGTCTGCACCCCGGTGCAACCCTGCAGCCCCATGCCTATCGACAACAAGACCAGGACCGCTGCAGCCAATGAAATCCGATCGGGCATTACGGAGCCAGCAGGTCCGGATAGCGCGCCTTGATTCGCTGCATATCCTCGTGCTCAGGCGCCTTCTTCCAGGCCTCGCGCAGAATTTTCCTGGCTTCCTGGCGCTTTCCCGACTCCAACAGCACCTCACCCAGGTGCGATGCGATCTCCGGATCCTGAACCTTGCCGTAAGCCCGGCGCAGGTATTCCGCGGCTTCGGCATAATTGTGCAGCCGGTACTGCAGCCAGCCATAGCTATCGAGTATCGCAGGATCGTCGGGCTTGAGCCGGATCGCCCGATCCAGATATCCCTTGGCCTCGTCCAGCCGCTCGCCCCGCTCGACGAGCGTGTAGCCCAATGCGTTCAAGGCATTGGGGTCATCGGGATTCTTCTCCAGCAATTGGCGCAGATCGGCCTCCAGCACATCGAACCGGCCGACATTTTCCGCCACCAGGGCACGGGCATAGAGCAGATCTGCCTGCCCCGGCAACTCCGCCAGCGCCTCGGTCAACAGGTTGAAGGCGTCCTCAAACTCCCTGTTCTTGGAAAGCAATTCGGCCTCCAGAAGATACAGCCGAACCGACTCGTTCGGAAATCGCTTGCGGACGTCTGCCAGCCGCGTTCGCGCCTCCGTCAGCCGACCCAGGCTGATCAAGGCGGTGATGCCGTTCACGCGCGCGTCGAACTCGGTTGGTCCGGTCGTGACACGGTCGAACCAGCCCACCGCCTCGCTCAGCCTGCCCTTACGGGCATCAATGAGCCCCAGATAAAAGTAGGCCTGAACCCGCCATTTTTCAGACGTAGCCAGCCCTGTGAACTCGCGCCGGGCCGCATCGAGCTGGCCCAGGTCGATGAGCGCCAGGCCGAGCCCGAACCGCGCGTCCTGATTGCCGGGCTCCCGGGTTACGATATGCGCCAACTCGCGTCGTGCGCCTTCGATGTCGCCGGACTTGATGAGAAATTGCGAATAGATCAGGCGCAATCTGGCGTTGTCCGGATCGCGCTTGAGCGCCCGCTGAATCATGTCCCCGGCCGCAGCCGAATCGCCCATTTGCGCCATGACCTGCGCCTGCAGCACTCGGGCCCGGCTCCAGTCCGGGTGCAGCTTCAAGGCCTCCTCGGTTTCGTTCAATGCCCGCTGAAACTCACCCTGGTTGGCAGCGAGAAGGGCGGCTGAGAAATGAAGCTCCGCCATACCGGGGGACGCCCGAAGCAAGGCACCCATGAATTCCGCCGCGTCCTGTTTCGGCACCTCGCTTCCGAGCACCTTCACCAATTCGATGAGCGTATTTTCCAGATCAGCATCCGGCAGCGTCAGCAACACCTTCATCTGCGCCACTGCCTCATCGCGCTTTCCCTGCTTCAGGTAGAGCAGGGCGGCCATGCGGCGCGCCACTGCATTGCGGGGTTCGCGCTCCAGCCAGAGCGATACGCCCTCGATCGCTTCGGGATACTTTTTCACGAACAATGCGATCTGGGTCGCCCGCTCCGCGAGGCGTGCATCGCGCGACAGGCGCGCGGCCTGGAGATAATTCTCGAGCGCGACCTCGTACTGGCCGCGCTGGCCGGCCAGTTCCCCCGCCAACACCAGGTAGACAAGCTGGGACTTGGGCGTCAGCGGTTTGACCACCCCACTGATCTCGGCCTCGTCGTTCCAGAATGTTTCGTCTGCAGACTTGGTTCGATGGCCCACGCAGCCAAATGCCAGGGCAATCAACAGCAAACCCGGCAAAGTACCTGCACCGCCGGGCCAGAATTTTCGTATCCGAATTTTAGGCACTATCGTCCTGCGAGTTGCGCGTAGGAATTCAAAGGCTCGAGAGAGGAGCAACCGGACGGGCCAAAGCTTTCCCTGCATCCCGCCAGCGCCGATATTCTGGGATATTTTGAGGAGAACGTGGGATTGCCGATATTGCTTGCGACGCGGGCCAGAACCGATTTTTCCGAGCGAAATTGTACCCTTTCCCGATCAACCGGCAAGACTTGTGCATCGGTGAAATTGGATTAAGAGCGCATTTTCATTAAAATCGGCGTCTGTTTCAGCCACCTGCTCACAATGGCGATCCTGACTTTAGGCGTCAATCACACCACCGCACCGGTTTCGGTCAGGGAGCGTCTGGCCTTTCCCGCCGACCATTTGCAATTCGCCCTGCAAGACCTGATCGGCCTGCCCCAGGTGGGCGAGGCGGCAATCCTGTCGACCTGCAACCGCACCGAAGTGTATTGCGAACTCGAAGGTCGCGATCAGCGGCCCGTCGTCGACTGGATGCGCGGGCAACGGCAGCTCGACGGCCAGGACATCGCCCAATACCTTTACTCCCATGTCGACGCCGGCACGATCCGGCACATGTTCCGCGTCGCCTGCGGACTGGACTCCATGATCCTGGGCGAGCCGCAGATTCTCGGCCAGATGAAGACCGCCTATCAGGCGGCACGCGACGCCGGCACCGCTGGCAAGGTTCTGACCAAGCTGTTCCACCACACCTTCGCCGCGGCCAAGAAGGTCCGCACCGACACGGCGATCGGCTGCAGTCCCGTATCGGTCGCCTTCGCCGCCATCCGCTTGGCCCAGCGCATCTTCGACGACCTGAGCGATCTGACCGCCATCCTCATCGGCGCTGGCGAGACCATAGAGCTGACGGCACGGCATTTGAGCGAAAACCGGATCGGCCACATCATCATCGCCAACCGGACTTTCGATCGGGCCCACACCTTGGCCAACCAGTTCGGCGGCTTCGCGATCTCGCTGGAAGAGCTGCCCAAACACCTGGCCAGGGCCGACATCATCGTCGCCTCCACCGGCAGCCCGCTGCCCATCCTCGGCAAGGGCAGCATTGAGAGCGCGCTGCGCAGCCGCCGCCACAAGCCGATGTTCATCGTGGACCTGGCGGTCCCGCGGGACATCGAGCCCGAGGTCGAGCAACTCCAGGACGTCTATCTGTACACCGTCGACGACCTGCAGCACACCGTCGAGGAGAACCTCAAGACCCGCCAGGAAGCTGCCCTCCAGGCGGAGGAAATCATCGACCTGGAGGTCGAGCATTTCCTGGCCTGGCTCCGGGCCCAGGCCGCGACCGACACCATCCGCGACGTCCGGAGCTTCGCCGAGCAGCACCGCGACGCGGCCTTGGAGCGGGCGCTGCGGGAACTGCGCCGCGGCAAGAGCGCCGAGGACGCCCTGCGCTGGCTGGCGGAAACCCTGACCAACAAGATCATTCATGCGCCCAGCTCGCAAATCTGGCAGGCGGGCGTGAACGAACGCGCCGACATCGTCGCCGCGGCGCGCGAAATCTTTCAACTCAAAGACCCCGAGACGTGAATCCCTCCGTTCAGCAGAAACTCGAGCACCTGTCCCATCGCTTCGAAGAAATCACCGGCCTCCTGGCCACTCCGGAAGTCCAGAACGATCAAAACCGGTTCAAGGCACTGAGCCGGGAATACGCCCAGCTCGAACCCTGCGTCGCCTGTTTCCGGCACTACCAGGAAACACTGGACAACATCGAATACGCGCAAGCGCTGCTGCAGGATCAAGACCCCGGAGTTCGCAGCCTGGCGCGGGAAGAGCTCGATGCCGGCCGGGAGCGCAGCGAAGCTCTGGAACTGGAGTTGCAAATCCTGCTGCTGCCGCGCGATCCCAACGACGAGCGCAATGTGTTCCTCGAAGTCCGTGCCGGCACCGGCGGTGCGGAAGCGGCAATCTTCGCCGGCGACCTGCAGCGCATGTACAGCCGCTATGCCGAACAGCGGGGGTGGAAGACTGAGATCGTCGGCGAAAGCGAGGGCGAGCATGGCGGCTACAAGGAGGTCGTGATGCGCATCAGCGGCCAGAACGTCTATTCGCGGCTCAAATTCGAAGCCGGTACCCACCGGGTGCAGCGGGTGCCCGCCACCGAGGCCCAGGGCCGCATCCACACCTCGGCCTGTACGGTGGCGATCCTGCCGGAAGTCGACGAGGTCGAGATCGACATCAACCCCGCCGACCTCCGTGTCGACACCTTTCGAGCCTCCGGGGCCGGCGGCCAGCACGTGAATCGGACCGATTCGGCCAT
Organism: Methylococcus mesophilus; assembly: GCF_026247885.1. NCBI lineage: Bacteria > Pseudomonadati > Pseudomonadota > Gammaproteobacteria > Methylococcales > Methylococcaceae > Methylococcus > Methylococcus mesophilus. Next base: position 3,828,624 of record NZ_CP110921.1, on the reverse strand, counting down.
ACGCATCACCCACATCCCGACCGGCACCGTGGTGGAGTGCCAGGACGAACGCTCCCAGCACAAGAACCGGGCGCGCGCCATGTCCCTGCTTCAGGCTCGTATTCTGGCCGCGGCTCAGGACAAGCAGAATTCCGAAATCGCAGCATCGCGCAGACTGCAGGTCGGCAGCGGCGACCGCTCCGAACGCATCCGCACCTACAACTTCCCGCAGGGGCGGCTCACCGATCACCGCATCAATCTCACTTTGTACCGGCTGGACGCCATCATGGAAGGCGATCTCGACCCGGTGATCGATCCCCTGATGCAGGAGCATCAGGCCGACATGCTGGCCAGCCTGGCCGAAACCTGAAGGCTGTGGCGACACTCTCCATCGAAGCGGCCCTGGCCAATGCCATCAGGCTGCTGGGCTCTGTCAGCGACACGGCCCGGCTCGATGCCGAAGTGCTGCTGGCACGCTCGATCGGGAAAAACCGCGCCTTTCTGCGAGCCTGGCCCGAACGCCTGCTGCGAGCCGAGGAAGAGCAGTGCTTTCGGGCTTACGTCGCCCAGCGCGCTCACGGTGTCCCGGTCGCCTATCTGACGGGAGAAAGGGAGTTCTGGTCCAGATCCTTCCATGTCTCCCCCGAGGTGCTGATTCCGCGGCCGGAGACGGAGCTGCTGGTGGAACTGGCCATCGAGGCGATTCGCCGCGAAAACCGGCCCCGCATCCTCGATCTGGGCACCGGCAGCGGCGCCATCGCCGTGACTTTGGCCCTGGAGTGTCCGGAGGCGGAAATCTGGGCCGTGGACGTCAGCGAACCCGCTCTTGCCGTCGCCCGCCGCAACGCCGCCGAACTCGGCGCCAAGGCGATCCGATTCCTCCAGGGATACTGGCTCGGGCCTTTGCCGGCCAACGTCCGCTTCGACCTGATCGTCAGCAACCCGCCCTACATCGGCCCCGCCGACCCGCACCTGCTGAGCGGCGACGTCCGGTACGAGCCGCGCCAGGCACTGGTATCCGCTGACAACGGCCTGCAGGACATTACCCTGGTCGCCGAAAGCGCCCACCAGGCGCTGACAGCCGGCGGCAGGCTGATGTTCGAGCACGGCTACGACCAGGCCGCCGCGGTCGCGGACATTCTCAACGACATGGGCTACCGCGACATCCGCCACTACCGGGACATGCAGGGCTACGAGCGCGTCACTGCGGCGAGGCGCAGCGCCCAGGATTGAAAGATGCCGCCTACAGCGGCATCGACAGGTGGCAGAAGAAGGTCTTCAAGTATTCGGTCTCCGGAATGGCGGGATGAACCGGATGGTCCGGTCCCTGCCAGCCCTGGCCCAGGATCACCAGATGCCGGTCCAGATGGCGGCTGCTGGTGCGCAGAATGTCATGCAGGGTGGGGCGCGGGAGGTTGAAGGAACAGGAGGCCGAAACCAGGACCCCGCCGGGGTTCAGCACCTGCATGGCGGCCTGGTTGAGCCGATGATAAGCCTCCACGCCCGCCTTCATGTCCTTCTTGCGTTTGATGAGGGCCGGAGGGTCCACCACGATCAGATCGTAGCGCTGGCGCTTGTGCCTGAGTTGCTTGAGAAACTCGAAAACATCCTGCCGGATGAAACCCATCCGATCCGCCACGCCGTTGAGCCTGGCGTTCTCGGCGGCTAGCGCCAGGGCCGACTCGGAACTGTCCACGCAATCCACCGATTCCGCCCCGCCCAGGGCCGCCTGCACGCCCCAGCCGGCGGTATAGGAGAACAGGTCGAGCACACGCTGGCACTTGGCCAACTGCGCCACGGTGGCCCGGTTCTGGCGATGGTCGAAGAACCAGCCGGTCTTCTGCCCTCCCACCGGATCGACCAGGAAGCGGGCGCCGTTCTCCTCGATCGCGATCGGACCTTCGAGCGGCGCGCCCAATACCCGCACGTAATTCTCGAGCTTCTCGAACTGGCGCAGGCTGGAGGTATTCTTCAGCACGATGGTGCGGGGCGAGAGCAATTTTTCGAGCACCTCCATCACCGGCTCCTGGAGCCGCTCCGCGCCGAGCGTGCTGGCCTGGAGCACCAGCACCTCGCCCAGGCGGTCGATCACCAAACCGGGCAGGCCGTCGCTTTCGCCATACAGCAAGCGGTAATAGGGCTTGGCGAAGAGCATTTCGCGCAGATGCAACGCCCGGCTCAGGCGCTTCAGCAGGAAGGCATGGTCGATCGCCACACGGTGGTCGCGGCTCAATAGCCGCGCACAGATCAGCGACTCGGGGTTGACGTAGGCTAGCCCCAGGGGTTGCTGGCGGGAGTCCTCCACCACGACGTATTCGCCCGGCGCGAACCGCTTGAGCGGCGTCTTTTCGCCATCCACCTCATTGCTGAAGACCCACAGATGCCCCGCCCGCAGACGGCGCTCCTCGTTCTTCTTCAGCCGCAATACCGACAATTCAGACATACAGTCGACAACCCAAACGCCGCTGGCGCTTGAAAAAAAGAAAAGGCGGCTCCCGCCGGGAAGCGCCTGGATACACGTGTCAGATCAATTCGAAGGTGAAACCGCTGATGTCCCGATCCGGCTTCGCCAGATCCAGACGGACTTCCAGAGACTTGCCAACCGGCATCATGGACATGCCGGTACCCTTGGGCAGATACTCCGCCGGGGAAAACACCCTGCCCGCGGCCGGCTTCCCCTGGCGGTCGACCACCCGCAGGACGATCGAAGGAAACACCTGGGCCGCCGTGGACTGGTTAGCCATGACCAGACGGAATTCATAGCCGCCGGTGGAAGGCACCGGCCGCAGGGTCCGCTCGACGATCTGGATCGACTCGACGTCGCTGTAGGGCGGGATCTGGCAACCCACCACATCGCATAGCATCACCAGCCACGGCCGCATGGCCTCGTCCTGGGCAAAACGGGTACTGCCGAAATACGCCACCTGGCCGAGCAGGGCGATCGCCAAGGCGATACTGCCGATGCCCCAGGCCAGCCGCAAGAAAAACCCCGGGCGGGAGGGCTCGTCGTAACCCCTCCTCCATCCGCGGAACCAGCGCCCCGAGCCGTCTTTCGGCGGCTGCGAGTACGGATCGGGGACGCTCTCCTCCAGCCCCGGCAGGGCATTGAAAACGCGGCCGCAATGATCGCAGAGCATGACGCCTCGCCCTTCCCGTAGCTGGCGCACCGAGATGCCGTAGGCCGTACCGCAGGATGGACAGCGGGTAAACACCTTCAGGTCCGTCTTAGCCCGGCGAGCCGGACCCAGTCTTCGCTGAACACGGCGGGCTCCATTTCGAAGCCTTTTTCCGCATAAGCGGAGGCCACGGCGTCCGCCTGCTCCGCCAGAATGCCCGAAAGCACGATCCGGCCGCCGGGGCGAACCCGCGACCGCAACTCATCGGCCAGTTCCATCAACGGATTGACCAGTATGTTCGCCAATACGATATCGCTCTCGAAATCCGGCAGGTCTCCGGGCAAAGAAATCACGATCCGCTCCCCGACACGGTTCTTTGCGGCGTTTTCCGCGGTGGCCGCCAGCGCCTGCGGATCGATGTCGACGGCACGGACTGAAGCGGCCCCAAGCAGTGCCGCAGCGATGCCCAGGATGCCGGACCCGCAGCCATAGTCCAATACCGACGCCCCGCGCAAATCCGCCGCGTCCAGCCATTCCAGGCACAAGGCGGTGGTCGGATGGGTTCCGGTCCCGAAAGCCAGCCCCGGATCCAGCAGCATCACAACCGCATCGGATTCCTCGATCGTGAATCCGGTCGGGCAGACCCACAACCGGCTGCCGAAACGCATGGGGCGGAAGTGTTCGAGCCAAGCCCGCTCCCAGGCCTGGTCGGCCAGCGTTTCCTCACTCCAGTCCCGAAGCCTTTCCTCGCCGAACCGCCGGCCGAGCGCCGAGCGGATCGCCGCCATATCGCCGGCCTCCTCGAACAAGCCCACCACCCGGGTTTGCGCCCACACCGGGGTCGTCCCGAGCGGAGGCTCAAACAGAGGCTGATCGCCGGCGTCCAGGAAACTGACGGACAGCGCGCCCGCTTCCATCAACGCGTCCGATACGTCCTCGGCCAGATCCTCGTCGACGGTCACCATCAACTGCTGCCACATGGCTTTAGTGCTTGAGCCCCAGCTTCTGCTCCAGATAGTGGATGTTCTGTCCACCCGCCTCGAACGCGCAGTCGCTGACGATGTCGAGCAGCAGCGGAATGTTGCACTTGATGCCGCCGATCACCATCTCATTCAAGGCCGTACTCATCCGGGCAATCGCTCCCGCACGGGTTTCGCCGTGGGCGATCAGCTTGCCGATCATCGAGTCGTAATAAGGCGGCACGCGATAGCCGTTGTAGATGTGGGTCTCGACACGGATACCCGGGCCGCCCGGCATGTGGAACTGCTCGATCAACCCCGGCGACGGCATGAAATTGGTCGGGTCCTCGGCGTTGATGCGGCACTCGATGGCATGCCCGCGCATTTCCACCTCCGCCTGGCGGATCGAAAGCGGCTCACCGGCGGCGATCCGCAACTGCTCCTTGACGATGTCGAAGCCGGTGACCATTTCGGTCACCGGATGCTCGACCTGGACACGGGTGTTCATTTCGATGAAATAAAACTGGCCGTCCTGGTAGAGGAATTCGAAGGTGCCGGCACCGAGATAGCCGATCTCCTTGCAGGCCTGCACGCAGCGCATGCCCATCTCGTCCCGCTGCGCCTGGGTGATGCCGGGCGCCGGCGCTTCTTCCACGACCTTCTGGTGGCGGCGCTGGGTAGAGCAATCGCGCTCGCCCAGATGAACCACGTTGCCGTGCGAATCGGCGATCACCTGAAACTCGATGTGACGCGGATTCTCCAGGAACTTCTCCATGTACACCATGTCGTTCCCGAACGCGGCACCGGCCTCACTTCGGGTGAGGTCGATGGAGGCTGCGAGATTGGCCTCGCTGTGAACGACCCGCATTCCACGCCCGCCGCCGCCGCCGGAAGCCTTGATGATGATGGGAAAACCGATCCGTCTGGCGATCGCCAGATTCTCGTCCTCATCCTCGCCCAGCGGTCCGTCGGAACCCGGCAGGGTAGGAATCCCGGCCTTCTTCATCGCTTCGATGGCAGAGACCTTGTCGCCCATGAGGCGGATGGTTTCCGGCTTCGGGCCGATGAAAATGAATCCGCTCTGGATCACCTTTTCGGCAAAGTCTGCGTTTTCGGACAAGAAGCCATAGCCGGGGTGGATCGCTAGAGAATCGGTGACCTCGGCAGCGCTGATGATGGCGGGAACGTTCAGATAGCTGTCGCGCGACGCGGCCGGACCGATGCAGACCGACTCGTCGGCCAGACGCACGTGCTTCAGATCGCGGTCCGCTTCGGAATGCACGGCGACGGCCTTGATGCCAAGTTCGCGGCAGGCCCGGAGGATGCGCAGGGCGATTTCGCCGCGATTGGCGATGACGACTTTACCTAGCATAGTGAGCACCTTGGAGACTGTTGAGCCGGAACGGGCCGTAGGCTATTCGATCACGAACAGCGGCTGGTTGTACTCCACCGGCTGGCCGTTCTCCACCAGTATCCTGCTCACTATGCCGGACTTGTCGGCTTCGATCTGATTGAGGATTTTCATCGCTTCGATGATGCAGAGCGTATCGCCGACTTCGACCCGCTGGCCCACTTCCACGAATACCTTGGAACCGGGCGAGGGTGCCCGATAGAAAGTGCCCACCATGGGGGAGCGTACCTCGTGGCCGGTGATTTCCTTGGGCGCATCGGCGGGAGGCGTTGGCGACAACCCGCCGGCAACCGGGGACACCGCCGCGGGCATCGCCGGCGCCGCCACGGCGACCGGAGCCGCGACGCTCGAGGCGTAGCGGCTGATGCGGACGGCTTCCTCCCCCTCGCGAATCTCGATTTCCGCGATACCCGATTCTTCGATGATTTCGATCAGTTTTTTTATTTTTCTAATGTCCATCTATAACGACCTATGTGTCATTTGCAGGGCGGCTTGCAGCGCCAGTTCGTAGCCCACGGGACCCAATCCGCAGATGACCCCTTTGGCAATATCGGAAAGATAGGAATGGCGACGGAACGGCTCGCGCGCATGCACGTTGGAAATATGTATTTCGATGAAAGGAATGGCGGTGGCCAGCAGCGCATCGCGCAAGGCGACGCTGGTATGGGTGAATGCCCCCGGGTTGATGATGACCATATCGACCGCGTCGCGGAACGCCTGGTGAATGCGTTCGATCAGAGCATGCTCGGCATTGCTCTGGAAAAAATCGATCGGTATGCCCGCCGCTCCGGCCTGCGCGCTAAGGCGTGATTCGATATCGGAAAGCGTATCGCTGCCATAGATACCGGGCTCACGCACCCCCAACAGATTGAGGTTAGGCCCATTCAGCACCAAGATACCCGCCATTGCGCGCGCCAGTTCATCAATCGATCAAATCGCCTAAATAGGCGGCGGTATTCTGCCGAAATGGGGCTATTTTGTCCACAAATGCGGACAAGACGCTCAAATCAAGGCTCTCACCTGGAAGGAGCAAGCCGGGGCTCGATATCAGCCAGGAACCGGGGCCGCGTCTGGGGACCCAGATGAGTCGCGAGCACCCGGCCGCTGGCATCTAAAACCGCGGTGAAAGGCAACCCTCCCGCGGAATTCCCGAGACGCGCCGCCAACGCGTCGCCGCCCTGCTCGCCGACCAGGATGGGATAGCCGACCGGAAACTTCCGCAGAAACGCCGCGACCCCTTCCCGGTCCTCCAGCGCGATGCCTACGATCCTGAGCCCGCGCGGCCTGAACTCCGCATACAGCCGGTCCAGCACCGGCATTTCCTCCCGGCACGGCTCGCACCAACTGGCCCAGAAATTCAGCATCAGCACTTCGGAGCGTTCATCCGACAGGCGCACGGGCTTCCCCGAGAGGTCCGGAAACGCGGATTCCGGCCCCTGCCATTCGGCCGAACCGGCGGACAGCCAGCGTTGCGCCGCCGCTCCCACCATAACGGCCAGCACGGCGACTGCGATCAGGACGATCCTATCGGACACCGTCGAACACCCGGTCGAGGTGGTGGACGAACTTTTCGGGCTCTGTGAATCCCACCAGCCGGAACGGTTTCCGCTCGCTCCGGTCCGGGCCGAAAAACAGGGTCGCCGGCGGACCGACCAGGCCGAAGCGTTGCAGCAGCGCCTGATCGTTGTCGCCGTTTTCGGTGACATCGGCCTTGAGCAGCACGATGTCTTTCAGCTTCGCCTTGACCGCGGGATCACTGAATGTGTAACGATCCATCTCCTTGCAGGACACACACCAGTCCGCGTAGAAATCCAGCATCGCCCAGCGTCCGGCGGCGGCGGCCTCGCCCAGGCGAGCCTCCAGTTCGTCGACGCTCGCAACCCTGGCGAAAGACGCCGGACCGGCGTCGGCAGCGCCGCCGGACGAGCCGGCCACACCCCGCAACGGCTGCAAGGGATCCCGGCTGTCGGCCGCCACGCCCAGCAGCATGAACACCCCATAGGCGGCCATCGCCACTCCCAGCCCTTTCCACAACTTGCGCCAACCGGAAGCGCCCGCTGGCAGCGCGTCGAGCGCCCCCATGTACACGGCCGACACGACGAGCAGCAGCCCCCACAGGAGCATGGCCACGGACAGCGGCACGATCCGCTCCAGCATCGACACCGCGACCGCCAGCATGGCCACGCCGAACACCGATTTGACCGCATTCATCCACATGCCCGCCTTGGGCAGCAGCTTGCCGGCCGAGGTACCGATCGCCAGCAGCGGCAGTCCCATGCCCAGCCCCAGGGAAAACAGCGCGAGCCCGCCGAGCAGCGCATCGCCGGTCCGGCCGATATAGATCAATGCCCCCGCGAGCGGCGCCGCCACGCAGGGCCCCACCAGCCCTGCCGACAGCAGCCCCATCACGGCCGCACCGGCCAAGCTGCCGGCATGCTGCTTGGAACTGAGTGCGGCAATCCGCGACTGCACGGCGGTGGGAAGCTGGAGCTGGTAGAAGCCGAACATGGACAGCGCCAGCACCACGAACAGGGCGCTGAAAGTTCCGATCGCCCAGGGATTCTGCAGCGCAGCCTGGAGGTTCGCGCCGAACAGCGCAGCCAGCACGCCGAAACCCGTATAAGCCAGGGCATGGGCGAGCACATAGGCCAGCGACAGCGAAAACGCCCGGCGCGTGGTGATCGCATGACCGTGGCCGACGATGACGCCGGAAAGAATCGGGATCATCGGAAAAATGCACGGAGTGAAGGCGAGCAGGATGCCGAAGCCCAGGAAGCTGAGCATGTTGAGCCAGAGCGAGCCACGCCAGAGCCCGTCGGCGATGCGGTCCTGTTCAGTGATGACGGTCGCCCCGGCGATCGCGGACACCCCCCCCTCAGCCGCGGCGGGCAGTTCAAGCTCGACCGTCTTCAGCATGGGCGGGTAGCAAACGCCTCGCTCGGCGCAACCCTGGAATCCGGCCTCCAGGGTGATGGCGTGCGAACCGCCGCCGGTTCGGAGCAATGGGATGTCGACGGACACCTCGCCATGGAAGACCTCCACCGCCCCGAACTCTTCGTCGATCTTCGGCTCGCCGCGCGGGAAGGCATAGCCGCCCAGAGCGACGCCCTCGGAATTGCGCAAGGCGACGCGGAATTTTTCCCGGTAGAGATAATACCCGGGCGCGATCTGCCAGGTCAGCCGCACGGTATCCGGGTTCGGCGCCTCGGCGAAAAAGCGGAATGCCTGGTCCGCCGGCAACAGATCACCCTCCGCCGGACCGGCTCCGATGCCCTGGAGCGCGCCGGCCAGACGCGTGAGCGCGCCCGCGCCGCTTGTCGCAGCGGTTTTCAGTTCGAGCGATCGCTTATACGGCGGGAAGCAGACGCCGGCATCGGCGCAACCCTGTACAGTCACTTCCAGTCCCAGCGTCTCCGGCAGTGCGGTTTCCGCCACGAGAGGCAGCCGCACCTCGATGTGTCCCCGATAGATTTCGACTTCGCCGAAAAACTCATCCTGCTTCTTGTGACCCTCCGGGAAGACCGGCTCGCCCAGACGGACACCGGGCGGGCGCGATGCGAACTTGAACTTGCTCCGGTAGAGGTAATACCCATCGGCGATGTCCCAGGACAGCACGGCTGTGCCGGAACCCTCGAGCCGCGTCGCCACCGGAAATGCCCGCTCCGGCGGCAAAAGGTCGCGGCTGTCGATGGCGAAGGCCGGCATTCCGGCCAGCCATAAGACCAGCAGCAGATAAATCCGCATCACGACGGTGTCACGCATGTTCCGACCCATTCGAGATATTCCGGCAGACCGCGTTGTATCGGGATCGCGATGATTTCGGGAAGTTCATAGGGGTGGTGCTGTTTCAGCCAGGCTTGCAGCTCAGGCAGGCGGGATTCCAAGGTTTTGGCCAGAAGCAGGCATTCCGCCGATTTCTCGAGGATCCCCTGCCACAGATAAACCGACCGGACCCCGGAAACGATGCTTACGCAGGCAGCCAGCCGTCCCTCGACCAGCCCCTCCGCCAGGATACCGGCGGATTGTTCGTCCGGACAACTACAAAGAACTAGACAGTAGACCGATGTCATGGCAGAAAGTGCGCCACTTTAGTTGCAGAAACACTGCGTCGATGAATCCGTTGAAACTTGCCATCCTGGCGCTCCTGCTGCTGCCGATCGCCGAAATCTACGTCCTGATCCATGTCGGCAGCCTGCTCGGCTTCCTTCCCACCATTCTACTGCTGGGCTGCGCGGCGCTGACCGGCACCTATCTGCTGCAAACCCAGGGACTGAAAACCTTCGGCCGCATCCAGCAGAGCCTGGATGCCGGACGCCTCCCCGCGCAGGACCTGATCGAGGGCGGCCTGATCCTCGCCGCCGGCATCCTGCTGCTGATACCCGGCTTCATTTCCGACGGGGTGAGCCTTTTCCTGCTGCTGCCGGCTTCGCGCCGGCGGCTTGCCAGCTATCTCGTCGATCACGTACTCCAGGGTTTCAAGCCACCGGCTCCGCCCGATTCCGGCACCCGTACCATCGAAGGGCAGTTCCGGCGCGAGGACTAGGCGGGGCGCCTCCTTGCGCCAGAAAAAACCGCCGTCCTTTAGTGGGATTCTGTGTCGGAATGGGAGCTGCTGTCGGGTGCCGGCTCATTCGGATCGACGGTGCTCTTGGAAAGCCCGGAATACACCGGACACCAGCGCATGAATGCGGTGGCCACGAGGACGATGCCGATCAGCAGCACAAAAATGTTCCCCATGAACACCGAAAGCAGCAGCGCCGCAGCGCCGCCTATCATTCGGTACTGGCGATCTTTCAGGCCCACGTTGAGCTCACGCGTTAGCATTTTTTTATAATCAAAAGCCATGTCATAACCTCCTCTTGAACGTGCAGTCGCTTAACGGAAACCCTCGCCCTCTGCGGATGGAGGGCCGGGTGAGGAAAACGGGCATGGCGCATCCGGCCACATCCGTGGGGTAAAGCTTCTCGATTGTGCAGGCTCCCCAGGTATTGCGCAAGACGGGTGTAAAATGCCCGTCATGGACATCACCGACATCATCGCCCCCCTGAACGAGGCCCAGCGCGAGGCCGTCACCGCCCCGGACCGCTCCCTGCTGGTGCTGGCCGGCGCAGGCAGCGGCAAGACCCGCGTGCTGGTACACCGCATCGCCTGGCTGCTTCGGGCCGAAGGCGTGTCGCCGCACGCCATCCTCGCCGTGACCTTCACCAACAAGGCGGCGAACGAGATGAAGGCGCGTATCGAAGCTCTGCTCGACCTGCCGACCCAGGGCCTGTGGGTCGGCACCTTCCACGGCCTGGCACACCGCTTCCTCCGCCGCCATGCGGCCGAGGCCGGGCTGCCCGAGGGTTTCCAGATCCTCGATTCCGACGACCAGTACCGGCTGATCCGCCGGCTGCTCAAGACCCTGGAACTGGACGAGGCCCGCTGGCCGCCGCGCCAGATCCAGTGGTACATCAACGCCCAGAAGGATGAAGGCCGCCGTGCCAGGAATCTTCCCGACTCCTACGACCCGTTCGAAAAGCAGATGCGGCGGATCTATCTCGCCTACGAAGAACTGTGCGAGCGCTCCGGGCTGGTGGATTTCGCCGAGCTGCTGCTGCGTACCCACGAATTCCTGCGCGACAACGCCGACGTCCTCGCGCACTACCAGGAGCGCTTCCAGCACGTGCTGGTCGACGAATTTCAGGATACCAACAGCGTGCAGTACGCCTGGCTGCGGCTGCTGACCGGGGAAAGCGACAACCTCAGCGTGGTGGGCGACGACGACCAATCCATCTACGGCTGGCGCGGCGCCAAGATCGAGAACCTGCACCGCTTCCGCCAGGACTATCCGCGCCACCGGATGGTCCGGCTGGAACAGAACTACCGCTCCTCCGGCAATATCCTCAGCGCCGCGAACGCCCTGATCGCGAAAAACGAAGGCAGGCTCGGCAAGAATCTGTGGACCGAAGGCGGCAGGGGCGAACCGATCTCGGTCTACGCCGCCTTCAACGAGCAGGAAGAAGCCTACTTCGTCGTCGAGCGCATCCGCCGCTGGGTGGACGAAGGCGGAAGGCGGAGCGATACGGCCATTCTGTACCGCTCCAACGCCCAGTCGCGCCAGTTCGAGGAAAAACTGCTGGCTCTCGGCATTCCCTACCGGGTCTACGGCGGCCTGCGCTTCTTCGAGCGTGCCGAGATCAAGGACGCCCTCGCCTATCTGCGGCTGATGGCCAACCGCCACGACGACCCCGGCTTCGAGCGGGTCATCAACACGCCGACCCGCGGCATCGGCGCCAAGACCCTCGATCTCGTCCGCGAACTGGCGCGCTTCGAACGGCTCTCGCTATGGAGCGCCGCGGAGAAACTTGTCGGAGACAACGTGCTCCCGGCCCGGGCAACGGCCGCCCTCGCCGGATTTCTGCGACTCGTCGACGCCATGGCCACGGCCGCGCAGGGACGGGCGCTGTGGGAACAAGTACAGCTCACGGTCGAGGGCTCGGGCATTCTGGAACATTACCGCAAGGAAAAAGGCGAGCAGGCGGAAGCCCGGGTGGAAAACCTGGAGGAACTGGTCGGAGCCGCCCGGCAGTTCGAGCTGGAACCGCTGATCGATCCCGAACTGGGCGGCCTCGACCAATTCCTCGCCCACGCGGCGCTGGAAGCCGGCGAAAACCAGGGAGAAAGCTTCGAGGACTGTGTCCAGCTCATGACCCTGCATGCCGCCAAAGGGCTGGAATTCGACCTCGTGTTCCTGGTCGGCCTGGAGGAAGGGCTGTTTCCGAGCCTGCAGTCGCTGGAAGACCCGGCCCGGCTGGAAGAAGAACGCCGGCTCTGCTACGTCGGCATCACCCGGGCGCGGCGCAAGCTCTATATCACCCATGCGGAGTGCAGGCGGCTCTACGGCAAGGAGTCTTACCCGCGGCCTTCCCGCTTCCTGCGCGAATTGCCGCCGGACTGTCTGGAGGAAATCAGGATGAAGGGAGGAGTCAGCCGGCCCGTCGCAGCGCCGTCGACTCAGGCGGCCGCCAACGCTCCCGGAGGACTAAGACTGGGCCAGCGGGTCCGCCACGGCAAATTCGGAGAGGGCGTGATTCTGCAGCAGGAGGGAGACGGGGCCCAGGCTCGGGTGCACGTCAATTTTGCAGATGCGGGCGCCAAATGGCTGATGCTGGCTTACGCCAACCTGGAACCGATCTGACGGCGTAAAAAAAGCTGGCGGCAAGCGGCGCATCCTTGCGCAGATCTCCGTTCAAAAACACTCGACCGCCAGACAAAGTGAGGTTATGCGCCAAATGTTATGCAACCCGGATGCCAAGCCCTGCAGCCCAGGAATTTCCTGGGTTTCCAGGCCGGCGAAGGATCGTCCTTCCCGCTTGGCAAGTCAAAACTCGTAGTGTTGAAGGCTTTTCACGCAGTATCCCGTCGCCATTCCATGCCGCCACGAACTTATGCCATCATCGCCCCTCCACGAATACAGCCCCTGGTAAAACCATGCCCGAAGCCATCGCCGGTACAACCCGGTTTTTCCTGACCTACAGCGGTGTGAATCTGCCCCTCAACCTGATGACCGAACTGGAACCGGAACAGATCGGCCACCGGAATACCTATTTTCAGGGGTATTTCGACGACCAGGACCGTCTGGTCGGTCTGCGGAAGATGGTTTACGGCGAAGTCGAAATGGAACACCGTTACGCCTATCACCGGAACGGCAAACTCAAGCGGGCGGAAATTACCGACGCCGACGGCGAACTCACCGTATTGGATTTCGACGAAGACGGCCTGCGCCTCACTGCCGCCGCGGACTGAATCAGCCGAAGAGCGCGCGGTTCGACTGCTGCAGGGCGCGCAGGAAACGACTGAATTCGATGCCCAGGCCGGCTTCGAGCCGGCGGGCCCGCTGCTCCATCGCCCTGGCAGTCGCCCGTTCCGGTTCGGACCCAAGCGCAAACCCGATCACGTTGCCCCGGCCCGGAACCGCCAATCGGAACGTGGGCCCGTCGAAGGACGTCCTCATTGTTTCCAGAACCCGGCTGCAAGCCGCGGTCTGCGTCCCCCAGAGATTGATGCCGAACACCCCGTCCTTCCGTAGCGCACCGGCGCAGTCGACATAGAACGGCTCCTCCCCCACCGGCGGCGCCATGCCCTCGCCGTCGAACAGATCGGTGAGAATGAGATCATAGGAGGCAAGCCGCCCAGCCGCTCCCGCCTCTTTGACGAACTCCCCCGCATCGCCGACCGTGACGGACAGGCGCGGATGCTCGGGCAGCCCGAAGAACCGATGCGCGGCCTCGACGACCACCCTGCGCTGCTCCACCGCGTCGATCCGGCAGGCCGGCAAGTGCTGGAACAAGGCCTTCGCCAAAGAACCCCCGCCGAGGCCGAGCAGCAGAACGTCGGACGGCTCGGGATGGAGCAGCAAGGCGCTCAGCATCGCCCGCACATAAGGCAGTTCTACTCGGTCCGGTTCCTGCAGGCACATGGAACTCTGGCGCGCCAATGTACCGAAATGCAAGGTCCTCACGCCGAACGCGTCTACCACCTCGATCGAACCGTAAGCGTCGCGCGCGAAATGGACGAGCGTCCCGCCGAACTTCCCGGGCGGCGTGCAGTGCGTCGGTGATGCCATGACAGCGCTCAGGAAGGCCAAATCAGGTCAAATCCCGCAGGACCCGGGGCAATTACCGCAGCTGCAGCCTGCCCCCAGCGCGCAAATGACCGGCGATCCCGGAAGACATGGCTTTCGAACAACTGGCACGGACTTTGTAATCTCATTACCGAACACTTTACCTTTCTGTGGTACACCGGGGACCGACACACTTCTTCTTCGCGAAGACCGCATTCTCCTCTCCCAAGTCTTGCACTCACGTCTTCTCAATCGACTGCTCGTCCCTGGTTGATTTTTCGCTTCAAGGCGGCGTGGGTTCCGGCGGTATAATTCGACATTCATCTCCTCACCGCCACGTCCGCCATGGACCGCCGTTTTGTCCTTGCATCCGGGCCCGCCCTGGTTTGCCTGGCACTGCTCATACTGCAGACAGCCTGCGCCCCTCTGGTAAATCGTCCCGGCCCGACCGTGGCGTTGCCGCAATTGCACGCAGCCCATTTCGTTGCCGCCGATGGCGCGGTGCTGCCGGTCCGGCGCTGGCTGCCGACCGGGGCGCGGCCCAAGGCCGTCATCGTCGCCGTCCACGGCTTCAACGACTACAGCCATGCTTTCGAGCCCTTGGGCAGTTATCTGGAACGCCACGGCATCGGCTGCTACGCCTACGACCAGCGCGGTTTCGGCCTGGCACCGGGGCGCGGGCTCTGGGCGGGGGTCGATACTTACGCCGCGGATCTCGAAACTTTCGTCGGACAGGTCCGGGCCCGGCATCCGGGCGTGCCGGCCTATCTGCTCGGGGAAAGCATGGGCGGCGCCGTGGCCATCGTCGCCATGACCTCCGCCCGGCCTCCGCGGGCCGATGGCCTCATCCTGTCCGCACCGGCGGTGTGGTCGCGCGACACCATGCCGTGGTATCAAAGTTCTTTGCTGGCCCTGAGCTCGCATACCCTCCCCTGGCTCCGCCTCACTGGCGAAGGGCTGGGGGTGATGGCATCGGACAACATCGAGATGCTCCGCGGCCTGGGGCGGGATCCGAACGTCATCAAGGCCACTCGGGTAGACGCGATCCACGGCCTGGCGGACCTGATGGACGCTGCCCAGGAACGGGTCGTTTCGCTGGAGACACCGACCCTCGTGCTCTATGGCGAACGCGACGAGATCATTCCGAGGCCGCCGGTCATGGCCCTGCTGGACAAACTTCCGCCCGGCACCCGCTTCGCCTATTACCGGCAGGGTTATCACCTGCTGCTGCGCGACCTGCAGGCCGAGACGCCCTGGCGCGACATCGCGGCCTGGGTCACGGCACCGGCCGCGCCGCTGCCGTCCGGGGCGGAACGCCAGGCCGCCGGCGGACTCCCCGCAACGGACGGTTCCTGAAACGGTAAACTCAGCGCCCGCGCTTCAAAGCCTGCGTCAGCGCCTCGGCCATCGCGCCTTGCGGCGCCGGCTGCGGAGCGGCTTTGCTGCGCGGCTTGCCGGCCGGCACTCTCGCCTCCCGGCGCGGGGGCTCCGCTTCGCCCTTCGCCGCATCGCTGCGCATGGACAGGGCGATCCGCTTGCGTGGAATGTCCACTTCTACCACCTTCACGCTGACCAGGTCCCCGGCCTTGACCACTTCGCGCGGGTCGCGCACGAACTTGTCCGCCAGGTGAGAGATATGGACCAGACCGTCCTGATGCACGCCGATGTCGACGAAGGCGCCGAAATTGGTGACGTTGGTCACCACGCCTTCCAGCCGCATGCCCGGCTCGAGATCCTTGAGCTCGGTCACGCCTTCCTTGAATCGGGCGGTTTTGAACTCCGGTCGGGGATCGCGGCCGGGCTTCTCCAGTTCGCGGAAGATGTCGGTGACGGTGGGCAGGCCGAACCGCTCGTCCGTGAACTGCTCGGCGTTAACACTGCGCAGGAAGGCCGCGTTGCCGATCAGATCGCGGATGTCTTTGCCGGTGCGCTGGATAATCTTCTCCACCACCGGGTAAGCTTCCGGATGTACGGCGGAGGCGTCCAGCGGATTCTCGCCATTGGCGATGCGCAGGAAGCCCGCGGCCTGCTCGAAGGCCTTGGGACCGAGCCGCGACACCTTCTTCAACTGCTCCCGATTGGCGAACGGCCCATTCTGGTTGCGGTATTCCACGATGTTCTGGCCCAGGCTCTGCGACAGGCCGGAAACGTAGCGCAGCAGCGATACCGAAGCGGTGTTGACGTCCACGCCCACCGCGTTCACGCAATCCTCTACTACCGCATCGAGGCTGCGGCCGAGCTGGGTCTGGTTAACGTCATGCTGGTACTGGCCGACGCCGATCGACTTGGGATCGATCTTGACCAGCTCCGCCAAGGGGTCCTGCAGACGGCGGGCGATGGACACCGCGCCGCGCAGCGACACGTCGAGATCGGGAAACTCGCGCGCCGCCAGTTCCGAAGCCGAATACACCGAAGCCCCCGCCTCCGACACCACGATCCGGGTGACCGGCAATTCCGGATGCCGCTGCATCAGATCCGCCACCAGCTGGTCGGTCTCGCGTGAGGCAGTACCGTTGCCGATGCTCACCAGATTAACGCCGTGACGGGCGATCAGCACGGCCAGCGTGGCGATGGACTGATCCCACTGGTTTCTGGGCACGTGCGGATAAATCGTATCGGTCGCCACCAGTTTGCCGGTGCCGTCGACGACGGCGACCTTGACCCCGGTGCGCAGCCCCGGATCCAACCCCATCGTGGCACGCTGGCCCGCCGGCGCGGCCAGCAGCAGGTCCTTCAAATTGCTGGCAAAGACTCGGATCGCCTCGGCCTCCGCCGCCTCGCGCAGGCGTTGCATCAGATCGAGTTCGATGCGGGTCAGGAGTTTCACCTTCCAAGCCAACCGCACGGTTTCCAACAACCAGGAGTCGGCAGGACGGCCGCGGCCGGCGATGCCAAAGGTGCTGGCGATGCGATGCTCGGCAAAACGGTGGCCGGCTTCCTCGTCCTTGGCTACCCTCAGATCCAGCAGCAGGACGTCTTCGTTGCGCCCGCGCAGCAGCGCCAGGGCGCGGTGCGAGGGAATCCTGGCCAGCGCTTCCTGATATTCGAAGTAGTCCTTGAACTTCGCGCCCTCCTGCTCCTTGCCGTTGGCAAGGGAGGAAACCAGGACCCCCTCGTTCCAGACCTTTTCGCGCAATTCGCCCGCCAGCGCGGCCTCCTCGGCGAAACGCTCCATCAGTATCTGGCGGGCACCGTCCAGGGCAGCTGCGGCGTCCGCCACACCTTTGTCCGGATCGACGTAGCCGGCCGCCGCAAAATTCGGTTCGAGCCCGGGATCGGCCAGCAGCGCATCGGCCAGCGGCTCCAAGCCCGCCTCGCGGGCGATCTGCGCCTTGGTCCGCCGCTTCGGCTTGTAGGGAAGATACAGGTCTTCGAGCACCGTCTTGGTGTCGGCCTCACGTATGGCCTGCTCCAGATCCGGCGTCAGCTTGCCCTGTTCGGCGATGCTGGCCAAAACAGCTTCGCGCCGATCGTTCAGCTCACGCAGATAGGTAAGCCGGACCTCCAGCGTCCGCAATTGGGTATCGTCCAGGCCACCGGTCGCTTCCTTGCGGTAGCGCGCGATGAAAGGCACGGTGGCGCCTTCGTCCAACAACGCCGCCGCGGCTTGTACCTGGCGTATCTGGACGCCGAGTTCCTGCGCGATACGAGCGATCACATCCATCGTCTTGGATCCTTAATGAGGCCAGTGGAAGGGCCCGGATTTTAACAGCCCCGCCCCTTGCGACACAGTCGGAGCAACGACGATTCCGGGCCACCCCCGTTCGACACCGCCCTAAAGCAATGCAATAATACGCAATTGCGCCGTAATTTAACGCGCGCCTCGCGACCGGGAAGAGTGGGCCGGCTCGACATGAGCGCCAAAAAAAGACGAAGGCCGCCGCTCGATGCCTCTTCCCAAGCTCATACTCATTCGAAAAGTTATCGGGATCGATTATGCAAGTACCTCTGGAGATTACGTTTCGTGGCATTCCGCACTCCGACGCGGTGGAGACCCGGATTCGCGAAAAAGCGGGCAAACTGGAGCAGTTCTGCGACCACATCATCAGCTGCCGGGTTGCCGTGGAAGCCGAGCACCATCACCAGCACCAGGGTAATCTCTACCACGTGCGCATCGATCTGGCCGTTCCGAACAAGCATCTGGTAGTCAGCCGGGAACATCATGACAAGCAGGCTCACGAGGACGTCTACGTCGCGCTGCGCGATGCGTTCGATGCGCTCAAGCGCCAGCTCGAGGAATATGTCCGCATCCAGCGCGGCGAAGTAAAAAACCATCAGGCGCCGCAAGCGATCTGAAGCTCCAAGGACCCGCCGCGCCGCGGGCGGGTCCCCTCGAAAATCCATCCACTTTGCAGCAGACCAACCCCCAACTGTAATACGGGCGGGTTAGCCTGTTAGGCTTGACGACGATCAGTCCTGCCTACAGGAGCCTTGCATGAGGGACATATTCGACCCCGCCGACGAGTTCGGCCCCGCCCGCATCATCCATGTCTGGGAGCCTTCGATCGAACTGAAGGCAACCGTCATCATCGACAACAACGCATTGGGACCGGCGATCGGCGGGCTGCGCATCGTTTCCGCCGCATCTACCGCCGACTGCTGCCGCCTCGCCCGCACCATGACTCTCAAGAGCGCCGCGGCCGACCTACCCCATGGCGGGGGCGTCGCGGTACTCCACCAGGCTCCGGGAAACCCGCAAACCGCGCGCAGGCAGCATCTGGTGCGGGCGCTGGCGGCCGCGCTGCGCAGCGAAGACCAGTTCATCTTCGCGCCGGACATGGGATCCGACGAAACCGTCATGGCCTGGCTCCGGGACGAAAATGCCAGAGCGGTCGGTCTGCCGCGGGAACTGGGCGGCATCGCACTGAGCCGGATCGGCGCCGCCGGGTGGGGGCTCTACCACGCCACCGAAGTGGCGGCGCTGTACTGCGGCTTCAAACTCGAAGATGCCAGGGTCGTCATCCACGGATTCGGCACGGTCGGCCAGAACACCGCCCGCTACCTCGCGGAAAACGGCGCCGTCGTCGTGGGCGTATCCGACAGCGGGGGGACGCTTTACCATCCCCGTGGCCTCGACATTGGAGAATTGGTCGCCATCAAGAAGAGCGGCGGCAGTGTCGCGGATTCGACCGAAGGCGAACGCCTCGAGCGGGATGCCGCGGTCGATCTGGACTGCGACATCTGGATACCGGCCGCCGGCGCCGACGCCATCACCCTGGACAACGTTGCCCGACTCAAGTCCCGGCTGGTGATCGAAGCCGCCGATGCATCGCTTGCGCCCGCGGCGGAGCGCTATCTCCATGAAAAAGGCGTCATCTGCGTCCCAGACTTCATCGCCAACGCCGGCGGCCTGATCGGAGCGGCGATGGAATTCCGCGGCGCCAACAAGGCCCAGGTGCTGAGCGCCATCAAGGAAAAAATCCGCCGCAACACGGAGAAAGTTCTGCAGTCGGTCGAAACCGACGGCAGCCTGCCACGCCATGCGGCGACTTTGCTTGCGACGAAACCGATCGTCAAAGCCATGGGCTACCGCCGCTGGAGCAGCCTTCCCGCGAGCTAAGGAGTTGGGCTGCCGCCCATTCCTGACCGCCTCACCGAGGGTTTTCACACAGTGTACAGTGCGTTCGCGCCTGTGCTATAAAGCCACGCGATCCGTCGCGCTTGCTGCGAGCGTACCATACGGACATTACGCTGTTCTGACGAACAGACCATCAATCCCTGTTCTAGACGGAAAAGTGGTTACAGAAACATGGCGATGCAGAATTCAAAGAACGCGCTTCATTTCATGAAAGCCGGCGCCCTTTCCCTGGTCCTCGCCGGCATGATCGCAGGCTGCGGCGACAACGGCGGCTCCATCCCCGCGGCGTCGAGGTCGGAAGCCCGCATCAGCGGAAACGTCAGCGACCAGACCGGCCCGATCAATGAAGGACGCCTGCAGGTCACCGACAAGAACGGCGCGGTCATCACTTCGTTCGACCTGAACGACACCAACCATTTCGAACTCGCCGTCCCCGCCGGTACGGCCTATCCTATCGTCATCACCGTGACGCCAACGGACCCGAGTGCCGCGTCCACGGCGCCGGTGAAAGCCGTGGTGACCAGCGACATCGCCGACCGTCAGGACGTCACCGCCGTTTCGACCATCGTGGTCGATTCCGCCATCGCCCTGGGCGGGCTGACCGCCGAGAACATCGCGAAAGCGTCGGGCGGGGCGATCGGATTGCGCCAGAGCGCGGGGGTCAGCGCCGGAGCCGGCGGCGGCGGCGCGGGTCCGGGCCAGAGCGGCGGCGGCACCGGCCGCGGAGGCCACGGCGGACATGGCGCAACCGAAGGCGGCCACGGTACTCACTCGGCGGCCACCCCCGGTCCGGACGCGCAACCCATGCAACACTGAGCACGCGGCACTTCCGGCGCCCGGCAAGCCGCCCGACCGGTCAACACCGGTTCGGCGGCTTTGCCGTTTCTCCAATAGCGATAATCCGATCCGCTTGCCGCCATTCCTCCCCTTCTCCAGCCACCGAACGGGACAATACCCGGGCCAAGTCGCATTCCCGTCGGCACGCCTGCCCAGCCTCCTTCAGGCCTCGGTTTTGGGGCTGGCCCTGATCGCCGCATCGGCCTTGTACGCCTACGAGGTCTTCCATGCCAGACCCCGCATGGCTTACCTGGGCGTTCCCCGCGCAACCGACTGGAAACAGCCGCGAACCTGGACTCACGTGCTCCGCAACCACGGTTTCATGCTCGGCTATTCGGAGTTGCGCGGCAATCCGCTTTGGGTCACCTTCGCTCTGCGGCAGGCTGCTCACACCGGAGCGACTCACCGCCGCCCCGGCCATTTCAGCGCCGACTGGCGCAATCTGACGCGGATTAGCCCCGAAGACTATACCCGCAGCGGCTACGACCGGGGACACATGGCGCCCAACCACGCGATGGACCTGCTGTTCGGCCGGCCTGGGCAACTCGACAGTTTCCTGATGACCAACGTCGTTCCGCAAAAGCCCGAACTGAACCGCAAGCTTTGGGAGCGCCTGGAGGAAGCCGAGTTCGACCATTTCGCCCGCCTGTTCGATCCGGTCTGGGTCGTCACGGGCCCGCTGTTCGACGCCCGGACGGAGCGGCTGAAATCGGCTTTCAGGGTCGAAATTCCCGATGCCCTCTTCCGCATCTATGCCGCTCCGGGCGCGTCGAGCGAACCGCGCCTCCTGGCCTTCGTGATGCCGCAGGACGCTCCCGGAAACGCGCCGCTGGACCGTTTCCTGACCAGCGTCGATACGATCGAGGCCCTGTCCGGCCTGGATTTTTTCCACGAACTCGAAGACGCCGAGGAAGAACGACTGGAAGCGGCAATAGCGGCGGACCCCTGGGGACTGCAGGAAGCGGCCCGGCTGCCGGGACGGTTTGCTTCGAAGCATCGCCGGCAAACCCCGGCCTCATCCTCCACGGAACCTTGAGAAAAACGGAATGACTACGAACCGGCGGCGCCGTCGCCAGCACTGGCTCAGGATTCATTCGACCCTCGCCTTGAGCGTCGGGTTTCTGTTCGTCCTCACAGGATTCACCGGCAGCCTGAACCTGATCGGACCCGAACTCGACCGTTGGCTCAATCCGGAGCTCACGGTGATCCCCCGCCCCGGCACCGAGTTGTCGCCGGACCAGTTGATGGCATCCGTGAAATCCGCCCACCCCAGACGTTTCGGGGCTTGGCGGCTGCAATTCCCGGAGTCGTCCGACAGCCCGGCGATCGCCTGGTACGACAAACCGGTCGAAACCAGTGAAGAACCGTACGCCCCGCTCATGGTGGCCATCGATCCCTACACCGGAGGAATACTGGCGAACCGGTTCTGGGGACATACGTTCGCGAGTTGGGTCTACCGCCTGCATTCCCAATGGCTGCTCGGCGGATTCGGCCGGACGCTCGTCGGCCTGACCGGCCTGGCGCTCTTGGCCAGCCTCGTGACCGGCCTGCGCCTATGGCTGCCGGCCAGGCACCGCCTGCGGCAGGCGCTGACGGTCAAACCCAGGGCCGGTTTCAAGCGCAGGATTTTCGATCTGCACCGGGTCGCCGGCATTTACGGCCTGCCGATACTGATGACTGCCGTCCTCACCGGGCTGCATCTCGCTTTTCCCTCGTTATTGACGACCGTGACCGGCACCTCGGACTTCGGGCATCATGAGGCGCCCGATGCGGAAGAAACCGCCGCTTCGTCCGCCGTTTCCGACAGCCCGCTGAACCTGGCCCAGGCCATACTGATGGCCCGCGGCTTGTTTCCGAACGCCGCCGTCGACGGCGTGACCACCCCGCGCGCAAGCAACGGCATGTACCGGGTGGACTTCCGCAGGCCCGGAGAGCATCACGCCCTTACCGCCGTCTGGGTGGACCCCTACAGCGGCCAAATCCGCCAGAGCCGCAACTCCGCCAACTTCAGCCGGGGTCAGCGCTTCGTCGACGCCATCCGCCCATTGCACAACGGCAGCCTGCTCGGCACGACCGGCCGCATCCTGGCATTCCTGGCGGGTTTCCTTCCCCTGGCGCTCTACCTGACCGGCATGATCCACTGGCTGCACAAGCGGCGGATCGACGTAGTCCGCTATTGTCCCCGCCTTCCTCCCGAATGGATCGGGCTTTGGCACCGCCATTGGCCTGAACTGAAGGGCCTGATGTCGGCTTTCGCCCGCACCGCGGCGATGGAAATCGCACATGTGGTATCCGTACTGTTCCGCAGAGTGCGGGAGCTTTGGACGGAACGGCAGCACCGCCGGGCGCCCCCACAAGAGTAACGCCGGCTCGGACCGTCACAATGTCGTGTACGACGCAAGACTAAAATCTTGTTATATTCGTTTTCAGGGTTTTCCCACGACGAAAACCAGGATTTTCTGCCGCCGCTCCCAAAGCCCGGCGGCGGAAAAATCGGCTCAACTGTGTTAGCAGGAGAAAGTATTGATGGCTAAGAGACCTTCATCCCGAGCTTCTCAGGATACCGATGTAGAAAGCACCGTTGAAACCTCGACCGAGTTTTCCGCAGCGGAAACTTCGGTGGAATCCACTGCCGAAACGGAAGCCTCCAAGTCCACAGCGCTCACGGCGGTCGCTGTGGCCGTGGAAGGCCTGAAGGAAGGCGCCAGTCAGGCGCGCAAGGCCGCGGGCGAATTCGTTCCCGCCTTGGGACGCACCGTCTCCAAGGTCGTCTATACGGGCTCTTACGGCATCACCTACGGCGTGGTGTTCGGCGGCCTGATGATCGGCAGCCTGATTCCCAAGAACAGCGCCATGGCCAAAGGCGTGTGCGACGGCGCGGACTCCGCGGTCAAGGCTTTCACCAAGCACAAGGAAGACCAGGCATCGATCGCTGCTTCCGAGGAAAGCGTGGCAACGACCTGAGCCCCTCCGCAACCGACGCAGTTCTTCGCTATCCCCGCTCCCTGCGGGGATAGTTTTTTCCTCCCCCTGGCGATAGCGGTGCCAAGGCAAGCCATCCCCGGCCCAAAAAATTTCATCCTTCTGTAACGGCGGAAGCGCAGACTGCGAAGCCCCAGGTTCTCGTCATGCGGCAACAATCCGTGGCAATACCCGAAGAAAAGGCAGTAACAGAACGCCCGCGGAAAACTCCCGCCAGTGAAATCCGCCTGCCGGCGCGTATCGATCACCCCGAGCCTGGAACGGCCATCCGTTATCTCGAAAGCCTGCCGCGCGACGTCGGCTGGCTGTTGGTGACTGCCGGCATCGTCGCCGAAGTGGCACCGGGCGTTATCGGGACGCCTTTCTGGGTCGCCGGCACGCTCATTCTCTGGCCGCGGATGGGGCACCGCATGGAGCGCTGGATGCACCGGCGCGCGCCCAAAGTCCTCTATGGCGGGTTGAGGCAGATCGACCGTTTCCTCACCGACCTGGAACGGCGCTATCCGCGGGCGCCTTGAGGGCGGGCGGCACCGAGTGATCCAGCGCGATTTCCCTCGCTCCTGGGTGAGTCCACACAGCCGACGTCATACTCCGTTAAATTCGGAACGCTATCCTGATCGCCGAATCAAGCGGTCTCCCGCGGCCCGAATGCGCCGGCAATGACCGTGGCACTTTATTTGCTGAATGGAATCTCGAATGGGCGGCAGCGAACACCCGGGACCTTCCCCGCGTCATCGCTTACCCGTCCTAGACCTTGCAGGTCATCCTGCTACTCCCGCTGAACGAAAAACGGAGCCGCATATGTCTGATCCCTTCACCGGCCTGAATCGGGGACATCTGCACCCGCCGCACCTTCCGCCGCAAAGCGTCTCCGGGGTCAAACCAGGGGTACCGCTGGGCTTGGAAGCTTTGTGCGAACGCCTCGGCCTGCTGGCCAATATCGGCCTGCCCTGCATGGTTTATCTGAGCAGCACGGGAGTGGGGCAGTTGTTCATGGGCCCCTTGCGCCGATGCGTACGGGAAAGCGGACACATCGTGATAGAAGGCGATCAATTCAGCCTCGGGCTGGAAGAGCGAATGATCGGACAGATTTACCTGGCGGACCAGGACGACGATGCTCAATCCGGAGCCGCCGTCGAGCTCTATCACCGCGACGGCGGCCTGATCACACGCATCTGCGGACTCCCGGATCCCGTGATCGGCGCGGTATGGCAGGACCTGATGGACGCCTTCTCGCACTCCACGCTGTGAACACCGGCGCTGGTCTATTTCTGAGTATTTTTGTGTACAATCCGGTTGCCGATTTCCGGCTCTCTCTCAAATTTAGAGGGTCGCCGGGCTGGACCTGAGGTTTCGCCCGGCACCGCGATTCAACACCGTCCATTCATTCAAAGGAGATCTGTAAATGAGCGTTCTCGTAGGCAAACCGGCCCCGGATTTCAAAGCCGCGGCGGTCCTCGGCTGCGGCACCATCGTCGACAGCTACTGGTTTTCGAAGGAAACGAAGGGCAAGTACGCCGCCATCGTGTTCTACCCGCTGGATTTCACTTTCGTCTGCCCGTCGGAACTGATCGCATTGGATCACCGCGTCGATGAGCTCAAGAAGCGCGGCGTGGAAGTGATCGGCGTTTCGGTGGACTCCCAGTTCACCCACAATGCTTGGCGCAACACCCCGGTCGACAAGGGCGGCATCGGACCGGTCAAGTACACCCTGGTCGCCGACGTCAGCCATGCGATTGCCAAGGCTTACGATGTCGAAGTCGAAGGCGCGGCCGTGGCCTATCGCGGCACCTTCCTGATCGACAAGTCCGGCCTCGTGCGCCATCAGGTCGTCAACGACCTGCCGCTGGGCCGCAACATGGACGAACTGATTCGCATGGTGGACGCCCTGCAGTTCCACGAGGAGCACGGCGAAGTCTGCCCGGCCGGCTGGAACAAGGGCCAGAGCGGCATGAAGGCCGACCCGGAAGGCGTCGCCACCTATCTGAGCCAGAACGCCGACAAGCTGTAATCCCTGCGGCGCCAAGTTCAAACAAAACGCGGGCGGAGCCGGTCTCCCCCGCGCTTTTTCTTGGCTCAACCGTTGGTCGGAGCCCGCAGCAGGAAATAATGGCGAACGGCTACCGCCACCACCGCCCCCACCACCACGGATGAATGCCCGATCACACCGGCCATCATGACGGCCGATCTGGCATGGAACTCGGCCATCAGGGGTTTGGCCACGACCAGACTCCAGACGAAATTCGGTACGTAATAGGCCAGCAGACCGGCAAATGCCCATTGCACCGCGGGCAACCCGCGCCCTTCGGCCGAACGGTAGAACCAGATCGCTATCAGAATTGCGACTATGCCGCCGATCATAATTTCTCCTCCATCGTTTTCTTATTTCGACACGGGCCTTCGCCCCACCGGACCGATAAGATACAGGACTCGCAGCCCCGGTTCACGCCGCTACCCGAACCGTCAGTCCGCCAGATCCGCGAATAGCGCGGTGCTGAGGTAACGCTCGCCGAACGAGGGGATGATCGTGACGATCAGCTTTCCGGCATTTTCCGGACGGCGCGCCAATTCCAGCGCGGCCCACAGCGCCGCACCCGAGGAAATGCCCACCAGCAGCCCCTCTTCGCGGGCCGCACGCCGGGCGAATTCGAAGGCGTCGTCGCTCTTCACCCGGATGACCTCGTCGTAAATCGAGGTATTCAGAATCGGGGGTACGAAGCCGGCGCCGATGCCCTGGATCGGATGCGGCCCCTTCTCGCCGCCGGAGAGCACCGGCGACGCATCCGGCTCCACCGCGACGCATTGGAGGGTAGGCTTGCGCGATTTCAGCACCTCGCCGATCCCGGTGACCGTGCCGCCGGTGCCGACCCCGGCCACGACGATATCGACCTTGCCGTCGGTATCGCGCCAGATTTCCTCCGCCGTGGTCTTGCGATGAACCTCTGGATTCGCCGCGTTCTTGAACTGCTGCGGCATGAAATACTTCGAATCCGAAGCCGCCAGTTCCTCCGCCTTGCGGATCGCTCCGCCCATACCCTCCGGGCCCGGCGTCAGGATCAGCTCGGCCCCGTAGGCCCGCAGCAGCATGCGACGCTCCTTGCTCATGGTTTCGGGCATGGTCAGTAAGCAGCGGTAGCCGCGCGCGGCGCAGACCATGGCCAGGGCGATGCCGGTGTTGCCGCTGGTGGGTTCGACGATGACGGTGTCCGGGCCGATCAGGCCGGCTTGCTCGGCGGCGTCGATCATCGCCGCGCCGATGCGGTCCTTGACGCTGTGGGCCGGGTTAAAGAATTCGAGCTTGGCGACGACCTCCGCCCCGCAGCCTGCGCTGAGCCGGCGGATTCGAACCAAGGGGGTATTGCCGATGAGATCGGTGACGCTGTTGGCGATTTTCATGGGTCTGGCACTCGAAAGATTCCAAGGGTGATGAGGGCTTGAGCGGAGCATGCACCGCTCGTCGCGGCATTCTATATCCCCAGAAGGCAAGTGGGTTATTTCTTTTGTGAAGCGCTGCATCACCGCCCTTCGGCGGCGCCATCCGTTAAACTTTAGGATCTTTGAACGACTCCAGGAGAACAACCGGGTGGCTTCGGACTTCGACCTCGAAATCCCGCGCACGGGCACCGCATCCGTCAAATACGAGGGGCGCGGCGCCTATTTCGGCAGCGACGACGTGATTCCGCTGTGGATCGCCGACATGGACTTCGCCGCGCCGCCGGCAATCACGCAGGCCTTGGCGGAACGCGCGGCCCATCCGATTTACGGCTACACCCTGTGCCCGGACAGCCTGTACGAAGCACTGATCGCCTGGATGAAGAAACGTCACGGCTGGGAAATCCGGGAGGAATGGATACTCCTTTCCCCCGGCGTGGTGCCCTCGCTCCACGCCGCGGTGATGGCCTTCACGCAACCCGGCGACCCCGTGGTGATTCAGCCGCCCGTCTACCATCCCTTCTTCACGGCGGTCACCGTTCCCGGCCGCCGGCTGGCGCTGAATCCACTGCGGCTGGAGCAGGGGCGGTACCGGATGGACTACGAGGGGCTGGAGCGCTGGGCCGCCGAAGGCGCCCGGCTCCTGATCCTGTGCTCGCCGCACAACCCGGTCGGGCGGGTGTGGTCGCAGGACGAACTGGCGGAAGTGGCACGCATCGCCGACCGCTATGGCATGACCGTGCTGTCCGACGAAATCCATCACGATCTGGTTTATCCAGGCTACCGGCACACGCCGCTGGCCGCGCTGGCGGACAACGCCCCCACCATCCTGACCGCGGTCGCACCGTCCAAGACTTTCAACATCCCCGGCTTAGGCCTGTCCGCCCTCATCGTCCCGGACGCCGGCCGGCGCAAGGCGCTGCGTGAGATCTACGAACTGTTCCACATCGGCGCCTCGACACCGTTCGGCCTCACCGCCTTCGAAGCCGCCTACCGCGAGGGCGAAGGCTGGCTGGAGCGTTTGCTGCCCTATCTCGCCGAGACCCGCGACTTCGTGGCCGATTTCCTCGGCCGCCACGCGCCGGCCATCCGGCCGATCCCGACGGAGGGAACCTATCTGGTCTGGCTGGATTGCCGCGCACTGGGCATGAGCGATGCGGAACTGAAGCAATTCTTCGTACGCAAGGCGCGGGTCGGCATGAATCCCGGAATCACGTTCGGCGAAGCCGGCAGCGGGTTCATGCGCCTCAACATCGGCGCCCCGAGGCGCATCATCGCCGAGGCATTGGAGCGTATCGCCGGCGCGTTTTGAAAACCCGGCATCAGACGGCGATCCATTCGATCCGGGCCGAAGGCGCGCCGTCGGCGATGTCGAGCAGGGCCACGCTGACCGGCAGCTTGAAACGCCGGGGACCGGCGCTGCCCGGATTGAGATAGAGCACCCCGCCGCTTTCGCGGATCGCAGCGCGGTGGGAATGGCCGGAAACCACGACGCCGAAACCTTCGGCCACCGGGTCGATCGCCAGCGCTTGCAAGTCGTGCAGCACGTAGCAGGCAAGGCCCGGGCATTCGACTACCGCGGTTTCGGCAAGGCTCTCGGCCCAGGCGCCGCGGTCGTTGTTGCCGCGCACAGCCACCACCGGCGCCAATTCGCGCAGGCCATCGAGAATCCCGGGATGGCCGATATCGCCGGCATGGAGAATGAGATCGCTGCCCGCCAGCAGCGCGACGGCCTCCGGACGCAGCAGGCCGTGGGTATCGGCGATCAGCCCGATGCGCTTCGGCACCGGACTACACGGCGTTGGCCCAATGCCGGCCGTCCTCTTCCAGCAGCTCGTCGGCTTCTTTCGGCCCCCAGGTCCCAGCGGCATAATTGGGGAACGCGCGCGGCGGCAGCGCCTTCCAGACGTCGAGAATGGGCTGGATGACGCTCCAGCCGGCCTCGACCATGTCAGCGCGCTGGAACAGCGTGGCATCGCCGGTCATGCAGTCGTGTAGCAGCCGTTCGTAGCCGGTGCTGGAACTCGCGCCGAAATAGTCCTCGTAGTCGAAATCCATCTTGACCGCGCCCAGCTTCATGACCGGGCCGGGCTCCTTGGCGCCGAACTGGAGCGAGATGCCTTCGTTCGGCTGCAGATGGATCACCAGCCGGTTGGTCTGCAACTGCTCGATCTGGGTGTTCCGGAACAGGACCAGGGGCGCGCGCCGGAACTGGATCGCGATCTCCGTCACCCGCTTGGGCATGCGCTTGCCGGTGCGCAGATAGAACGGCACGCCGGCCCAGCGCCAGTTGTCCAGGTTCAGCTTCAGGGCCACGAAGGTCTCGGTATGCGAATCCGGCGCCACGTTCGGCTCGGCGCGGTAGGCCGGCACCGGCTCGCCGTCCACCGAACCTTCCCGGTATTGGCCGCGGGCCATCCTGCTCAGCACCTCTTCCGGCGTCGGCGCCTGGATGGCGCGCAGCACCTTGGTCTGTTCATCACGCACCGCGTCGGCCTCGAACGAAATCGGCGGCTCCATGGCCGTCAGCGACAGCAGTTGGAACAAATGGTTGGGCACCATGTCGCGCATGCAGCCGGCATTCTCGTAGTACCCGCCGCGCCGTTCCACGCCGACGGTCTCGGCGGCGGTGATCTGCACGTGGTCGATGTAGCGGCGGTTCCAGATCGGTTCGAAGATGCTGTTGGCGAAGCGGAACACCATGATGTTCTGCACGGTTTCCTTGCCGAGGTAATGGTCGATCCGGTAGATCTGGTGCTCGTGCAGCACCTGCCTGATCTCGGCATTCAGCGCCCTGGCCGAGTCCAGATCACGCCCGAACGGCTTCTCGATGATGACCCGCCGCCAGTGGCCGGCGGGCTCCTGCGCCATACCCGCCCGGCCGAGCTGCTGGACGATTTCGCCGAAGAACATCGGCGCAGTCGCGAGGTAGTAGAAATGGTTGTCCTCGATGCCGAGTTCGCCCCGGACCCGGTCGCACAGGTCCTTCAGCCGGCGGTAGTAATCGGCGTCGCGGAAATCGCCCTGGGCGAAGAAGATGCGCTCCTCCAGCCCACCCCACAGGGCATCGTCCAGCTCTACCGCGGCGAATTCGTGGATCGCTTCGGAAAGATGGCGGCGGAAGGCTTCCGTATCCATGTCGTCGAAGGCAGCGCCGACCACCGCGAATTTCTTCGCCAGCAGCCCCGCCTTGGCGAGGTTGTACAGGGCCGGCACCAGCTTGCGCTTGGTCAGGTCCCCGGTGGCCCCGAAGATGACCATGACGCAGGAATCCCCGATATGCACCGGCGAGAATTCGACGTTCATGACTTTTCCTCATGCCCGCCGAAAGCGAAACGCATCGCCGATAGAACCTTGCGAGCGAATTCATCCTCACCCTGGGAGGAAAAACGCTGGTATAGCGCGGCGCTGAGCACCGGCGCCGGGGTGCCTTGGTCGATGGCGGTCGCTACCGTCCAGCGGCCCTCGCCGGAATCGGACACCCTGCCGCTGAACTTCGCCAGATCGGGATCGCCGCCCAGCACCTCGGCGGTGAGGTCGAGCAGCCACGAGGACACCACGCTGCCGCGCCGCCACAACTCGGCGATGTCGGCGACCGGCAGGTCGTAGCGGTAATGCTCGGGATGGCGCAGGGGCGCGGTTTCGGCATCCTGAGTCTTGCCCGCCTTGCCGATATTGGCGCGGCTGAGGATGTTGAATCCTTCGGAATAAGCCGCCATCAGGCCGTACTCGATGCCATTGTGGACCATCTTGACGAAATGCCCGGCGCCGGCAGGCCCGCAATGGAGATAACCCTGCTCGGCAGTGCCGCGGCTGTCCTCGCGGCTGGCAGTTTCGGCAATCTGGCCCCTGCCCGGCGCCAGTGCCTTAAAGATCGGCTCCAAAAGAGCCACGGGCCCAGCTTCGCCTCCGATCATGAGGCAATAGCCGCGTTCCAACCCCCAGACGCCGCCGCTGGTCCCCACGTCCACGTAGTGCAGCCCGCGCTCGGCCAGACTTTCCGCGCGCCGGATGTCATCGACGTAATTGGAGTTGCCGCCGTCGATCAGGATGTCTCCGGGTTCCAGTACGCCGGCGAGTTGCTCCGCCATGCGGTCGACCGCAGCGGCCGGCAGCATCAGCCAAACCGGCCGCGGCGGGGCGAGTGCCGCCGCAAACGCCTCGAGCGAAGATGCGCCGACCGCGCCTTCCGCCGCCAGGGCTTCGACCGCAGCCCGGTCGAGGTCGAACACCACGCACTCATGGCCGGCGCGCAGCAGCCGCCGAACCATGTTAGCCCCCATTCGGCCCAAGCCGATCATTCCCAATTGCATCTCAAACCTCCCGTTGAATGTCCGCGCTCCGGCCTGCATGCGTTTGCACGCGCCGCGCAGCCGAAAGCCTATCGCCGGAATATGAAACTTTTGGCCCCTTCGACGCGAAGGGACGACCAGGCGAGCTAGGGAGATTCTTGTTCAGGCCGGGTGGGCAACTCCTGCGACGGCTCCGGGCCTGGCTCCATCTCGTCCGGAATCGCTGAAACCGGCTCGGCCGCAGACTCGATTTCCAGCGGTAATACCGTCTCGACCGGCCGCACTGTTTCCGACCTGCCCGACGGATTCGTGTACAAATCGTTCAGCGACTGGATCGATTCCTTGCAGCGCTGCCGGATCGAGAACAGCTGCGCCTCGCAGCGCCGGCTCCAGCCCATGAGTCCGGGCTTGCGGAAAAACGGCCACGGCAAGGCATTCGCCCGGAAACCGCGGACCATGTCCCAGCGGATGTTGAGCGTCTTCTGCCGCTTCTTCAGGGTTCGCACCCCCAGCGCTGAAAAAAACTTGCTCAGCACGACATGGACCCGCGACCACACCAGCAGCAGGCCCGCCAGCACGCCCGAACCCGCCATCACCAGGAGGTTCGGTTCCAGCGGGACGAACTCCACCATGCCATATCCGGCGGCCCCCAGCACCGGCAGGAAGGTCGCGCAGTCGGTCCGGATCAGGCGCTTGCGGTAGGTCTTGAAGACCTTCTCGATCTCGGGCAACGCCACATCCTGGAATTCCTCGACCAGGCGTTCCAGGGTGCCGAGGATGCGGTAGGAGCGCTCGATTTCGAGCTGCTGAATGCGTGCGTTGATCTCCGCCCAGTCGCGGTCGCGGCGCTGCAGATAGCGCTGGCGCAGGGTCTCGTCGGCAATGGGCACGGATACGTCGGGCGAGAAGATGGTGTAGAACCGCCCGGTGACCAGCCCCGATTCGGCCAGGGCCCGGTGCCAGGCCGCTACGACCTCCTCTGGATTGTCCTCCCGTGCCGTCGTGTCCATTTGGTTGAGAATGAACAGGAATTTGTTGGAGTCGTGGCGCTTGATGGTCTCGGTCACCAGATAGCGCAAGGTGTCCTTCATCGCACCGGGTTCGGGATGGCGGGCGTCGAAAAACACCAGTACCAGGTCCGAGATGTCGATGATGTGCTTGGTGATCGCCAGGATGGTATCGCGCTGTGGATCGGCGTCGAATCCGGGAGAATCGATAATGATCTTGCCCTTGAGGAAAGGGCTGCCGCAGGTCTTAAGCTGCAGATAGGCGTTGATGCGGTCGCCCTCGCCCTGCAGCACCTGGTCGATTTCCTTGCTGATCTGAAAGAAAGGGAAGCGGGGATCGGCATCCAGGGCGATGCCCGGCAGCGTCCGGGATTCCGTATCGTCGGAATAGCTCAGGACCGTGAACTTGTCGTCCACGGCCTGGTTGCCGGTACGCTGGATCCTGGTTTGCAGCAAGTGGTTGATGAAGGTCGACTTGCCGGCGGAAAACGTACCCAACACCGAAATCACCGGCCACCAGGATATCTGGCCGGCGCTGGCGTATTCCGGGTCGATCAGGCCCAGTTCGCGGGCGACGTTGTCCAATTCCTCGAAACTCCGCGCCGCGCCCAGCAGCACCGGATTTTCCTGGGTGAGATGCCTTTCGAGATTTTCGGAGTAGTTGGTCATGGCTTCCTGTTTGCGGAACCGGCTTGCACGGCGCCGATAGTTCAAGACCGCGACACTTTACGTGTTCCGGGCCCGCAAGTCGACGCCATCCCCATTCTGACACCGCCCGGATGCGAACATCCGGGCGGCGCCGGTTCCCATGGACTCAGTGAGTCCTGGACCTGCGAAAATCGAACAGGCTCCGGAGGTCGCCCACGGCTGGGCTATTGAGAGGGAAATACGGGGCGATCGGCAAAGCGATGGGATTGGGCAGGTTGTCGCGGCTGCGCTTGGAAAGCGGCTTAAGGAGCCAGTTCCACTCGATGAACTTCAGGATCGAAGCGTGATCGGCGTAGGTGTGGTCGACATGCCCCTGCTTTGCAAATCGGGAGACCGCGATCATGACCGTACGCGGTCCGTCGCCGAAGAAGTCGATCGGCTGAATGTATCCCGAATCGTAATAGCCGCCGCCTTCGTCGAAGGTGATCAGGATGGCTGTGTCCCGCCAAAGCCGATCGTTGGCACGGACGGCTTCCACCAGTTTCCGGATGAAGGCCTCGAACAGCGGCGGGGTCGAGGTGCCCGGATGGCCGTCGAGCAAAATGTCGGGCTTGACGAAGGAAACGGCCGGAAGCGTGTTTGAGGCAATGTCTGCGTAGAGCTGATCCAGATCGACCAGGTTGTTCCGCAATGGGGAAGTCATGATCGATCGCGAATACTGGAAGCCGTTGCATATGGCACAGTAAAGCGTGTTTTTCGGCGCCGCCTGATCGGCGACACTCATGCCTTCCCCATAATATTTCCACGACACCCAGCGGCGTGAAAGCACATCGCCGATCGTGGGAATGGTCTGAGGACCGATGGCATAGGCCGGTCCGCCCGGGAATTCATTCTTGTCGGCATCGCTGATGACGTCGCCCTTGGTGTTGTAATACGGGTAGTCGTTGTTGACCTGATACCAGGTTCCCGGCGCACAGTTGCCACCATTAAATGGTTTATAGGGCAACGAATGCAGGTAGTCTACAATGGCTTTCACACCTGGCTGAGTCATGTCGGAGCAATTGGTGAACCCCACGCCAGTGCTCCCGCCATCCTCTTTGCCGAAAGCGTCGTTGATGTAGAAATTATTGGTACCCGCAATCGGATCGGGATTCTCGATCAGATCGGCGGCCGGCTTGGCCGGGCGGCCGTTCGCATCGGTGTAGTAGTAAACGTCGCCGGTCAGCATGAACTGCGAGCTGACGCCCGTACCACCCATGACGGGCTGGTGATAGTTGTCGCTGATGGCGTAGTTCTCCGCCAACTCCCGGAAATAGGGCCAGTCGCCTTGCGCCATGTTGTAGAATCCCATGGCAACGCCGCCTTGATAAGTATCCTGGTCGGTCACCGGAGGCTTCGTGATATCCCAACCCACGGAGGTTGCGACCCAGGTATGCAGGTCGCCCTTACAGCCGCTGGGATTGCCGAAGGTCATGTGATCCGCGGAACAGTCGGACTGCTGCCACATCTGATAGAACCGGTGAACCGGGTCCCCGGTATGGCTGCTGAACTCGACGGGCGTGATCTTGTCCGCCAGTACCGGCGTACCGCAGTTGTTCAGTACCGACGCACCCACGATCGAATAGGGGCCATTCGGCAAAGTCGAAGGATAACGGCAATCAGGGACGGGCGTGAAACCGAATGAAGGATAATAAAACGACTGCCCGCTCCCGCCGGCGCTCAGCAGATCATCGTACGCTGCGTCGATCCCCGGATCGCTGCAAAATATATCGCTGCTGTATAGGAGGCCGGCCAAAATGCAAGGCCCGACCGGCAGGGCATTCAGGGTGGTATTGGGTTGCGGCAGGGCATCGAAAGGCCCGGTCTGCGTCGGACTCAGCTCGAAGGTGTCCGAGCTCCGAGCCTGCTGCTGCTGCGCAAGCTGAAAATTGGGGCCAGGGGTTCCGTCACTCGTCACGATACCCTGCGAAAGCAGGTTCCAGATTTTCTGTTTCGGGTCAGGCGGTGTATAGGTCCCGAAGACATGATCGAATCCGCGGTTTTCGCCGGACACGACGATGAGGTGGCGAATTGGAGAGCGGGTAAGGAGATCCCCAGGACTTTGAGTCGGTACGGCTGCCCAGCTCGTCTGGGGGGCGACCAGGGTCACGATGAGCGCTGCGGCAACGGGGCGATAACGGTGTGGTTCCATACTTGGCTTCCATTATGATAGTTGAGGTGCGGGTTGGGCACGCGATGCCCAGCCGCGCACACTGTACGAAGGCAATGTGAAAAGCAAGTCAACGATCCCTAATCCGGATAAAATTGGCGCCTCGGCTCGCGGCCGAAGACAGGGAGAACCAGCGTGAACGACATTTCAACCGCACGCGTATTCCGGACGTCGACCGGCCGAGTGCTGGTCGGCGTACTAGCGATCGCAGCAACCGCTCTGCTCGCCGCGGAACTGCGCACCCGCCTCTCCCCCTTCGGCATGTTGACCTATCCGGCGAACGGCGCCTCCATGGCCGATCCACGCCAGTCCGTCACTGTGGAACCGCTCGGCGTGGGCACCCGGATCGCGACCGTGGAACTGCGGGAAGACGGAGGGGCGTTGGTGGCCGCTGCCGAAGGGCTGGACCGTTTCGAGCTCGACAGGCCCTTGGCTTTCGGTAAGCACTACACCTTGACCGCGACGGTGGAGCGCTCCTGGTTCGACCAGCGGCAGACCGAAGTGCTGGAATTTACGACCGTGGGCATCCCCACGCTGGAAGGGCCGGCGGATCGCAGTCTGGCTCCGGACGCGTCGGTGACGCTCCGGTTTGATCAGCCGGTGGGTAAACTCGAGCCCGTCGGCGAACTGAGCCTGACCGTTCAACCGGACGAAACCCGCAGCACCTTCAAGCTTTCGGCCGCCGACTACGCACAGGGGAGCACCTATCCGACCCAGATTCGCTGGGAAACCGCCACGGGCGTGCCGCTGCCGCCGTTCGAACTGCGCATCTCGACCCCGCCGCCCGTGTCGGCGGAAGTCAACCTGCGCGGCGCGGACAATCTCGGCACGGCGATGCCTTTACAGATTACATTCAGCGAGCCTTTAGCCGAACGGGAAAATGCCGGCAGGGAGGTCCGGATCCAGACTCGGGACGGAAAGGAAGTCAACGGGAGATGGGGTTGGATCGGTAAAACCCGGCTGCAATTCACCCCGCTCAACGGCTGGCCACCCACCAGCGTGATACAGGTCAACGCGGAACACGGCGCTTTCCGCAGCCCCCTGGGAGGCTACCTCGAGCCGCCGCTGGATTTGAGCTTCTCGACCGGGACCGACCGGAAAATCTTCGTCTATCTCGATACCCAGACGATGACGGCGGTGGAGAACGGCCAGACCGTGCGAGCCTTCAAGGTCAGCACCGGCAAACCGAAGACGCCGACGGTCACCGGCTCGTTCTACATCTACGCCCGCTTCCCCACGAAGACCATGAAAAGCAGGGCAAAAAAAGGGGAAAAGGGCCACTACATCGTGGAGAACGTCCCCTACGCGCAGTATTTCCATTCCGACTACGCATTCCACGGCGCCTGGTGGCACAACGGCTTCGGCCACCCCGCCAGCCATGGCTGCGTCAACATGTCGACCCAGAAGCACAACGTGCGCTGGCCCAAGGCGCCAGAGGATGCCGGCTGGCTCTATCATTGGGCCTCGCTCGGCGTGCCGGTAACGGTCATGCACTCGCCTCCGCCACCGGCCTCCACGCGCATCGCGCTGGACGAAGCCCAGCGCGACCAGCCCGGACTTAAATCATCCCCCTCTCCCTGAACCACGCCACCGCATCTGCGAAAGCTTCGCGGGTGGAAGTCGGGATCAGGCCCAGTTCACGCCGGCTGCGCGAGGAGTCGCCGCGCTTGCCCGAGTTGAGTAACCGGATGGAGTGGTAATTGAAGCGCGGTGCCTTGCGAGGAAAAAAACGGCGCTCCAGCGGATCCTTCAGCAGCGCGATCCCCTGCATGAGGCGCGGCGGCACGGCCAGCTTCGGGCGCCGACGCCCCGTCAGCTCCTCCAGCCATTGCAGGATCTCGCCGATGCTGCGGTGTTCGCCGGTGACGAGATAGCGCTCGCCCCGGACCCCCTTATCCATGGCCAGCAACTCCGCGGCCACCACATCGCGCATCGGGACGAAGTCGAAGGCGCCGGGAACGAACGCCTTCATCCGGCCATGGGCGAAGTCGAGGATGGTACGGCCGACCAGGCTGGGCCGGAAATCCCAGGGACCGACGATCGCGGCCGGGTTGACGATGGTCACGTCGAGGCCGCGCACGGCTTCGAGGATCACGTCGTGTTCCGACACGGCCTTGGTCCGTTCGTAGTCGGTGCCCAGTTCGAATGGGCTGACTGTCCAGTGTTCGTTCGATGCGCCTTGGGGGTTGATGCCGACCGCGCCGAAGGAGCTGGTATGCACCACCCGACGCACGCCGGCCCGCCGCGCCTCCTGCATCAGCATGCGGGTGCCGACCACGTTGACGTCGAACAGCTCCTGGCGGTCGCCGTCGCGGATACTGACGAAGGCCGCGGTGTGGTACAACCGCTCCACGCCTTCCAGCGCATCCCGGATCGAGCGGCGGTCGCGCAGATCGCCGTAAGCCCGTTCGACCGCCAAGCCGTCCAACGCCGCTACGCCACTTTGTCGGCGGATGAAGGCGCGCACCTTCTCGCCCCGGGCCAGCAGCGCCCGAACCAGATTGGCGCCGAGATGGCCGGTGGCGCCGGTGACCAGCGTGGTCATGCCGGGTCTGCCGCCGGCTTTGGCCCGGCTCCCTCCATGGACTGCTGGTAAGCCTTCCATTTCTCCAGCGACAGCTTCTGGAACGAGCTGATGGCCGGATTGAGCTCGATCTGCGGCGCATCGGGATGGCGCTC
The DNA here is from genome assembly GCF_026247885.1 of Methylococcus mesophilus. NCBI lineage: Bacteria > Pseudomonadati > Pseudomonadota > Gammaproteobacteria > Methylococcales > Methylococcaceae > Methylococcus > Methylococcus mesophilus. The sequence continues at coordinate 3,790,890 of NZ_CP110921.1, read as the reverse complement.
GAAACCGTCCTGCTCCAATTCCAGCGCCCATTTGTCCTCGCCCAACAGGGGCTCGATGTACCACTTGTTGGTGAACCAGAGGATGGGCTTGCGCAGGAATTCGGGCATTTTCCAATTCAGGATGGGGATATGGATCGGGCCGAACAGGAAGACGAAGAAACAGCGGGTGGTGCGCTCGTCTTCCGGCAGCATGAACAGCCAATGAATGTACTTGCCGCCGATGTCGGAACCCTGATAAGGGTACTGGTACCAGATCTCGATCTCGTTGAGATCACGCGCCCCGCCTTCCATGAAGAGCTTGGCGACGGGACTGCCGTCGAAGCGAGTGTCGTAGTAGACCCGAACGCTGTCGGCGTCCTGCCTCCACTCCCGCAGGGTCGGCTGCAGGAAGGGGCGCTTGTGCCGGTGCAGGTATTCGTGATTGAAGTCGCAGACGTTCTCCACGATCATCGAAAAGTGCGACTTGATCGTCACGTCGATCGGGAAAAATGGCCAGGGCCGCTCCCCTTCGAGCTGCGGAATCGTCGGCAACGGGGTGCCGTCGGCCAGGGCGGGATCGCCCGGGAACAGCCAGACGAGCCCCCACTGCGCCTTGACGGGGTAGGTCCTGACGCGGATCTTGGGCAGCTTGCTGCGTCCTTTCCCGAGCTCATGGTGGATTTCGGTGCATCTGCCACAGCCATCGAACTTCCAGCCGTGATAGGTGCAGACCAGGTTTCCGTCCTCGACGAAGCCTTGGGACAGCGCAAGTTGCCGATGCGGGCAGCGGTCTTCCACGGCATGCAGTTCGCCAGCAGCGTCGCGGAACAATGCGATGTCCTGTCCCCAGAAACGCACCCGCTTGACTTGTCGGGGCTTGAGCCTGCCGTCGATCTCGACCACATACCAGTAATTGCCGCTCAATCCGGCGGTGCGGACCTGGCGGCGGCGGGGCAGTTCGGGGAGGTCCTGATTTTCGGTCGATCGGCTCATTTTCGGCGCCTTGGAGGAGCGAGAGAGAATTCTAATGGGCAGGCTCCCCGATCTCCTCGCGCAGATCGGCGAACTCCTGTTTCCAGGGCTTCTTGTTGTATCCCCAGTTGCCGGACTCCAGCAATTTCCAGCCGGCAGCCATCTCTTCCTTGACGCGCCGGCCTTCGCTCTCGCCGTTCACTTCCCACAGGGCCTGGGCGTAGAACAGATGGTTGAGGGGGTGCCCGGGATGCTTTTCCACCGCTTGTCCGAGCAGGTCCAGCGCCTTGTCGCCGTCGCCGATCCCCGCCGGCCAAGCCGGAGCCTTGAGGTACAGCATGCCCAAGAGCCGCAAGGGGCCGCCGTCATCGAAATCGGGGCTCAACTTCACCGCGGCCTTGAACTCGGCTTCCAGCCGATGCAGGTTGGCCATCGCCACCGTCATGTCGTCCCGAACGGCAAGTCCCAGGTTTGCGGCCAGATAATAATGGACGGCGCCGTCATCTTTTCCGCCTTGCGCCAGCGCGGTTTCGGCGAGCTTCACGCCCTCCCAGGCAAAGCGCTCGCGCTCCGCCGGATCGGAATCGCGTTCGGCGAGGTGCAGGCAAAGCCGGCTACCCAGGGAACTGCGGCGCAGAGCGGGGTCGTCCGAACCGCGCAGGAAATCCAGGGCGCACTCCAATTCCGGCGTTTCGCTGGAGGGGCCGAGCGCTTCCTGGCTGGCGCTCAAGGCGGCGGCCGTCTGCCGAGGGCAACCCGCAGGCTGGCCTGCAGGAACACCTTCCCGATGGAGCCCTCCGCAACCGGCCAGGACCACCTGCAGAATGCAGGCCGCGAGCAGACGCACGGTATGCAAAGCGTCAGTTCCGGGCCAGCCAGAGCTTGGCCATGGGATCGAACACGGCAGGATCCACCGCTACGAAAGACTGGATGCCGAACAGATCGCACAGTTTCTTGCCATCGGGATCGGCGCACATCGTTTCCAGCGCCCTGGCGAACCGCGCCCGGTCGTCAGCAGTGGCGAGCCTGGTATTGGCCACCACGCCCATCAGCGGAATCTCCGTGGAAGTGAAGACCGTCTCGACCGGGTTCGCCAGTTGCAGCGCGCTCAAGCCCGCGAATTGCTGCTCGTTGAGTATCACCGCATCCAACTCGCCCTTGTCCAGCGAGCGCAGGGCGCGGATCGCCTGGCGCGAAGGCTGGAGTGCGAATTCCTTTTCCGGATCATATTTCCCCGCAAACACGATTTTGCCGATGAAGGCCGGTTCGTCCAGCACGGTGCCGCCCAGCGTTCTGCCCTTGATCTCGTCCATGCCGTGGAATCTGCCCTTCTGCGCCACCACCCGGTAACGCTCGCTGGTGCGCCCGTCGATCCGGGGCTGAACCACCGGCACCAGATCGAATTGGCCGCGCATGTCCAAGTAGAGCCCGAGCGAGGTGATCGCGAAAGCGGGCTTCTTTTCCGCCATGAGTTTTCCGCAATCCGCCGCCTTCGCGGTAAACACGCTGCTGAAACTTTTCTCAGGCCATTGTCCTACCCGCTCCACCACCCGGAGCATCGCATCCATCGCCTGATCGGCGTCGTGCTCGTTCACAGGTCCTCCCGGGTAGCACACCACCACCGGGGCGGGGTCGCCAGCCAGTGCCGGTACGAGGGGAGCCAGCAGGGCCGCCAGGAGGAAAGTGCGCGAAATCTTGTGTGTCATGGTTTCCTTCTTGAATCGAGAAGCTGTCCGATCGCCGGCGCTACCCACAGGGTCGCGGACAGACAGCAGAGGAGGCCGATGGTGATGTTGATGCCCAGGGTGGACACCCCGCGGTAGTTCGCCAGGGTGATCGCCCCGAGTCCGGCCAGCTCGGTCCCGGCGGCGAGCCCGATCACGCGCCCGGCCACTCGGTTGATCTGACTCAGCGAACGGTCCTTAAGCTCGAACCACCGCTGGGAGAACCACACGCCGTAATCCACTGCCAGGGCGATGACCAACGGCAGCGCGATGATGTTGGCATAGTTATAGCGGATGCCGCCGAGGGCCATCAGCCCCAGCATCCAGCCGCCGCCGATCAGCAAGGGCATGGAAGCCAGTGCGAAGCCGCGCCAGTTGCGCAGCACCAGCGCCAGCCACAGCAGGCAGACGGCCACCGCCGCCCGGGTTCCATGGGTGAAGCTTTCCACCACGGACTTGGAGAATACCTGATGGGTAGCCGGGAATCCTGTCGCTTCGGGCGATACGCCATAAATCTCCTGCATCAGCCTGTCGAGGTTGGCGGGATCATACACAGTTTTTGCGGGAAAAGCGTACACAGCGACCGTCCCGTCGGCGGCGAAAAACCGGTCCCGCAGGGCCTGCGGAAGCTGGTCTGGGGTAATGGGCCGCGCCTGCCCCCAGTCCGCCAGGAGCGCCGCGCCGCGCTCCGCCGCCGCCAGCAGCGCCCGGAAGAACCGCCCGCTGCGCTCCCGCGCCTGGACGGGATCAGCATCGATGCCAGACCGGACCTCATCCAGTCGCCCCCGCACGTCTTCCAAAGCCGCTACCAGGCCGGAGTGCCCGGCCGAAAATGCCAGTTCCTGCGACTGGTCGATGAAATCGCCCCCCTTTTCCAGAAGCGTCCGCACACGTCCGAAAGTGCCATCCGGCAGGCCTAGGCCGGCGAAACCGGCCAACCTGGCCGCATAGCCACCGTCGGCGACAAGCCCACCGATGCGCCGGGCCGTCAGGGCGCGCGCCTCGGCGTCCGTCGGAAACAAGTCCGTGAGCGACTGCACCTTGGCCACACTACCCAGCTTGGCCGCATCGGCCGCAATGCGCCGGGCCTCGTCGACGTCACGCGCGGTAAAGATGACCACTTCCGCTTGGTAGTCGCTTTCCGCGACCATGCGGTTCTGGTAGTAGGCCGCTTCGGAATCTTTCGGCAACAGCGAAAGCACGTCGTAGTCGAAGGGAAGTTCGTAGCCGCGTCCGATACCGAATGCCGCCGCAGCCAACGACCCCACGACCAGGAGCGCGGCGACGCTTCCCCGGAAAGGCAGGCGGCCCGGCTCGACCTCCCCGGCCGAAGCAGCGGCAGGCATTGGCTTGAGCTTCGGCGGCAGCAAGACGTACAGCGCCGGCTGGACCATCCAGGTACTGACCAGGATCAGCAATACGCCCTTGGCCGCCACCAGCCCAAGCTCGGAAAAGCCGGGAAAATCCACCGTGGCCAACGCGCCGAATATCACCACAGAGGCCCCGCCGGCGGTGAACACCGCTTTGAAGGAAGTGCCGATCCCCGCGCCGATCGCCTCGATCAGCGGTTTGCCGCGGCGCCGCTCCTCCGCAATGCGGGCCGAAGTGAAGATACCGTAATCCGCCCCCAGGCCGAATAGGATAGCGATGAAGCTGGCGGTGATGAGGGTGAGATGGCCGACGGTGACCAGCGCCAGCCCCAGGCTCCACAGCACGCCGAGCCCCATGGGAACGAAGATCACCAGCGCCCAGCGCCAGCTCCGGACCACCGCCAGGATCAGGAGGACGATCAGCCCGGCGGAGGAGCCGACGACCAGCGCTATGTCGTGACGGATGCTGACGTGCTCTTCGTACTCGATGGCCGGCAGCCCGGTCAGCCCCACCTTCGGCGTGGCGCGGCCGGCCGCGCGTGCCTTGGCCGTCTGGACTGCCGCCACGGCTCTCACCTTTTCGATGAACGGCCCGGTGGTGGTGAAATCCTCCGAAGCGCTCGCTGGATGCACGAACAGGAAGTACATCCGGCCATCGCGGGAGACGAAATAGCCATCGTTGGCGACCTCGCTCCCGCCCTGGCCGGCCAGCAGCCGCTTCCAGTCGAGCGCCCCCGGCACCTCGCCCGCGGTGAGCCAGCGGTGCCACTCGTCGAGCAGCGACCCCAGCAGTTTCAACCCCGCCTCGGCCGCGGGCATGTCGATGCGCGCATCGGGCGCGGCGGGCGCCTCTTCGAGCCGGTCCCGAAGACGGTCCAGCGCGGCGTCGACCTGCGGGACATCGCCGGGGATGGCGCCCGCCCCGAATCGTTCCAGCATGCTGGCCAGCGCCTCGAGGCGGTCGTCGGCCACCGACAGATAGGCATGCTCCAGCACAAAACGCAGGTCGACCCGTGCCGTCGCCTGGGCAATTTCGGGCTCGGCAGCGAGAGCGGTCGCCAGTTCGTCGGCAAATGTCTTCAGGTCGTCCGGAGGCGCCCCTTCCAGAACGACGATCAGGTCAGAAGCGGCTCCGAACTTCTTCAGGAAAGCGTCGAAACGCTGCGCAACGGCGTTGTCGTGCGGCAGTAGAGCCTGGCGGGAGGTATAGACCGGCAGCTGGGAAGTCGCCCAGAGAGACAGGACCGAGAGTGCAATGGCGACAACCAGGACCCGCCATGGCCTGCGGGCGAAGCGTTCGGCCACGTTGGCGGCCAGTTGGGGAATGTTCACTCGAAGCGGTTCGTGTTAAAGGCGTGCGGAACGGCGCCCGAGCCGGAGATCCGGTGAAGTTCGGACGCAAAAAAAGCACTCCGCGGCGGTGCTTTCGGCGCATAGTCTAAATTGTGAGCGCCCTAAAACAAAACCGTAACTCCGAGACTCCCAGACCGTTCGGGCCATTTCCCCGCGAACGCGGACAAATGGCCCATCGTCCAGCCTTTACGAAGCCCGCCGGCCGCTACCAGCGTTGCCACGGCCACCGTTCATCCGTTCCTCGATTTCGCGCTCTGCGGCCAGCCAGTCGAACATTTCGAACCCCGGAACGAACCCCCGCTTTTCGGCCCGGAAATAGGCGGCTTCGGCAATCATCGGCTCCAATGCCCGCCCTGAGCGAAGCCGAAGGGGACGTGGCGCCGGCCCGTAGGCATAGGTGAAGCCGAATCTCAAGGTTTCAGCAAAACCCAGGGCCTCCACCTCGCGCAGTCCGATCTGTGCCGGCCGGGCTTCCAGCAGTGTGCCGAAAAGCCGGTCCCAGATGGAAAACAGCGCACCGTAATTGCGATCGTGCTCACCGCGCAGCGTCGAGTGATGCACACGGTGCAGGCTCGGCACGACGCAAAGACGGCCCAATATGCGCTCGCCCCGGAGCGAAATATCGGCATGATGGAACAGCACAGCCAGAGTGATCAGCGCCTCGCTGAGCAATAACTGAGCGGCGTGCACACCTGTGACCACGATGAAGCCTGCTTTGACCAGCACCGTCAACAGCACCTCGGCGAAATGCAGCCGGAAACCGGTCGTCACGTTCATCGAACGGTCGCTATGGTGCACCTTGTGAAACAACCACAGCCAAGGCAGCCGATGGCTCGCCCAGTGCCACAGGTACAACACCAAATCTAGCAGAATCAGGGCCAGCGCCCCGCGTAGCCAGGGATTGCTCACACCGGCCAGGAGTCCACCGCCGGCGTGGCGCTCCGCCAAAACCAGCAGAGAGGACACGGACAACGCGGACATCAGCAGGTCGTTGAACAGAAACAGGCATAGGTTCGTGCGGTACGACCTTCGCACCACGGGTTTGCCACGCACGCCCCGGCGGACCTCGAACGCCATCAAGCAAGCGAACGTCAGCAGGATCACCGCCGACAGCACGTCCTGGACCGCGACTTCGAGCCCCAAACGGTCGATGCCGGGAAGTTTCAGATGCGATGTCAGATTGCTCAGGATCATGATCTTTCCTCCGCACGAATGCTGTCTGAAAGAAGCCTCGACAACACACGTAGGAAACGGCTTCCCATCAAAATGGGACCCCGATCATGAAACGGTTGGAACCCTCCACGCCGCTACGGCTTGTCCAAGGCCAGGTTCAGACTATCCGCTGCGAGCGGCGCCGGCAACAAAACGCGGGGTGACAAACTGTTGAGCGAAATGAACGGCGGCTCACCAGGAGCCGGCAAGGCAGAGCACCCGCCGGCTCGCAAGGGCCGTCAACCGCGCTTGCCGCCGCCCTGGCTGCGCAGCCGGCCGCCTCCCTGCCGCTGTTGCGGCTTCGGCGAGTGCGGGGCTGCGTTGCGGGCCCCCAGGCCCGCCCGCGCCTTGGGCTGCCCCGCGGGAGACTGCCTTCCGCCGGCGTCGCGCAAGTCCTGCGGACGCCGCGGCCGGTCCTCACTGCGATCGAACGGTGCACGGGGGGGCGGACTGAAGCCTTCCACCGTGCCCCGCTGGATCGGGCGTTTGATCAAACGTTCGATGCCGTTCAGCAGCTTCAGCTCTTCCTTCGCCACCAGCGATACGGCGGAGCCGGCGTTGCCGGCCCGCCCGGTGCGGCCGATCCGATGGACATAGTCCTCCGGCACGTTCGGCAACTCGAAATTCACCACGTGCGGCAGCTGGTCGATATCCAGACCGCGTGCCGCGATGTCCGTGGCTACCAGGACCGGCACCCTGCCGTCCTTGAAATCCGCCAGCGCCTTGGTACGCGCCGACTGGCTCTTGTTGCCGTGGATCGCGGCTGCCGGGATGCCTTCATCGGCCAGCTTCTCCGCCAGCCGGTTCGCGCCGTGCTTGGTACGGGTGAATACCAGCACCTGGCGCCAGTCGTGCTGGCGGATCAAGTGGCTGAGCAGATCGCGCTTATGTTCCTGGGCGACCAAGTGGACGGTCTGGTCCACCAGATCGGAAGCGGCGTTGCGGCGCGCCACTTCGACGTAGCCGGGATTGTTCAGCAGACCGTCGGCGAGCGCCCGGATTTCGTCCGAGAACGTGGCCGAAAACAGCATGTTCTGCCTCTGCTTCGGCAGCAGTCCCAGAATTCGGCGGATGTCGCGAATGAACCCCATGTCCAGCATGCGGTCCGCCTCGTCGAGCACGAAGATTTCCACACCGGACAGATCGACGGTTTTCTGCCCACAGTGATCGAGCAGCCGGCCCGGTGTGGCAACGAGGATGTCGACCCCATGTTCCAAGGCACGAATCTGCGGATTGAGTCCCACCCCGCCGAACATGACCGTGGATTTCAGAGGAACGTGTTTGCCGTAGGTTTCGACCGATTCCTGAACCTGCGCCGCCAGTTCGCGGGTCGGCGTGAGGATGAGGCAGCGCGGGCGCCTTGGCCGGCGCGGAGCCTGTTTCTCCAGCAGCCGGTGCAGAATCGGCAAGGTGAAGCCGGCGGTCTTGCCGGTTCCGGTCTGGGCCGCGGCCAGCAGATCGCCGCCGGCGAGCAGAAGCGGGATCGCCTGTGCCTGAATCGGAGTGGGATTGACGTAGCCGGCTTCGGAAACGGCACGCAATAGGGGCTGAGCCAGCCCAAGATCGGCAAACGCCGGGCCGGCAGAATTCAAATCTGATGACATATTTTGCTAAGTGTCCTGCGACGGCCTGCCGTTCAAGGGATAAACGGCACCAATCGAGGCAGACGATTCAATGGATCGGGAGGGATAAAAAAGAGACGGCGCGATGATTGGTTGGACGCGTCGCGGCAAGAGTATAAGCGGCTCGCCTACGAATGTCACATAAAAAACCCGTAGGGGACCTGGAAAAATCGTCGTTCCTGCGGGTTTCCCGTCGTCAACCCCAAGTCTAGCCTCAATATTTCTCAATTTTTCAAAATCTTGGATCAGTTATGTTAGCGGAGCATTCTTGCCCGACAGAGGTTGCCCCAAGTTCTTCGCAGTGCCCTCAGCCGCGCAGCCCGACACGCGCCCGTCACGGCGGCGAAGACGCATGGAATATTTTTTTGCCTCCGCCCCTGTCGAATGAGGCATTTTTGTTTTATTGTGGATCGCGGGTTTTCATGAACCTCGATGGGGGGTCTTTCGTGGGCAGCAAGCTATATGTAGGCAACTTGAACTATCGTGTCGGCGATACCGATCTGGAACGGACTTTCGCAGCGTACGGCACCGTGAAATCGGCACAGGTGGTCATGGACCGCGCCACCGGCCGCTCCAGGGGATTCGGGTTCGTGGAAATGGGCAGCGACCAGGAGGCTCAGGCCGCTATTGCCGGACTCAACGGCAAGGATATGGACGGGCGCAACCTGATGGTCAACGAAGCCCGCCCGCCGGAGAGGCGAGGCGGCACCGGCGGCGACGCGAAGCGCGGCGGCGGCGGCAGGCGCTACTGAGAGCGTAAGGCGCCGTTCCGGCTTCCGAGCGGAATCCACTGCCGGCTTTCCGCGGACGCGGAAGGCCGGCATCCGGCACCTCAGGGCGCCTGTTTGAGCCGGTACTTGGTGATGCGCTCGAGCAGCAATGCCGCGTGATAGCAGGAATCCGTGGTTTTTTCCAGGATTCCCAGAATCTCAGTCCAGTCGGATTCGGCCAGGAGTGACAGGGTGCTGTAGCGCCGGTGGGATTTCCGCCACTCGTGATACACCTGGTCCGCGCTCGCCTCCGATGCCTTGAGCTCCTCGCGGCATTGCTTGATACCTGCGAGCGCGTTTTCGGGATAGTGATCCATTTCCGCCGACAACCGCCGAACCATCCCCAGGGTGATCGCGACCAAATCGAGAGCGGCGGTTTCCGCCTGCTGGGGCGTAAAGATGTCGATCACCCGGGCGGTATCGTTCAGGCCGTCGAGAATGTCGTCGACATGCCTGGCGAACTGCTGGATCAGCAGCACCAGTTCGGAATAAGGCGCGATCTCCAGCGCATCATAGGCTTTGCGCATCAGCGCATCGCCCTTTTCTTCCAGCTGCCGGATCAGGCCGATGTGCGTTTCCGCGGCATCGAGCTCGGCGAACAGGCGCTCCAAAGCCTGGCCACATTCGACGCAGCAGCTCAGATGGTCTTGGAATATTTCCTTCAGTGACAGGTCGGCGTGATCGAAATTCATGTCGATTTCAGCATGGCGAACGAAACGGCGAAACACGGGAGATATCCGCCTAAACTACCATGATGAAATTCCTGCTTCCCCCACCGGCACGTTATCGTTGCGTGTCATTTTCGTGAAATCGAAGGGCTGCCGTTCAGGAGCAACAGCGTCAGCAGGAAAAAAGAGGAGCCCGACATTTCCAGCAGCTCTTCGATATGTACCAGATAAAGGTATCCCGGCAAAGGAATCTTGCTTTCCGCCCCCCATCCCCACTCGGCGGCCTCGAACAGTTGGGAGGCGGTCCAGGCGACAGCGCCCGCGATCCATAATCGCCGGTGCTGCCGATCCCGCAATTGTATGAAGACCGAAAGCCAAGCGATGCCGGCAAAGGCCATGACCGGCAGGTAAAGAATCTGCCAGTCGACGCTGGCGGCCTGCTCGATACGTTCGTGAATCATCAGGAGTTCGTCGAATCCCATCTCGAAAAACACCGCCGCGAGCGCAAACGCCCAGGCTCCGAGCCGCTTCGAAGATGCCGCGGTAAAGGATTCCCAGGCCGCTGCCAGCAGCAGACAGCCGGAAAACAGTGCCGGCACGGTATATTCCCGGTCGAGATCGAAATATTTGAGCCAGGTTCCCGGCCGGACATCGGCAGCCACACCGGCGAGGCCGAACAGCAGTATCATGCCGAAGAAAAGGCGAACCCCAGTGCGGAAGGCGATTCGGTATTTGAGCAGGTCGATCCAGGTACGAAATGCCGTATCCTTGGCCTTGTTTTTCATGGGGAAAGTCGTTCGGGAGAAAACTCGACGGTTTGCGATGCTCAGCCGCCCGGTCGCAAATGGCGGAACGGGCGAACGGGGCCAGGAATCGCAGTATCCTTAATGATGCATCCCACTGCAACCTCAAGGCCAGACGAATGCAAACGGTCGCGTCATTTTCCGAATTTCTGGACGCCGTGGTCGGTCGTTACGGTCCGCGGCTCGCGGTTCAGTATCGTCCGCGCTACCGCACGCTTCGCTGGAGTTACCTCGAGCTCGGAAACCGGGTTGGGCAGCTGTCGTCATTGCTGGCCAAACATGGTGTAGGAGCCGGCGACCGCGTTTTCCTTTTCGCCGAGAATTCGCCTCATTGGGTGGCGGCCTTTTTCGCCATCGCCGCGCGCGGCGCAATCGTGGTGCCGCTCAATCCCAAGAGCCCGCCGGACCAGCTCGACAAACTGGCTCGATCGGCCGGGCCGAGCCTGGTCCTGGCTTCGCCCCGCTGCCGCTGGGAAGGCACCCGGCTGCCCGTCGTCGATATCGAACATCCCGCCACGGCGCCGTCCGATCGGTCGGCAGCCCCCGCCGATCCCGCACAATTGGCCGAGATCATCTATACGTCGGGGACCACCGGCGACCCCAAGGGCGTCATGCTCACCCACGCCAACCTGCTGTCCGACCTGGGCGCGGTCTCCCGCGCGGTTCCGCTGAAGCCGGATGACCATGTGCTGAGCCTGGTCCCGTTGTTCCACGTTTACGGTCAGATGACCAGCCTCTTCTGCCCGCTCGCCGCGGGCTGTGCGATCAGCTACCTCGCCGCTCCCACCACCCGCAGCGTGCTCGAAGCCCTGGCGCACACGCCCGCCACCCACATGGTCGCGGTGCCGGAAGTCCTCAAGACCATGATGGATCGGCTGGAGACCCGCGTTGGCGGGATTCCCGGCTTCCTGCGGCCTCTGCTGAGGGACAGAATCCGCACGCGGATTTCGACGTCCCTGCGGACCATCGTCTGCGGCGGCGCCCCGCTCGATCCGATCGCCGAAGAAAAATGGTGGGCGCTGGGCTTCGAAGTGCTGCAGGGCTACGGCCTGACCGAAACCAGCCCGGTGATCGCCGCCAACACACCCAAAGCGCATCGCATCGGTTCGGTCGGCAAGCCCCTGGAAGACGCCGAGCTGCGCATCGCCTCCGACGGCGAGATACTGGTGAAGGGCCCCATGGTCATGGCCGGCTATTTCCGCGATCCGGCACGCACCGAAGCGGCTTTCGCCGACGGCTGGCTGAAGACCGACGACGCCGGCCGCTTCGATTCGGACGGGTTCCTGTACGTCTACGGCAGGAAGCGCTACATGATCCTGGGACCGGGAGGGGAAAACGTCTTTCCCGAGGACATTGAAGCGGTGCTCAACCGCACTGCCGGCGTCACGGACAGCGCCGTCGTCGGGCTGGATAGCGGCGGACGCACCCTCATCCACGCCGTGCTGCTGGGCGACGAAGCGCGGGCCGCCGGCATCGTCGCGGAGGCCAACCGCCACTTGGCACCGCATCAGCACGTCATGAGCTGGTCGGTATGGCCGGAAGCCGATTTCCCCCGTTCGGTCACCCGCAAGGTCAAGAAGGACGAGGTCCTGCGCCGGCTGCGACGGGAGCCTGAGGTCCGGGCACGCCCGTCCGGACGGACAACACCGCTTCGGCTTCTCCTGGCCCAGGTTGCCGGAGCCGAGGCCAGCGCCTTGAGCGGCGACACCCGCCTGGTTCCCGACTTGGGGCTCGATTCCCTGCTCCGGATCGAAACCGTAGCGCGCATAGAAGAGGACCTCGGCGTCTGCCTGGACGAAACCGATATCGGCCCGCTGACCAAAGTGGCCGATCTCGAAGCCCTGCTGGAACGGCGCCAGGGCCGGATGCCGAAACTCGCCGCCTATCCCCGCTGGTCGCTGTCGCCCTGGGCTTCAAAGCTGCGTCCCCTGGCACAGAAAGTCTTCCTGGAATGGTGGATCGCACCGTTCTGCCGGCTCCAGATCTCAGGCCTCGAGCACTTGGCGGCGCTGGAAGGCCCCGCGATCTTCATGGCCAACCATCGCAGCTACCTGGATTCCGCGGTCGCCAGCTTCGCCCTGCCCGACCCCATCCGCTACCGCCTCGCCATCGCCGCCGCCACTGGGGTGCTGTACACCCGCTACCGCTGGGCCGTGCCGGTCGGCGAACTCTCGCTCAACGCCTTCCCGCTCCCCAGCGGCCCCGACGAGAACATCCGCCCCGGCCTCGAACTCATCGGCCGCCTGCTGGACGACGGCTGGAACGTCCTGATCTTCCCGGAAGGCCAAATGAACCGGAGCGGACTGGGCATCCAGCCGCTCCGCCGGGGCGCCGGCACCATTGCGGTCGACATGGGGGTGCCCGTCGTGCCCATGGTGATAGAAGGCACCGAAAAGGTGATGCCGCCGGGCAGGATCGTGCCCCGCGCCGTAGCGACCGTGAGTGTGCGCTTCGGCGCCCCCTTGCGGGCGGGAGAGACCGAAACCCACGGGCAGATGCTCACCCGGATCGAAGAAGACCTGCGACGACTGCTACAAAACCCGGCCCCCTGAGCCGGCGGCGGCCATCGCAGATCCGAGTCATTGGGCGATCATCTGGTGAAACAGGAAGAACAGCCCGCCCGAAAGCAGGATGGCGGCGGGCAGGGTGAGCACCCAGGCCATCAGCAGGTTCCGCACCGTGGACCACTGCAGCCCCGAGCCATTGGCCGCCATAGCGCCGGCAACGCCCGACGACAGCACATGGGTCGTCGACACGGGCATCCCATACATGTCCGCTGCCGCGATGGTACTCATGGCCACCAGTTCCGCCGACGCGCCCTGGCCGTAGGTCAGGTGCTGCTTGCCGATCTTTTCGCCGACGGTCACCACGATGCGCCGCCAGCCGACCATCGTGCCCAGGCCCAAGGCGATAGCCACGGCGACCTTCACCCAGGTGGGGATGAAGCGGGTGGCGTTCCCCAGCGCCTTGCGGTAGCCGCCGATCTCCTTTTTCGTGCGCTCGTCGAACACCGGCTGGCCCAGCTTTTCCAACCGCCGCATCGCCTCGTCGACGAGGTACATGTCGTTGCGCACGTTCTGGGTCTTGGTCACGGGAATGTGGGCGAGCGAGCCGTTTTTTTCGATGGTGCCGGCGATTTCCCCGACCAGCTTCGAGGTTGCCGCCAGCGTGTCGGGCCCCAGTTGGCGGGTCCGGATAAAGTCGGTCACCGCAGGCCGGGGATCGCCGTCGAAGGCTTTCGGGCCTTCCGACTTTTCCAGCAGGGCCTGCCCGACGACATGCGACAAAGCCAGGAACTCGGGCACATAGGAGTCCGGCACCGCCCGATTCAAGGCATAGGCTGTCGGCACGATGCCGATCAGGATCAGCATGATCAGCCCCATGCCTTTCTGCCCGTCGTTCGAGCCGTGCGCGAAGGAGACGCCGGTGCAGGTCAGCACCAGGACGCTGCGGATCCACCACGGCGGCGGCCGCAAGCCTTCCGGGGCGCGGTAGAGCTTGGGATTGGTGACGACGAACTTGAGTACGACCAGCAGCAGCCCGGCGGCAACCGCCCCGATGAGTGGCGACATCAAGAGCGATTGGCCCACTTTCGCCGCCTGCGACCAATCCACCCCCGAAGTGGTGGATTCGCCCCGATGCATCAGCTCGTTGGCGAGCCCGACGCCGATGATCGAACCGATCAGGGTGTGCGAGCTGGACGCCGGCAGGCCGAAATACCAGGTCCCGAGATTCCACAAGATGGCCGCGATCAGCAGCGAGAACACCATGGCGAAGCCCGCGTCGCTCCCCACCTGGAGAATCAGTTCGACCGGCAGGAGGGAAATGATGCCGAAGGCGACGGCCCCGGACGACACCAGCACACCGACGAAATTCCAGATTCCCGACCAGACCACCGCGACCATCGGCGGCAGCGAATGGGTATAGATGACGGTGGCGACGGCATTCGCCGTATCGTGGAACCCGTTCACGAACTCGAAGCCCAAGGCGATCAGGAGCGACAGTCCGAGCAGCAGCAAAGGCGCCAAAGCCAGCGCAGTGCCGGCACCGGCTACGTCGCTTTGCAGACCGTACGCCGTGAAGGCGACGCCGACGCCCAGAAGACCCATGAATACGATCGACCCGACCGGCCCGGTACGGGATTCCAGTTTCGGTTTCTCGACTGTGGCCGCGATGGGCTCTGCAACCGCTTCGCAAGTATTCTGTGTCATAAGCACCTGTCCTGATGGAGAGCGATACGATACCGGGCACGGGCTATCCGTCCCACCGGCCAAGACCATAAGCCAGCCTCATTGCCGCCGTGTGACAGTTGCCGCTCTAGGCAAGCGCGGTGCTTCGGGCCATCATGATGACCTTCACGGAGAGGAACCGCGACCATGAACCAAGCCTGGCATTCGTTGACATCCGGGGAAGTGGCAACCCGGCTGGACGTGAACATCCGGCAGGGACTGAGCGAGGCCGAAGCCGGAACCCGGCTCGCTTCGTCCGGCCCGAATGAAATCCCCAGCGCCAGCACACGCGCTCCCTGGCGCATCTTCACCGAGCAGTTCTCCGGCATGCTGGTCCAGATCCTGATCGCCGCTGCCGTATTTTCCCTGACTATCGGTGAAGTCCTGGAGGCCGGCGTGATCCTGGCCATCGTCCTGCTCAATGCCATCCTTGGATTCCTGCAGGAATCCAAAGCGGAAAAGGCCCTCGAGGCGCTGCGGCGCATGGCGGTCGGCCAGGCCATGGTGCGGCGGAACGGCCGGATCTGCGAAATCCCCGCCAACCAACTGGTTCCCGGCGACATCGTGCTGCTGCAGACCGGCAACAGCGTGGCCGCCGACGGCCGGCTGCTCGAAAGCGTCGACCTCAGCCTCCAGGAATCGGCCCTGACGGGCGAATCGGTGCCGGTCCACAAGGATGCAGTCGCCGTGCTGGAGCCGGCTACCGCGCTCGCCGACCGGACCAACAGGGTCCACCTCGGCACTCAGGTCGTCTACGGCCATGGCAGCTTCATCGTGACCGAGACCGGTCCGGCCACCGCCCTCGGCGCCACGGCCCGATTGCTGGAATCGGTGACCGCCGAGCCCACTCCGCTACAGAAGCAGCTCGACGGCTTCGCCCGCTCGCTGGCCTACGGCGTTTCCGGCATTGCCATCGTGATCCTGCTGCTCGGAACGGCCATGGGCGAGAGCTTCCGCACCATGATGCTCACGGCGGTCAGCCTCGCCGTCGCGGCGGTACCCGAGTCCCTCACGGCGCTGGTCGCCATCACCCTGGCTCTGGGCGCCCAGAAGATGCTGAAGCAAGGCGCATTGATCCGTCGCCTGCCGGCGGTGGAAGCCCTGGGTTCGATCGGGGTGATCTGCGCCGACAAGACCGGCACGATGACCCAAAACCGGATGACCGTTTCCGTGCTGGACGTCGCCGAACACCGGCTGGAACTCAAGCTCGGCGAGCCGGACGCCGCGGGACTGGCGGTGGAAATCGCCGGCCACCCGGCCATCGACCTCCTGCTGATCGGCGGCGCGTTGTGCAACGATGGACTGATCGAGAACCCGGAAGACCCGCATCGCGCGTACCGGGTTCTGGGAGAGCCCACTGAAGCCGCGCTGGTGCTGGCCGCGGCCCGGGCGGAACGGCTCAAAGCGGAACTCGAAGCCGCCTTGCCCAGGATCGAGGAAATCCCCTTCGACGCCGGCCGCAAGCTCATGACGACCGTGCACGGCCCCGCAGCGGCAGACGGCGCCTGTCCTGGCGTCGTCGGCCAGTATCTCGCCGGCAGCCGGTTCCTCAGCCTGACCAAGGGCGCCGTGGAAGCCCTGCTCCCGCGCGCCGACACGATCTGGGTCGACGGCAGCGAGCAAGCGCTGAACGCTGCCTGGCGCGAGCGGATCGTCCGGGCGCACGACCTCCTGGCGGAAAAAGGCATGCGGGTGCTGGCCTTGGGCGCGCGCCGCCTGGGCGCTCCGCCTTCGCCGGAAACCAAAGCGGCATTGGAAGGCGGCCTGAGCTTCATCGGCCTGATCGGCATCTACGACCCGCCGCGCCCCGCGGTCACGCAAGCGATCTCCGAATGCCGCCGGGCCGGCATCACGGCGGTCATGATCACCGGCGATCACCCGTTGACCGCCCGCCACATCGCGGAGGAAGTCGGCATCGACACCGCGGGTGGCGTGATCGGCGGAAGCGAAATCGCCGCCATGACGCCCGCCCAACTGCGGGATGCGGTGAAACGCTGCGCCGTGTTCGCCCGGGTGTCGCCGGAGGACAAGCTGCGGCTGATCGAAGCCTACCAGGGCAATGGCTGCAGCGTGGCGATGACCGGCGACGGCGTCAACGACGCGCCGGCCCTCAAAAAGGCCGACATCGGCATCGCCATGGGCAGGATGGGCACCGACGTCGCCAAGGAAGCCGCCCAGATCGTCCTGCTGGACGACAATTTCGCCACCATCACCGCCGCGGTGCGCCAGGGCCGGGCGATCTACGACAACCTGATCAAGTTCATCGTCTACCTGCTGAGCTGCAACGTCAGCGAAATCGCCGTGGTCACCTTCGCGCCGTTCCTGGGGATGCCCCTGCCGCTGCTGCCGCTGCAGATACTGTGGATGAACCTGGTCACCGACGGCCTGCCGGCCCTTGCTCTGGGGATGGAACCGGCGGAGGACAGCCTGATGGAGAGGCCGTCCCAGGCCGCCAGCGAGCTGATCTTCGGGAAACAGGGCCTGCACCTGATGCTGCTGGTGGGCGCGGTGATCACCGAGCTGAGCTTAGGCGTAGGCTTTGCCTACTGGCTGGGAGGGAGTGCGGCCTGGCAGACGATGCTGCTCACGGTGCTGGTGTTCAGCCAGATGGCCGTCGCCCTGGCCTTGCGCAGCCGGACACGCCCCGTCAGCCAGCTCGGCTGGAGATCGAATCCGGCGCTGCTCGGCGCCGTCGCCGCCACGGTGCTGCTGCAACTCGCCATCGTCTATCTGCCGCCGTTGCAAACCGCCTTCCATACCACCGCGCTCTCCCTGGGCGATCTGGCCATTGCCGGCGCCGTAGCCGCCGCCGTGTTCCTGGGGACGGAACGGATCAAGCGGGCGGGGTCCCTGCGCCAGGGTTAAACCCTGTACCTCAACCTCATTGAGCGCGTAGGAACGATCACAATCCCCCCATCAGAGTGACCGATACCCCACCGGGTTACCCCTCATCGATCCATTCGGGCCGTCGCCAGTGGCAGAAAAAGCGTCAACGCTGCGTGAAACCGTGATGCCGATAAAAGGCCGCGGCTTGGCCGCTTCGCCGCCGATGTCGGCCTGAATCTGGCGCAAGGAGCCAAGCAAGCCGTGCAGGCCAAAACCGCGTAAAAAGCGCGGACGGCGATGCCGAACAGGATGAAGTCGCAGCCTTCGTCCACAAGCAACCGCCCGCCCAAGCCGGCGGGTGAGGGCGATCAATCAATGACATTGATTTCTTAACGACCCGTCATCCCCCATGCCGGTACTCGACCTTTCGCCGCCAATCGAGGAGCGCGTCCTCTGCTCCATCGCCGCCGCCGAAAAGTACGGCCTACCGGCCCACCTGGTGCTGGCCGTCGCCGAACAGGAAGGCGGCAAACCCGGCCTATGGGTGCGGAACGCCAACGGTACTTACGACGTCGGACCGATGCAGTTCAACACCGCCTATCTCGCCGGTCTGGCCCGCTACGGCATTACCGCCGCCGCCGTGGCCCAGCCCCGGCTGCTACGCTTACGACCTCGCCACCTGGCGGCTGAGCGGCCACCTCATACACGACAGAGGCGACCTCTGGACCCGAGCAGCCCACTACCATTCCCGCAACCCCCGGCATAACGCCGCCTACCGCGCCGCGATCCTGGACAAGTCCGCCCGCTGGGCGGCGTGGCTGGAAGCCCGCAAGGCAGCGCCGGCCGGCACCGAAGCCGCAGCGGGAACCTCGCCCCATGCTCCGGCAGCCCCGTCTTCCGCCGCTTATCTGCCGCGCGCGATCGGGGTCAAGGATCGGCCCTAACGGATACACCCCCAACAGGGTTCCTCAAAAAACCCGTCATTCCCGCGCAAGCGGGAATCCAGGTCTTTGTCTTGACTGGGCTCCCGCCTACGCGGGAGCGACGAAAAGAGGATTTTTCGAGGCGCCCTTATCTGCCGCGCGCGATCATGGCAGGGAAACGGCCTTACTAAACATAATGAAAATAATGTCACCACCTTTGTCATTCCGGGTGGGAACCCGGACCAATCCGCCGGGAGCGGATTGGCGCCTGCCCGCAGGGTGCCGGGCAGGACGGCTCGGCATGAATCCAGCGTCCAGAGCCTGCCCCGGACTCGATCCGGGGGATGGCGAGGCATTCACGTCCTTGTGCCTGGATGCCGGAGTCCCATCCGGCATGACGATCTGACCTACCTTTCTTTACGCTTATGTAACGGGACAAAAGCCCACCGTCTCAAGCTTCGAGCTTACCGGCGGAGCGCCAAGGAGAGTTAGGGTCAATCTTGTGTACAGGCAGGTTGATCAAGCTTGAGCAAGCGGGACGGGGTCTTGATCTCGGCGGGCGGAGTCGAAGGGAATCGAAGCGAACCGACGGGGCTTGGACGCCGCTCAACCGGCCGCCGCAGCGCCTTTCCCGCTTGCGCGGGCCGCGAATTTATCGGATCGTTGGCGGCGTCTTTTTTGGCCACGGGAGACGGTGCGCACGGCCTCCCGAATCATCGGAACGAACCTCGATATCCCCTCATGAAAACGACGCATCGAATCGCACGAATAACGCTCGCCTTGGTCGGCTTATTATTTCAAGTTAATAGCTTTGGAGATCTTGATATAATAGATCCTCTCGGTACAGATCCACAAGAGTCGGCAGCTAATAGCGCAACGGTCATTTGTGAAGACTCCAATGTTAATGAGAGAACCTCCGTTAATAAGTTTATTACAACATGTGCTAATGGGATTGTTGATTCGACTTGTCGTATTTATATTGAAAAAGCTTGTGTCAATGGTGTTCAAGTGCCTGCTCCTTTAGAAGATTTTATTAATGAACACTTTCCTGAACTTGGATTTGAGCCAGTGACAACAACTCAAAGTTTGACTCGTGGCGATTTTGTTGGTGGAGACTCTTCAATGTATGCTCCTGTCACTCTCCCAAATGGTCGAAAAACTCAGTATTGCAGCAAAGTGAATTCGGAGCAGCAATTCAAGGAAATTGCTGCGGGTATTGATGCCCCCCCCGGAACTTACGTAGCATCAACTCCTGCTGTCTTGAAACCTAATCCTACTTTTGCAGCAATGACCTTGCACTGGACGGAATACACGGTTACGGATCGAAAAACGGGAAATCCAAAAACATCTTTGCTGGTGGAAATTCTTGATTCTTATAATGTGCATTCTTATGTTAGAGATCCCAAATATCGGAAACCGGTAGCTGCTTACAGTATTGAAGGAGATAATTGGGCTGAAGTGATTGAGAAAATGAAAAGAAGTCGTATTAAATGTAAAAAACAAGAAGCCATTACAGATAAAGATTGGCCTCGTGCAGTTTTTGATCCAAAAAATCCAGAAGGGTATCCAACTAATACGCCAGGGTTGAATAAAGTCCTCTACAAAGCCCAAGAAGGTTACATGAAACTACACGGAAGTTTGCATACCATCCGGATGAGGGAGAAACTGCGGGAAGTGCTGGGCGAGCCCCCGGACGGCGAACCGGCGCTTTCCGCAACCCCGGCAGCGGAGCGCGGCAAAAGCGGCGCGGCGCCCGCGGGCTACACCCCCAAAGACCCCGCCCAAAACTACGCCGGCACCCCCTGCGAACCCTTCACCCAGCCCGCGGCAGCCGATGGCAGCTCGATCTACGGCAATGGCTCCGTGGTCGTCTACGGCAAACGCGCCTACCGCTGCGAAACCCAAAACGGCCAAAAACTCTGGACCCTCTACGGCCCCCGCGAAAAGCTGGGCAAGGATTGGAAGAACTACGAAGCGGCGCGGCTGGAGCAGTGAGCCTGCGTAGGTGCGAATAGCGGCGCGTATTCGCACGCATGAAAGCTGCGTTGCTCCGATGACGCCTTACTGATCGGAACGCGGACGGATGCAGGGATGCAGACGTTTCGGTGGAGGGGAATGACATGCGCCCGAATACGCTACGCTATTCGGACCTACGTGAGCTGCCGACGTGAGGAGGCGCATCGCTCGCGGCGGTTGCGCACCTTATCGCGTCGACATGCGGGTAGCGAAAAGGTTTCTTCTATCCCATGCGCGCAGAACGTATTGACCCATTTTCCGGACGAGGCGTCCGCCGCCGCGGATTCAAGCGCCGAGCAGCCTGCGAGCCAGCACCGACTGCATATCGCGGCGGCCATCGGCGATCAGGTAAACGATCACTTGGCGGCCGATGATCCGATAGATCACCCGGTAGGGTTTGAACGCGGTTTGCCGGTACTCCTTGATGCCCAGCGGCACCAGTTCCTTTGGATAGCCGCCGCGTTCGGGAAACTGCGCCAAATCCTCCACGGCTTCCAACAACCGGTCGAGAACATAGCCGGCATTCGCTGGGCAGTCGAACTCGGCAATGTAATCGTGAATGGCTTCCAGATCCTGTTCCGCGCCCTGGGTAAGCAGGACTTCATAAGGCTTCAGTGGGTCCGCCATCAGGCCGTTGCGTGCTTGGCGCGCAGGCGCGCTACGACGTCGGCGACAGGCTTGATCCGGCCCGCTTCCACGTCCTGGTTTCCCAGTGCCAGAATTTTCAGTAGAGCCAGCGCTTCCTGAGTTTCTTCGAACGTGGCGACATCCTGCAATACAGCTTTGGCCTCCCCATTCTGCGTAATGACCAAAGGCTCCCGCCGTTCGGCAAGACGCGCCAGCACCTCGGCGGCGTTGGCTTTGAGATAGCTGATGGGTTTGACTTGGGAGGAATAGCGCATGGTCGTGGCCTCGACACTAAAGAGGACCATATATAGTCCAAATTAAGACCATTCGCAATGAGTGTTTTGGGTCGGGAGGCTGCCAGAAGTTTTTACGCCCACCTTGGGTTCGAGCCCTTTCCGGGGGAACCGCTCATCCTCTACCGGCTGCTGAAAGACTTGCGCGCGATGAGTAAGAGCTGAACACCTGCGGCGCGCTCCACAGGCTCAGGACGGATAAGGTAACCCCTTGTCCAGCAACTGCTCCAGCACCCGGTCGAGTCCGTAGATGTCCTCAAAGAACTCTACGCTGCCGTCCGGCGCGGCCAGCACAGTCGAGTAGTAGATGTAGACCGGCAGCGGCTGCTTCAGCGTGACCGTGCGCGACTGGGCGCCGTTCATCGCCTCCTCGATCCGCTCGAGGGACCAGGCCTCGTCCTGGCGTTTCAGGACGAACTCCGCCAGCCCCACGGGATCCTGGACCCGGATGCAGCCGTGGCTGAAATCCCGCCGCGCCCGCTGGAACAGGTTCACGCTGGGCGTGCTGTGCAGATAGATGTTGTCGTTGTTGGGAAACGCGAACTTGACCAGCCCCAGCGCGTTCTTCGGCCCCGGCCGCTGGCGCAGCTTGAGCGAGCCGGCCGACAGCATCTCCAGGCTTTCCAGGCTGGGCTCGTAGACCTGGGAGCCGTTGCCGAAGCTGGGCACCAGCTCCAGATTGTGGCGGGCCAGGTAGCCCGGGTCGCGCAGGATGCCCGGCAGCATTTCCTTGACCGTGATGGCGCGCGGCAGGTTCCAGTAAGGGCGGAACACCACGTAGGTCATGTCGGAATGGAAGACCGGCGTGTTGTGTCCCCCGGACGACTGGCCCACGACCACGTTCATCGACACCTCCGGCCGCTCGGGATCCTCGCCGTAGCCGTACAAATGGAACGAGGGGATGTTCACCAGGATGAAGGGTCCATCGAACCGCTCCGGCAGCCAGCGCAACCGCTCCAGCCCCAGCCGGATCTGCCTGAGCCGCGCGGCCGGCGACACGTTGAGCGCCGCCAGCGTGCCCTTGCCGATCACCCCGTCCGGCGCCAGGCCGTGACGCTCCTGGAAACGCTCGACGGCCTCGACCAGATCGCCGGCATAGGCCTCCGGGTCTTTGGAGGACGACTCTTGCGGCAGAAAACCCAGCGCGGACAGGCGTTTGCGCAAGGCGGGAACCTCCTTGTGGCGGTCGCCCGGGCTGAGTTTGGGCGGAAAGGCCAGCGCCGAGACGTCGTAGTTCTCAGCCAATCCCCGGTAACGCGGCAGGGCCGCCTTGAGGTTCCGGTAGAGGGGCAGCTTCGGCTCCAGCTCGGCGATGGCGTCACAGGGCCGGGAGCCGCGGGCGAGGCGCTGCACCAGCGCGGGCAGGTCGAGCCGCTTCGGCGCCACCTCCAGGGCGAAATCGGCGGCGCGCGGGCTGACCCGGCCGAGGGCGAGATTCGAGCCGTAGCGCATCAAGGCGAGGCTCATCGCCACCTCGAACTGCGCCGCCTCCTCCGCACCGGCCGCCCTGCCGTCGTTGAGCTTCTCGAGCCAGCCGCCCAGGAGCTCGATATCGTAGTCGCTGCTGTTCAGGCCCTGGTCGTCGGCCATGCGCAGACACTCGAGAACGGCGGCCGACTGTTTCACCGGCCGGCCCCCGTCCAGCCACAAAGGCCGTGAACCTTGGGCAAGGTACAAGGCCCGCAACTGGTTCTGGAAATCCGCAAAACGCCCCCAGCGCAGCCGGGGATGGACACCCGACGCGAGCAGTCCATCGATGTGCGCCGCCGGCGCATCCGGTGCAGTCCCCGCGGCATCGGCGCCGATCGAAAATGCCGCCATTAGTGCGATTACCCGGCCCCGTGGGAAGCCGCCCATGTTCCTTTCCCTCCCGTTTTTCATCGTCATCCGCCAAGCATCGTTGCCCATTAGCAACAGTATACCCGCGATGGCCGGCAAGCCGGGATACGGCAACTTGGCAGGCCCGCCGTCGCCCCCTTCGGCTTACAATCGGCGCTCCATCCACGACCGCGAGGCACCGCCCATGGTCACCCTGTACGGTTCCGCCATCAGCAACTACTACAACAAGGTCAAGCTGGCCCTGCTCGAAAAGGGCATCGAATTCCGCGAGGAACGGACGATTCCTTCCCAGGACGCTGCCGTCCTGGCGAAGTCGCCGCTCGGAAAGATCCCGTTCATCGAAACGGATCGGGGCTGCTTATCGGAATCCCAGGCCATTCTGGAATACCTGGAAGACACTCACCCGGAAAAACCGCTCTACCCCGCCGACCCTTACGCCCGCGCCAAATGCCGCGAACTGATCCAGCACCTCGAACTGAACGTCGAACTCATCGCCCGCAGGCTTTACCTGGAAGCCTTCTTCGGCGGCAAGGTCTCCGAGGAAACCAAGGCCGAGGTCAGACCGAAGATCGAAGCGGGCCTGAAAGGCCTGATGCGGCTGGCACGGTTCTCCCCGTATGTGTGCTCCGACAACTTCTGCGCCGCCTGGCCACATTTGACCTTGATCGGCCTCGCCACCAGCCGCATCTACGGCGAAGACCTGGTCGCCGCCCAGATTCCGGCCCTGGCCGACTATCTGGCGGTAATGACGGCCCGGTCCGCCGCGCAAAAGGTCGCGGCGGACCGGGCCCAGGCGCTGGAAACATTCGTCGGCGCCCGCAAACCGTAACGCCATGAAAACGCCGCTCGATTTACCAGCCCTCGACCCCGCGGGCGTGCCTGTCCGGACCTCCTCCATCTACCCGACCGAGGAGCAGCGCCAGCGGGTTAAGGGCCGCAGCAAACAAGCCCTGGGCGATGCCTTGGGATTGCAGAATTTCGGCGTCAACCTGGTCAGGCTGGAGCCCGGTGCAATCTCCGCCTTCCGGCACTGGCACAGCCGGCAGGACGAATTCGTCTACGTGCTGGAAGGCGAACTCACCCTGGTCACCGAGACCGGCGAGCAATGCCTGGCGGCGGGCACCTGCGCTGGCTTCCCGGCCGGCCGGGCGGACGGGCATCAGCTGGTCAACCGGAGCGGCCGCGTCGCGGTCTACCTGGAAGTCGGCGACCGGCTGCCGGGAGACCGGGCGCATTATCCCGAAGAGGACTTGGAGGCCAGGGCGATCAGGGGAAGCTACGAGTTCCGGCACAAAGACGGAACCCCGTACTGAGTTTGCGGACGAACGGCCGCATCATCAGGCGGTTTCCCGCCGTCAGCCCGGCATCAGATATTTCCCTATCAGCGGGATGCTCAAAAAGGCCAGCAGGGTATCGAGCAGGATGACGGTGGCCAGCGTTTCCTCATCCAGCTCGAACCGGGACGAAATGACAAACGAAAGCAGCTGGCTGGGCATGCCTGCCTCCAGGATCGCAGCATCCGCATACACACCGGCGATGTCGTACCAGGAAACCACCCGCCCCATCAGCAAGGGAGAGAGGATCAGCTTGATCACGGAAACCGGTATGACCAGCCAGAACAGGCGTGAGGCCCTGAAGTGAAAGGCCATGCCGAGCGACAGCACCATCAGGCCACTCACCGCCGATGCCAGGATATGCGTAGCCTCCTGAAGGAATGCCGGGCAGGGAATCCCATTGACCTTGAACAGTATCGCGAGGAACAGGCCCCAGATAGGGGGGAGCTTAAACGCCTCGAATGCCGTTTTTCGAAAGGTAATCGCCTCGCGGCTTCCGTAATGGATAGCGATCATGGCCCCTACGGTCAGATTGATCGAAGATTTGGTGACCTCGAACAGAACGCTCACCTCGGATACTTGCTCGGACGCATTCGGAAAGGTTTCGAGCAGGACAGGCAGACCCAAGTAGGTGACGTTGCCGAAACTGGCGCCCAGGACCATCGCGCCCTTGGTACGGCCTGGAATCGGCAAGAAGTGGAAAACCATCAGGGACACCAAGAGACATCCCACGATGCCGGTGGCTGCAGCGAGAGGAATTTCGTAAAAGAGCCGGTCAAGGTTCGTTTCCATGACGGTCCGAAAGACCAGCGCCGGAAGGAAGACGACGAGAACCAGCCGGTTCATCGCTCGCCGGACATCCTCCATCTGTGGATTTCGAAGACGAAGCAATGCGCCGATGAAAACGATAAAGACCAGGGGTGCAAAAACAGCGGTCATAAGCCTCTAAAACACTGCGATTCGGAAAACTGCCGAGCGCCTCTTGTCAGAAAGCCGAGGTTTTTGCCGGCTTTCTGGATATACCGGGGGACAGGTACCCATTATGCGAGCCTTGCGCAATTCACGGCCCCATCTCGAACCGGCCCAGTGTGCGGAACACCGGCGCCGGATTCACGCCGAAGGTAGCGCGGAAGCTGTGGCTGAAATGGGTCGCGTCCGCGTAGCCGGCATCAAGAGCGGCGCGGGTCAGGCTGTCGGTGGCATGCAGCAGAGCGAAGGCGGACATCATGCGCTTCCACTGGCGGAAGCGCCGGTAGGGCAAGCCGGTCTGCTGGCGGAACAAATGCAGGAACCGCGAGGGCGACAAGCCGATCCGGGCCGCCAGTTCCTCCTGGGAAAAATTCCGGTCCGGCTCCCGCCCGATCAGCTCGACCACTTGGCGGATGCGGGCGTCCGGCGCCCACGGGCGCCGCTCCGGGCACGCCAGCAGCCGGTTCAGCCGCTCCTCGACGGAAGCCCGGCCGGGGTCCTCCTCGTAAATCCGGCGGAAGCACTCAACCGCTTCCGCATCCTCGAAAAACCTCGCCGCCGTCTCCGGATGGGGAAACCGGTGGTACAAGCCCGGCGCATCGGCGCCGTCCTTTTCCACGAACAGCTTGCCGTGCACCCCGCCCGCCAAGTCCAAGGCATGGCTGATCCCCGCGGGCACGATGGCGCAGGACGCCGCGCGCCATGCGCCGCCGGCGAGACGGATGCGGAACGGACGATAGATCCCGACATGGAGGACAGCGGCGCCGTAGACGTGAGTCTCGAGGCGCTGGATCGGGCCGCAATACAGCGCCCGCCCCGGCCCCAAATAAAGCTGCGAATGTGCGGGATAAAGCTTGCGCATAGCCGGTTTGTGCAAGTCTTGTCGGAGAAAGGCCCATAAAATTTCCGGCGCTGGTCAGCCGGCGCCGACATGATGACGCCGAGACCTCAATTTGCAAACCACTGCCCTGAGGATTTCCATGAACGACATTCATGCACTGGACCCAGCCGATTTCCGCAGCCGCTTCGAAACCTTGCTCGAGCGGCTGCCGAAGGAGGAACTGGCCGAACACAGCTTCGTCGACGTGCCGTGCGACCGCAAACCCTGGCTGGACACCGGCATCGATCTGGCCGAGGGCGAATCCGTCACCAGTTTCGCCGTGGGCAAGACCCAGCTGCAGGGCGCGGATTTCTGGTTCGGCGCGGACTTCCAGTTGTGGTTCCGCATCGGCGCGGACGGAGAAATATTCCGCGGCACCCGGGCTAGCCACAGCTTCACGGCCGAACGCTCCGGCCGGCTTTATCTGGCCAGCTACTTCCCCGGCGAATGGTCGACCCGGACCGGCGGGCTGGCCACCCCGGACGAAGCGTATCTGCAAGCCTCGGGAACCCTGGCCGTGCTGATCCTGCGCTGGCGAAAGGCGCCGCTGGAAGGGCTGAACAAACTGGCGGAAATCGGCGACGTGGAAGGACTGGTCGCCTCCGAAATCGACCGCCTGACCCACCCCATCGAAACACCGCCGGGCTGGAACTACCTGTGGTTCGCGGGACCGGCCGAAATCTACCGGCCCTGCCGGACGCCGGAGGAAAAGCCCGCCATCTGCTGCCATACCCACCGCGACGTGGGATTGCTGCAAAAGGACATCGTGCTCCCGCTGTCGCCGGACACCCGCCTGCGCTGGGCCTGGCGGATGGACCGACTGCCCTCGGCGGTCCGCGAAGACACCCTGCCGACCCACGACTATCTCAGCATCGCCGTGGAATTCGACAACGGCCAGGACATCACCTATTACTGGAGCGCCGAGCTCCCGGTCGGCACCGGCTACCGCTGCCCGATCCCCACCTGGACCGCGCGCGAAACCCATGTGGTGATCCGTTCCGGCAGCGAGGGCCTGGGCCGATGGTTCGACGAAGAGAGGAACGTCTACCGGGACTATCTGGAGTACATCGGCGGCCCGCTGCCGGGCAACATCGTACGCGTATGGCTGATCGCCGTGAGTCTGTTCCAGGGCCGCGAAGGCGACGGGCGCTACGCGAACATCGCCTTCGTCACAGGGGAGCGGCGCGTTCCCGTTACCGCCAATGGCTGAGAAATAGGCGGTGCCGCCAACTTTCAGGGCGCCGGAAGAGCCGCCACAGGACACCGCGGCTCCCTCCGCAGGATTTGCGCCCCGGATGCTTAATTCCCCCGGTATTCACGAGGCGAACAGCCAAAGTGCCTCTTGAATGTACGGCTGAAATGCGAGGCGTCGTTGAATCCCCAACGAAACGCAATTTCTGACACATGGCGCCCGGCATGTCTCGCATCGAGCAAGTCTCTACGGCAATTCTCCAACCGGCGGCGCCACACGTGGCGCATGGGAGAGGTACCTTCCTCCAGAAAAAGCTCGCGGATGTAACGGGCTGACAAACCCACACCGCAGGCTATGCCGGCGGCATTCAGATCCGGATCGGCCAGATGCCGCTCGATGAAATCCTTCGCGAGGGCAAGCGAAACGGACCGCTCCCGCGCGACGCGGGGTGTTCCGGAAGGTAACGACGCGAATGCCGCCGCCAGCAGATCGAGCGTATGTCCCGAAAGTTGTTGGAATTCATCAGGCGTCAACTGCCCGGCCTGAGACGCTGCCGCGCGGATAAAACTCGACGCCACCGCACCCAATCCTCGATCACCGGGGACGCGTAAGGCGGTGCAATGCTCGATCCCGGGAACCCGTCCTCCGAGGATGGTCCGTGGGATGGAAACGATGAGCTTTGCGAAATTCGCCGGACATTCGATGCGGTGCGGCCTCGTGGCATCGTAAAGCGTCAGGTCGCCCGGCCGGAGGAGCACACTTTTCCCCTGCTGCTCCAGCGAATAGCGGCCGGCAAGCAACACTACGGCAAAGTAGGCGTCCTGATCCACCCGATGCGGTTCACCGGGGAGCCGTTCGATGCCAATCGGGCGGGAGCGGATCACGGACAGGCGACTATCCTTCCACGGATAAATCGTCATCTCGTTGTACAGCTCCCCGTCTCCAGGGGGCCGTACTTCCACCTTGACGTACTCACGCCTGATCACATCCATAAGCCAGCCGTACCTGTCGCGGGGTGCAACTTCCGCAGTCGACAGCTTGAATCCATTAGGGATGGGATTCGCCATGGCCCCGCTCCTGTTATTGAATTGAAGGTGAATCGTATATCCGGGCATTACCAATAAAAATCGCCGGGCTTCCGTTTCAGTCAAGCGCTGGTTCCGTTTCAGCCAAGCGAATGATCAAAAGACCATCCATACTCGGCAAGAATGTTTTGGCGAAAACCAGAGGATGACGATGTCCCACGCTCCAGAGACCCCCCTGTTGCTCAGAGGCGCCGCCCTGTGGCTGCTGCTGGCCCTGATCCTGGCCTGGTGCCTGGTCGGGCTGAATTTCGGCCTGCCCCTGCTGCCTTCCCTCTTTGCGGGCAAATTCACCCGTCTGGTGCAGGCGCATCTGGATCTGCTGCTGATGAGCGCCCTGCTGTTCGGCTTCCATGCCGCGAAGATATCCCTGCCCCGCCCGGTCTGCTGGGCCATGGTGATCGGCGCCTTCACCAACCCCAGCGCATTCCTGCTCCAGGCGATCTTTCCCGCCCTGGATGCGCCACCCGCGCCGGGCAACTCGGCGCAGGCGGCCTTCGGACTGTACGCCGTCGCCAGCGTGACCCTCACCAGCTACGGCTTCGGCCGGGCCGCCGTAATCGTCCTCCGCTCCACCTTCAAGGCCGGCTGAAACCCGGTCCGTCAATCCTCTCCAATGCGGGATCACCTCGATTCCCGCATTGGCGCCTCGGTTCATTCCGCCGCCGGGGAGCGTCGCGCCGCTAAGGCGGAAACCAACTGACCACTGCGCGTGTATCGCATCGATGACGCGACAATTAACCAAAGGAGGTTTGCCCCGCGAAACGGAACCAGATCACGCCGAGGACTATGCAGCTAGCCGCCCAGACTGCGAAACGATAGGGCACCCAATTAAGAGCCATATAGATAGCCGCATGGAACCACCGAAGCACCACGAACGTCCATGCGAGGATGACTTGAACGTTGTCGGTACTCTTTGTGACCAACATCAAGATACAAACGACGTAAAAGAGCGTCGGTACTTGCATAAGATTATTGAACGTCCGCGCGGGACGTTCTAGACGATCGTCGGTTGGCAGATCTGACTTGTAATCAGCGAAATACCGAACGGAAGCGAGCCCTCGGATCACCGCCACGTTACGGACGACAACCATGACGAGCCACACCGATGCCGTCAGGATCATGAGCGCCGCCATGGAAGGAATAAGCGACTCGGGTTGAACGTAATGGTGTGCCCCTGCTACCGCCCAAGAAATCCATGCCAGGACGGATCCGATAATGATGCCCGGAGCGGTGTAAATCCGGGACAACGGGATCTCTGGAGCTGCAGAATTTATCGATGACATAGGTAATCTCCAAGTGGTCGCAGACTGAAAGCCTTGTGCGCCTCTCCAGATTGCGCCGGAGCAACGCGCGCTGCATGGCCGTCCACGGCAAGACAGAATTGCCAGTGCTTTGCTTGCAAAAAGACCTGTTGCCGACAGATACTTGCAATACGCAACCAATTATCCTAGATCAGTTTCATATTGCAAGTTATTTGAGCGGATGGCTAAAGTTAAGCTGAACGCAAGATGCCCAATCGACTACGCTCTCGAAGTGTTCGGAGACCGGTGGACATTGCTCGTACTCCGCGACTTGATGCTAAGCGGCAAACGGCACTATCGAGACTTGAGAGCCTCCAAGGAAGGCATAGCCAGCAACATTCTGGCTGCGCGGCTCCGGAAAATGGAGGCGGACGGGCTCGTCATCCGCAAACAAAACGCCGAAGATAAGCGCCAGTTCTTCTATGAGCTCACGGAAAAAGCGCTCGACTTGGTGCCTGTTCTGCTTGAAATCAGCCGTTGGAGTGCAACGTACGACAACAATACAGCGGCACCGCCGGACCTCATGCGCCGTTACGATGAGGAACCGCAACAACTCATCGCCGAATTGAAGGAAGCGGCGCGAGTGCGGCAGACATCATAGGGCTGAGTCCACGGCCGAGCGAAGCAGCAGCACCGGTAAGAGGTCCGTTTCGCCATTCGGCCGAGAATCTGGAAGCCTTCGCGCAAGCGTTACAGGGCGATCAGGGCTGTTCAATGCTAAACGCCTTCAGCGGCATTTGCCCGCCGATTCACCGCCGAACACTATGGCGTCGTACCGTCTCCTGGAAGACCGGAAAGCCCGACAGGCTCCTGGGTTCGGCTTCGGGGGGCTACCGGTGTCGTCCTCCTGTCCTCCTTCGAGGCCGGCTGAAGCCGGCGGCAGCCCGGTCCGTCAAGCGGGACCACCTCGATTCCCGCATTGGCGACTCGGTTCATTCCGCCGCCGGGGAGCGTCGCGCCGCTTCTAAAGGCCGCGACCGGGCGCTTAAGCTTGTATAAGCCTGCCGCGAACGCCAGGGGCATAGGTTCTGCCCACACGAATTTCCGAGCCATCTTCCAGCACCGCAATCAATGCGGAGAAGGGAGCGGATTTGAGACGGGCAATGGCGCTGCAGCGCACGATGGCACTGCGATGGATACGGATGAACTTGTCGGGGTCCAGGCGTTGTTCGAGGGCCGTCAGCGTTTCGTGGTAGAGGTATTCCGCCCCCGCGACATGGATACGCACATAGTCGCGTTCGGCCTGGAACCGGATGATGCCCTCTTGCGCGATGCGGATGTGTTCTCCCCGGACCTTGACCCAGAATTCGTGGTTTTGCCTGGGTTGTTCGCGCAGGCTGCGTTTGAGGGCGGCGATGGTTTCTTGCAATTCGGCGATACGGTCGCTTTGGTTACGCGCGGCGACAGCGGATTTTGCCTTTTCCATCGCCAGCCCGAAACGGCCAGGTTCGATCGGTTTGGTGAGGTAATCGACGGCATTGGCTTCGAACGCGCGCAAAGCGTGGTGATCGAAGGCGGTGACGAAGACGACGATGGGCGGCTCCGGGCCTAATTGTTCCAACACGTCAAAACCTGAGCCTCCGGGCATCAAAATATCCAGCAGCAGGAGGTCCGGCTGCAAATCGAGTATTTTGCGGCGGGCTTCCGCCACATCGGCTGCTTGTTCGATGTAGCCAACCCAATCAAGTTTGCCCAGCAGGCGAACCAACCGGCGTCGGGCAAGCGGTTCGTCATCCACAACGAGCACATTGAGACCCGTCATGCCTGCCTCCAGGGTAGTTCCATGGCAACGCGGTAGCGCCCGAGCGCAATACACCCGGCTGAAAAGTGTGCATCTTCTTGAAATCTGGCACTCAAGCGCTCTTCTACGTTGCGCAGCCCGACGCCCATACCCGGACGACGATTTTCTTTTGCGTCGTCGTGTGGCATGTCGTTTTCCAGGGCAATATGGAGGCGATCGGCGGCGCGGTAGGCGCTAAGCACGATTTCGACCGGGCCGCTGGTAGCGCCGACGCCGTGCTTGACGGCATTTTCGATCAACGGCTGCAAGATGAGACTGGGCACCAGTGCGTTGCGCACGCTATCCGGCATGTCGATTTTGAACGTCATGCGGTCGGAGAATCGCTCGCGTTCGATCTCCAGATACTCTTCCTGCAGGGCGATTTCGTCGGCGAGCGATACGTCATGCATGGGGTCGAGCGTCAGCGTGGTGCGCATGAAGGTCGAAAGCGACAGCACCATGCATTCGGCGCGTGTCGCTGCCCCTTCCTCGATCAGCCCGGCAATGGAGTTGAGGGTGTTGAACAGAAAATGCGGATTGATCTGGTAGCGCAGCGCTTTCATTTGCGCGGAAAAGGCTTCTTCCCGAACCGCTGCCAATTGGCGTTCCCGATCTCTGACATCAAAGCTGTACAAAAGCGTAAGAAACACACTAGACCAGCCGAAAAACATGGCCCAACACATGAACAGCTCCTGGATATTATCCATGTTCAGGTTATCGGTGGCATAGAGCATTATGTAAAGCTCTCTTCTTGAAATGAAATCCGCTATGGAAACGACGGCAGATATAAAGAAGCACATCATTAAGTTGTGAATCATCCTGTTTTTGCGCAGATGCCAGACTGCAACCGACATGATGAAAAATGATGTAAGTCCAGACATAATTTCGACCAATACGGAATGACCGGCGAAACCTGCCGGAACATGTTTGTAGGGTTCCGGGCCTGGAATATATGAAGATATGCCGAAGAATAAAGTAGCCAGGAGCAGGTAGGCCACTCCCAGCCTGAAGGCGTCTCCAAACAGGGATTCACGAGGAGGTCTTCCATCCTCGATCTGAAGTTGTAAAGACTGGATACTCTTGCGTCCGGCAGGAGATTCATCGTCCGGCTCAAGCTGGCGCATCAATTCCTCACCGGCAGACTGCAAGCCGAGTAGTAGATTTTGCAATTGCTGAAAGATTCCGAGCATTTTTCCGTTGCGCTTTGCTCAACTTCCTTAATATCTGGCCCCCTTGCAGCAACATTGCCTTCGCTTCCCCAAGATAGGGCAACACATTGGTTGTAGTATGCGACTTTTAGCTTACAGGGCTGATTTCCAGCGCGGCTTGTACAATCAGCTAACGCTTCATTCTCGGCCTCTTGCTTTGAGCTTTTGGAAACAGCTTGACCCATCGCGCCATCGGCAGTGGCAATGGCGCCCCAGCGCTCATCCCATTGTTCTTCTGACCTTTGCTGTCCTGCGGACTCGTTGTTTTCCGGCTCATTGCTAATGCCACCATTCATCGGCGCGCAAGCGTGCCAGCCAACATGATCACCGCCGGTTGGATAATATCCGGGCGGGCATGCCAAGGCGTAACTACTGATGACCGAGAGTGTGCCAAAAATAAATAGCTGAACATTTTGTTTTTTGCGCAATGACATCCTATTCTCCAATTATTCGTTAATTTTCCATTTCCAAGCAAGCCATGCGATATATAAAATTCCCATTCCCTCACGCCTGCAAAGAAAATGTTAGAGGGATGTGTGCCCCCCGCCCACAACAAATAAAAACGTAACAGCGACAGCGGCAATATTCGCCCAATGATTTATCCGATAAAGCGAAAAGCGTGCCACGTAAATCATTGCAATTGGCATTTCCAGCAAGACTGACAACGCCAGAAAAATTATTGATGTTGGTTTTATGACCATCGGCCAGCTTCAATGGCGGCGGCGCGTCAGCGACGCCGTCCAGTGGAAGCGGTTGCTATGGTTCACTACCTTGGCGAGGCCATTTCCACGCATAACTGATAATCAGGGAGAGCAGAATGACTTCTACAACAGCGCCAAACACCATATGCATCCAAGCCTCACCTGCCAGATTGAACAACGTATATGGAATATAAACTGTGGCCACGATTATGTTTGTCCAGCGATTGACTTTAGCTGTCAAGACAACGGAGAGGAAAATCATTAGAGCTGGAATCGTCACCGAGGCCAGTCCTGTCAATAGAACGCCTTGTGTAATGTCAAATACAAACATTTTTCCTGCCAGGATATTTCTTATGGAACCCGGCATATACAAATGGAAATAATCAACATAAATGTAGAGAAACATGAACGCAGTCCATAGAGCCGTGAGTTGCACTTTTGTGTTGATTTTTATATCTTCCAGCATGTGTATCGTCCTTTTCAGTTTTGTGAACCATAACATGGCTTCAAGCACCCCCGGAACCAGGAATCCCACGATGTCCGCGAACATCATGTTTAGTATCACTAATAACCAGCGAGCCGATAATTTTTCTTGAGTGTTTTGCATCCTGGCTTCCCCAGATCGGCACCCCGCAAACGAATTCAAGGTCAAGTCAGCCCCCGCTCGTTACAACGAACGCATTGTTTCACCAACCTGGGGGTATGCATTCCTTATCGCGTGCCTCCATGACATCGGCGGCTTCCTCGATTCGGCCGATCCAGTCCAGATGACGCAAAATCCGTATGAGGCTGCGTCTGGCCAGCAGTTCGTCGTCGATACGAAAAGGAAACCCTGCTCATGCGCTTCTCCAAGGCAGAATAATGGCGGCCCTGTAACGGCTGGTGGATATTCGGCCTGCGAGAAAACCGGCGGCATCCTGAAAGCGCACGCGCAGACGCTCATCCACGTTGCACAGACCCACGCCCATGCCTGGACGGGAATCGGCGGATGCATCGTCGCGCGGCATATCGTTTTCGACAATAACGTGAAGCCGGTTATCTTCGCGATAGGCACTGAGCGTGACTTCCACGGGGCCAACCGTCGCACCGACACCGTGCTTGATCGAGTTTTCAATCAGAGGCTGAAGAATGAGGCTGGGCACAAGGGCGGACTTCACGTCGTCCGGTACAGAGATTTTGAACGACATACGGTCGGCGAATCGCTCGCGTTCGATCTCCAGATATTCTTCCTGAAGAGCAATTTCGTCGGCGAGCGACACGTCATGCATGGGATCGAGCGCAAGCGTGGTACGCATGAAGGTTGAGAGCGAAAGCACCATGCGTTCGGCGCGGGTGGCGGCGCCTTCTTCGATCAGTCCGGCGATGGAGTTGAGCGTGTTGAACAGAAAATGCGGGTTGATCTGGTAGCGGAGCGCCTGCATTTGAGCGGCGAGCGCTTCTTTGCGCGCGACAGCCAGCAGGCGTTCGCGCTCAAGGACTTCAAAGTTATCGAGCACCGCGACGAATAGACAACTCCATCCGAACAGCATGGAGGCGCCTTCAATCAGGGTATAACCGGAATACACCGGATCGAGGGTGACAGGTTTTGGATATTGACAGAGGGTGTAGTTGAGAAAATCTATCGCGGTGTAGACCGGCGCGGCGACTGCCGCCATCAGGAAACAGAGAAAGGCCTTTTGCAGAAATGACAGCCTGTGACGCAGGCGAAACAATAATCTCGCCATCGCATAGGTCATCAACGCGCTGAAGCCGAATAACACGAGTTTCAGCGGGGCGGATTCAATCGGATCGATATTGATGAAATAACCCAATAGGCTGTCGGCCGCAAACATGCAGAGCCAATACAGCAGGTTGAGGCGCAGCGTGGCCTGCATGACGCTGCAGGACTCATTGGCGGTGGCGGCAATGTCGGCGGTCTTGTTCATGGGCACATTATCTCCCTGCCGGAGGCACTGGCAAAGCGCCGTTCATCCAGAAAAAATCGCCATTCGCAGAATTTTTTGCCGTCTGCCGCCGCCATCGGCCGGTTGGCAGAAGTTGGCCAAGCGGCACCATCACTTGCCATTACAATTCACGGGCCTGTCTTTGCTGATGGTATAGGCGGCATGTAGCGCATAGCCTGACCCAAGACTGGGCCAACTCGATCTTACCGATGGATTTTAGTCTTTGTTTTCGTCATTCGTTTAAGGATACTCATGAAAAAGCTATTGTTGATACCCGTGGTATTGGCTTGTGGTTGCACCGGCGTTAAACTCAAGCCAGAAGATATCGACAAAAAGACTTCGTTCGCTATTGGCCGGGAAATCGGACAATTCAGCGTATCGAATGTGGTCAATGAAGGCGGGGCAGCCACATCGAAAACGACGTACGATGCCCGCACCAAGGATGGCGCATTTTACAAGTGTTACATCGTGGATTCGGGTTGCCTTACCAAGGTCGTGACTTTTGGAATGTCAGGCACTTCCGATGCGGTTTGCGCGCAAATGGAAGGAAATGCGTCGAAAAGCAAGCCCGCTCCCGCTTGCAACGACCTATTAAGAGCTGCCGGCCAGTGTTGAAGATACCGCCATCAAAAGGCGTTACCGTCCTGCTGGCAGCCTTGCTGACCGGTTGCGCATCGCTGCCCCATTCGACTACAGAGAAAATCAATGATCGCCGCACCGAGTTCGCATTGACTCGGCGCGACACCGTCCCCGTTGTTTTCGAAAACGGACTGGGCGGAAGAATGGAGTTGTGGGAAAAGGTAATTGCCGATATCTCAACAGATACCACGACATTCGCATACAACCGTCCTGGTTACGGGGATAGCGATCCCGTATCGACACCCCGAGACGGGTTGCACATCGTGGATGAGCTGCGCGTGCTGCTCCGAAGCAAAGGTATGAACCCGCCCTACGTTCTGGTGGGCCACTCGCTCGGCGGTTTGTATATGCAGCTTTTTGCCCGACGCTACCCGGACGAGGTGAGCGCGCTTATTCTCGTCGACTCCACTCATCCAAAACAGTTCGAGGGCGAAGGCTCTCTGGATAAGCTGCCATTCTTGATTCGGGGTTTACTCGGCATTTTGGTGACGGGTACGGCCAGGGAGGAACTCGACCTGCTGCCTCAAACCGGCGGGCAAGTGCTTGGCTTCCCGCCCTTGTCGAATAAACCGGTGTTCGTTCTAAGCGCATCCGAGCCGATGAAAGAAAAATCGCCGTTGGCGGACGATGCCAACGCAAAACGCAAAGACATCGCCCGGCTTTATCCCGGCTCCAAGCAAATATGGGTCGATAGCGGGCATGTCATTCCCTTGGAAAAGCCCGAGGCGGTAATCTCAGCCATACGCGAGGCGATGCGGGCGTCCCGTCAGTCCTCGAACGCCGGGATCACCTCAATCTCGGCCCGACCGGCTTCCATCCATTCCCACATCGCCGGATGGCCGAGCACTGTGCTCACGTACTCGGCCGCTACCGGACCGGCCTCGAGCCGGTAAGTCGCAAACCGCAGCGCGACGGGCGCGTACATCGCGTCGGCGATGCTGAAGCGGCCGAACAGCCACGGACCCTCGCCGGCGAACCGCTCCCGGCAATCCCGCCAGATTTGCCCGACGCGGGCAACATCCTGCTGCACGGCCTCCGGCACCGCCTTGACGGCGGAAGGCCGGCGGCAATTCATGCCACAGTGCGTCCGCAGCGCCAGAAAGCCCGAGTGCATTTCCGCCGCGAGCGAACGGGCACGCGCCCTGTCCGCCGGCGCTTGCGGCCAGCCGGCGGTTTCGGGAAAACGCTCCGCCAAGTATTCCAGGATCGCCAGGGAATCCCACACCGCGAGATCGCCGTCGATCAGCACCGGCACCTTCCCCGCCGGGGAATGAGCCAGAATCTTCGCCTTCGAGTCTTCCCGGTACAGCGGAATCCGGACCTCCTCGAAGGCCAGGCCGTGGTGCTTCAGGTACAGCCAGGGACGCAGGGACCAGGACGAATAGTTCTTGTTGCCGATGACCAGTGTCAGGCTCATGAGGTTTCCTTTTCGTGACGGCAGACGGGGGACGGTGAAACCGTGCTTCGCCGCCGGATGGCGGCCAGGAAAATATACACCCCCAAGGCCGCCAGCAGATGCTTGAGGGCGTGTCCGCTCAAGGGATGGAATATCCGGAATATAGGCTCGTCCAGGAGTTCCGCGGCCTTGGCGACGGCATAGGCGCCGAGCACCGCCCACAGGTAGGCCGTGCCGCCGAACCTCGACCGGAACAGGAGGAGGATCGGCGGAATCAGCAGCATCGGCAGAAACTGGACCAGACCGTAGAGGCGGAGATCGCCGCGGCCTTGCGCTTCGGTGAAATCCCAGTAGAACACCGACACGACGCCGATCACCAGCAGCGGCCACAACAGGCGCCGCCCCAGAGCAACCGACACGTATTCGGCGAGGACGATGGAAAACAAGGCCATGAAGGCGACGGTCATGGGCAGCCGGTCCCAGACCAGGGTCGCGTTGTTCGGATTCAGGTGGTAGTACGCCGAACCCGGTGCCACCAGTGCGACCGCGGCAAAAAAGATCAGGTAGGCGATGTGGAATTCCCCCAGGATGGCCGGCCTTCCCCGGTACACGTCCAGCACCCCGGCCAAGCCGACCGCGAGGAACGGCAGATTGCTGACGACGTTCCAGAAATTGGGAATGCCGAAGCGGGCGGTCCCGTCCGCGAACCGGTGATAGGCAGGGTCCTGCGGAATGGCGGGCACGAACAAGGCAACGGTCACGGCCAAAGCCGCCAGGACCAGCAGCAGTCTCTCTTTTTGTCGCAAGGTACCCTCCCCTCGTCTTCGCTCCCGGCAACGGAACCGGTATGCTCGAATCCCAAAAGCCCTGCCCTTCGTACCCGACATCATCCCGCCATGCGTTTCGATCTGAAAGACCTGGAGCTGTTCGTCGCCGCGACAGAGGCCGGCAGCATCGCCAAAGCGGCCGAGCGCTGCCATATCGTGGCCTCCGCCGTCAGCAAGCGGCTGTCCGACCTCGAGGCCGCCTACGGCACGGCGCTCCTGCTGCGCAGCAGCAAGGGCATCGCGCCGACGGCCGCCGGTCTCGCCCTGCTCGGCCGCGCAAGGGCCGTGCTGCATCAGGCCGGCCAACTGGAGCACGAGCTGCGCGGCTATTCGAATGGGCTGCGCGGACGGGTGCGGGTGTTCGCCAACATCTCGGCCATCGTGGAATTCCTGCCTTCGGCGCTCGCCTCGTTTCTCGCCGCCCATCCCGAAATCGAGGTGGAGCTGGAAGAGCGGGTGAGCACCGAAATCGCTGAGGCCGTCGCCGAAAACCGAGCCGAATTGGGAATACTGAGCGAGCTGCCCGCCGGCAGCAAGCTCGCGGCGATACCCTTCCGTGAGGACGAACTGGTGCTGCTGGTCCGACCGGACCATCCGCTGGCGGCACGGGGCAGCGCCGGCTTCGGCGAGGCATTGGATTCGGACTTCGTCGGACTGCACACGGACGGCGCCCTGCACTACTTGATGCTCCGCGCCGCCGCCGAGACCGGACGGCCGCTCAAGCTCAAGATCCAGGTCACCAGCTTCGATGCCGTCTGCGCCATGGTGGCAGCGGGCTTAGGCGTCGGCGTGGTACCGCGGGCCGCCGCCGCGGCCTACACGGCATCGCTCGGGCTGGTGCCGGTCGCGCTGGAAGACGCATGGAGCAAGCGCCGCCTGCACATCTGCCTGCGCTCCACGGAAAGCCTGTCCGCCGCTTCCCGGCTGCTGCTGGACCATCTCACCGGCCTGCCTTCCTGACCTGCCATCGCCAACGGCGATGGCGGCCTCGCAAACGATCGATTTTCCCGCCCTCCCGCCTGCGGCATCCTGCCTCCGAATGTTCAACCTCTGGAGCAAGCCATGTATCGCTGGAACCCCGAAGACTACGCCCGCAACTCCGCCGGCCAGGAAGCCTGGGCGCGGGATCTGTTGGCCGGATTGAAGCTGCGGCCGGACGACGCGGTGCTCGACATCGGCTGCGGCGACGGGCGCATCACCGCCGCCATCGCCGACCGGGTGCCGAAAGGCCGGGTCGTCGGCGTGGATTTGTCACCCGACATGATCGGCCACGCCCAGGCGCACCATCACCGCCCCAATCTTGCATTCAGGCAGATTGACGCCCAGGCCCTGCCGTTCGATGCCGAATTCACTGCCGTCTTCTCCAACGCCGCCCTGCACTGGATCAAGGACCACCGGCCGGCTTTGGCCGGCATCGCCCGCGCCCTGAAGCCGGGCGGGCGCTGCCTGATGGAGATGGGCGGCCACGGCAGCGGGGCCGGGGTGATCGCCGCCTTCGAAGGCCTTGCGGAAGAAGACGAATGGCGCAGGCATTTCACGGACTTCGAATCCAGCTACGGTTTCCATGATGCGGAGAGCTATCGCCGCTGGCTCGGCGAAGCGGGCCTGCATCCGGTCAGGGTCGAATCGATCCCCAGGGACATGGTCCACACCGGCCGCGAGGCCTTCGCCGGCTGGCTGCGGACCGCCTGGCATCCGTATACTTCGCGGGTTCCGGCGGATCGCCGGGACCGCTTCATCGATGCCGCGGCCGAACGCTATCTGGCGGCGTACCCGCCGGATGCCTCGGGACGGGTGCACGTCGCCATGGTGCGACTGCAGGTGGAGGCGTACCGATAAACCGTCCTTTTAACTACTCACCGGCCACGATATTCGCCCATGGGCATTGCACTATT
Organism: Methylococcus mesophilus; assembly: GCF_026247885.1. NCBI lineage: Bacteria > Pseudomonadati > Pseudomonadota > Gammaproteobacteria > Methylococcales > Methylococcaceae > Methylococcus > Methylococcus mesophilus. Next base: position 3,750,514 of record NZ_CP110921.1, on the reverse strand, counting down.
CGTCTTCTTTCTCGGCTGCGGACTGGCGATGTCCCACCGGCTGTTCGCCGAACACAGCCCCTGGCTGCGCGCCTGGGCAGGGCTGGCCGGCGGCCTGTTGGGACTCATCTGGCTGCCGGCCTCCACCGCCCTGCTGACCGGCTTCACGCCGCGCTGCCAGTGGATCGCGGCCGGCATGATGGGCGTCTTCACCCTGCTGACGCTGCGCTTCGCCTCCGCGCCGGTTCAAATGCCCCCCGCGGACAGGCCGAGCCGGGCGGAAATAGGCATGGTGGCGCTGTTCACCCTGCTGATCTGCCTGCTGCTCTACACCCACGTGATCTACCCCAATGCGGACGGCGGGCTCAGCGTGGGCCAGTCGACCTACGGCGACCTGGCCTTGCACCTGGGGATCGTCACCAGCATCGCGGAACAGGGCGAATTCCCGCCCGACTATTCGATCTTCCCCGGCCACCGGCTGAACTATCCGTTCCTGGTGAATTCGCTCTCCGCCAGCCTCTACCTGCTCGGCACGCCGCTGCGCTGGGCCGTTCTCCTGCCCAGCTTCGTCATGGCCTTCTGCGTGGTCGCCGGCTTCACCAGCCTGGCAAGGGAAATCCTGCAAAACCGATCGGCCGTGCTGTGGGCGCAGGTGCTGTTCTTTCTCAACGGCGGCTTCGGCTTTGCCTATTTCCTGGAAGGCGCCAGCAAGAATCCGGAAAACTTCTTCCGCATCTTCACCGGTTTCTACCAGACGCCCACCAACCTGGTGGAGGAAAACATCCGCTGGTCGAACGTCATCTGCGACATGCTCGTGCCCCAGCGCACTACCCTGGCCGGCTGGTGCTTCCTCATGCTGTGCCTGTGGCTGCTATATGTCGGCCTCACCCGCCGCCGGCGCAAGTATTTCGTCGCCGCGGGAATCGGCGCGGGCCTGTTGCCGATGATCCATACCCATTCCTTCCTCGGGCTGGGCATCATCTCCGCCATCTGGCTGTGGGTATACCTGGCGCAGCAGAGCCGGCGGACCGTCAAGCCTTATCTTCAGAATTGGATACTCTACGGGGCGATCGCGGTCGGCCTGGCGGCGCCGCAGCTTTTCGCCTGGACCTTCCAGCAGGCCGATGAAGGCGGTTTCCTGAAATTCCATTTCGACTGGGCCAACCACGACGACATCTGGCCCTGGTTCTGGGTGAAGAACGTAGGGCTGGTGTTCGTGTTGCTGCCCGCGGCGCTATGGGCGGCGAGCCGGCGCGTGCTGTCCCTATATTCCGGCGCCATCGGCATCTTCGTGCTGGCCGATCTGGTGCTATTCCAGCCCAACGAATACGACAACAACAAGCTGTTCTACGTCTGGTACCTTCTGAGCTGCATCCTGGTCGGCGGTTTCCTGCACGATCTGCACGGGCGCCTCGAAGGACTGCGCGGCCGCTGGATCGCCTCGGCGCTGATCCTATTCGTCGCAAGCTCCTCCGCGATCCTCTCGATCGGCAGGGAGGTCGTCTCCGACTACCAGCTCTTCGACCGCCACCAGGTCTTGGCTGCCGAATTCATCCGGGTCCATGCCCCGAAGGACGCGCTGTTCATCACCTCGGACAACCACAACAACGCCGTGGCCGCCCTGGCCGGACGGAACATCCTGGTCGGCACGCCCATCTACCTGTTCTTCCACGGCATCGGCTATGACACGCGCTGGTCCGAGCTGGAAAGGATGTACAGCGATCCCGGCGCCTTTCCCGAACTCAGCGCCAAATACAAGGTCGACTACGTCTATTTCAGCAGCTACGAGCGGGACAAGTTCAAGATCGACGGGCGCCACTTCGAAGAGCGCTATCCCAAGGTCTTCGCCTCGGGCGACATCGGTATCTACGCGGTCTCCGCCCGCGCGCAGGCCGCCGCGCGCGCCGCGCCTTAGCCCGGCATGTAAGGGATTGCGTCTCAGAAGGCGCCCAGGGGCAAGGCCGTCTTATCCAGCACCCGGCGCAGCACGAAGCTCGAATGCACGCCGGTCACGCCATGTATCCGGGTGATTCGGCACAACAGCAGTTCCTGGTAAGCCTCCATATCCCGCACCACGGCCTTCAACTGGTAGTCGGCATCCTGGCCGGTGATCAGCAGGCATTCGAGAATTTCAGGCATCCGCCCGATCTCGGCCTCGAAATGGCTGAAGCGCTCGGGCGTATGCTGGTCCATCGAGATGTAAATCAGAGCCGTCAACGACAAACCGAGCGCCCTCGGCTCGAGCAGCGCGCGATAGCCGGCGATCACGCCCGCCTCCTCCAGCGCGCGGACTCGGCGCAGGCAGGGCGAAGGCGATAAGCCAATGCGCTCGGCCAGATCCTGGTTGCTGATGCGCCCATCGTCCTGCAGCGCCTGCAGGATTTTCAGGTCGAAGCGATCGAGTTCCATAACTTTGTCTCGAACTTATCAATAAGAAACATCATTTCCATATCTTATATATCATCGCTATTTTATTGCTTATATAAGCAAATCATGGCCAGTAAACGCAAGCACATGCTCCTCGATCTTGCGTAGCATTTCACCCAGCCGAAATGTTCATCGCGCACGTCCAGGAGCCTGCATCGTGTTGAAGCAACCCGAAACCAAGTACAGCCCGTTTCCCCGGATCGACCTCCCCGACCGCCAGTGGCCAGGCCGGACCATCGCCCGCCCGCCCATCTGGATGAGCACCGATCTGCGGGACGGCAATCAGGCCTTGTTCGAGCCCATGGATGCTGAGCGCAAACTGCGCCTGTTCCGGATGCTCTGCGACATCGGTTTCAAGGAAATCGAAATCGCCTTCCCCTCGGCCTCGCAGACCGATTTCGATTTCGTCCGGCGGCTCATCGAGAACGGGCATGTTCCGGCCGACGTCACCGTCGAAGTGCTCACCCAGTCCCGGGAGCATCTGATCCGGCGAACCATGGAATCGCTGCGCGGCGCCCGCCGCGCCATCGTCCACGTCTATAACGCGACCTCCCGGCCCTTCCGAGACATCGTGTTCGGAATGAGCCGTGCGGAAGTCCTGGACATGGCGGTTTCCGCCGTGCGCCTCATCCAGCAATTGGCCGCCGAGCAGCCGGACACCGAGTGGGTGCTCGAATACAGCCCGGAAACCTTCTCCGGAACCGAGCTGGATTTCGCTCTGGAAGTCTGCGACGCCGTGACCGAGACCTGGGGAGCGACACCGGAGCGCAAGGTCATCCTCAACCTGCCGGCCACGGTGGAGATGGCGAGTCCCAATGTCTATGCCGACCAGGTCGAATGGATGCACGAGCGTCTCGCCCGCCGCAACGGCGTCATCCTCAGCCTGCACCCGCACAACGACCGCGGCACGGCGGTCGCGGCGGCGGAACTCGGCCTGATGGCCGGGGCAGACCGGATCGAGGGCTGTTTATTCGGCAACGGAGAACGCACCGGCAATGTGGACATCGTGACCCTGGCGCTGAACCTCTATACCCAAGGCGTATTGCCCGGCCTCGATTTCTCCGACATCAATGCCGCCGCCCGGACCGTGGAGCACTGCACCCAGCTGCCCATCCATCCTCGCCATCCCTATGCCGGCGATCTGGTCTTCACGGCCTTTTCGGGGTCGCACCAAGATGCGATCAAAAAAGGCTTTGCCGCCCAGCAAGCCGGCGCCTTATGGGGCGTGCCCTATCTGCCGATCGATCCTGCCGATCTCGGCCGCAGCTACGACTCGGTGATCCGGGTGAACAGCCAGTCCGGCAAAGGCGGCATCGCCTACCTGCTGGAAACCGAATACGGGGTGGCGCTACCTCGTCGTTTGCAGGTCGAATTCGCCGGCATGGTACAGCGTCATTCCGACGCCCACGGCGGCGAGCTCAGCGCCGCCGACCTCTGGCGCCTGTTCTCGCAGACCTACCTGAATGGGGAAACGCCGGTGAAATACGTGGAGCACCACCTCTTCGAACATGGCGCAGCCCAAGGCGTACGTCTGATCGTCGAGATGGAGGGCATGCCGCATTTGCTCACCGGAGAAGGCAACGGCCCGATCGACGCCGTCGTGCATGCCCTACGCAGCGCCGGCATCGATCTCCGTGTCCGCAGCTACGAAGAGCGCTCCATAGGCGTCAGCGGCGACGGCGGAAACGCCCGCGCCTGCGCCTTCGTCGAGCTGTCTCCCCGCCGCGGCGGCCGCGAATGCTATGGCGTCGGCATCGACGGCAATCTAGTGACTGCCTCGGTCAAGGCACTGGTGAGCGGCGTGAATCGGTTAGGATGCTCCGCCTTCACCAAAGCCGAAGCACGAGCATGCAAACCCCGATAGCGCCGGCGCCGATCGAACCCGAAACCGAACGGCTGCGCCTGCGCCAATGGCGTAAATCCGACCTGGAACCCTTCGCCCGGCTCAATGCCGATCCCAGGGTGATGGAGTATTTTCCCCAGCTCTTAGCCCGGGCCGAGAGCGACGCCTTGGCCGCACGGATCGGGGAGCTGATAGCACGGCGCGGCTGGGGGTTCTGGGCCGCCGAACTCAAAGCGAACGGGGAATTCATCGGCTTCGTCGGCCTGCACGTGCCATCCGCCGAGCTGCCGTTCTCGCCCTGCGTCGAAATCGGCTGGCGGCTCGCCTTCGATCACTGGGGCCGGGGCTATGCGACCGAGGCCGCGGAAGCGGCACTGCACGTCGGCTTCGCCGAGCTGAACCTGGCGGAGATCGTATCGTTCACTACGCTCGGAAACTCGCGTTCGCAGGCCGTGATGCACCGGCTCGGCATGCAGCGCGATCCACAGACCTTCCAGCACCCTGCGATCGCGGCCGGCAATCCGCTGCACGAGCACTGCCTTTACCGGCTGGGCTGCGAGGCCTGGTCGATCCGGCAGTCGGAAAGCCCTTTCAGCCCTCGCCCTTGACCCGGGACTGCAGATGCCCGGCGAGACGCTTCATGGCTATCGAAGCATCGCCGGGGGGAAGACGGACGTTGATGAGGCTCGGCATGCTTCGGTTGGCCAGCGCTTCGCTGAGCGCACTTTCAAACGCCGCTTCGTCGGGCGCGTCGTAGCCCTGTAGGGGGCCGAACACCTCGCCCAGCCGGTGGAAGCGCCAGTCGGCGATGTCGTTGAAGGCCCCGTCGAGGATGAAGCGTTCGGTGCTGTAACCGCGATTGTTGAACACCACCACGATGGGTGCCAGGCCGAGACGGGCATGGGTCGACAGCTCCGTACCGGTCATCTGAAAGGCCCCGTCGCCGACCAGGATCAGCGTCCGGTGGTCGGGACGCGCAATCTGCGCCCCAAGGGCGGCGGGCACCGCGAAACCCATTGAGGTATAGAAGGCGGACGCCAGAAATTCGCTGCACCGGTGCACGCGCAGGGCGGTGGCGGCGAACAGGCAGTCGCCGACGTCGCACACTACGATCATGTCGGAGGTCAGCGCGCGGTCGAGCCGCTCCACCAGCCGGGCGATCGTCATCGGCCGGTCCGGCGCGGGAAAGTCCCACGGTTCCGGCCATGCCGGCACCGGAAACGCCTCGCCCCGAGCCTTGGCGGACCGCGCCAGGGCCGTGACGAAGTCCGCGAGCAGGACGCGGGGATAGCGGTGATGGCGAATCACGACCTCGTTCTGGGCGGCGCGGACGATGCGCTGCGGATCGAGACGCGCCGTGTAGATGCCCGTGTCCACGTCGTTCAGCGTGACCCCGAGCATCAGCAGGAGGTCGGACTGCTCGACCATGTAGCGCGCGTTTTCCGTGCTCATCGCGCCCTCGTACACCCCCAGATAGGCGGGATGGCGCTCGGCGAACACCGACTTGCCGGTTAAGGTCGCCGCCACCGGCAGGCGCGCCTGCTCGACGAGCCCGACGAGGGCGTCCTGGAGCCCTCGCCGGTGCAACTCGACGCCTGCAAGGACCACCGGCGACACCGCACGGCCCAGGAGCTCCGCGGCCTCGGCGACCGCTTCCGCCAGGGCCGAATCGTCGCTGAAAGGCGCTTCCGGGATTTCCTGCGGAATCGGATATCCCGGCGCCATCACCCGGTCGGCGGGAATCTCGATGTACACCGGCTTGCAATGCTGGCGGGCGGCCGCGAGCGCACGCTCCACCTGCCGGAACGCGATCACCGGATCGTCCAGCACCACGGCGGCGCAGGTGATCCGTTCGAATATCTCGCGCTGAAACCGGAACGGCCCGAAGCGGTGGTGGATCAACGGGTCTTCCCTTTGCTCGCGCACCCCCGGCGCACCGCTGATGACCACCACCGGCGAGGATTCCGCATAGGCGCCGGCGACGGCGTTGACGGTGTTGAGCGCACCGACCCCGTAAGTCACCGCCAGCGCGCCCATACCCCGGCAGCGGGCATAGCCGTCGGCGGCGAAGGCGGCGGTGTCCTCCCGCGTGGTCCCGATATGCCGGACGGGACCTTTGGCCATCAAATCGTAGAAGCCAAGCACGTAATCGCCGGGAACGCCAAAGATGTGCTCGACACCCGCCTGGTAAAGGCAGGTGAGCAGATGTTGTCCGATAGTGCCGGGATCCTCTGTGTCCATCGCCCCTCCCGCAGGTGAACGTAAATGCTACGAACCGAACGGATGCTCCGGAGGACTCTGCCAGTCCTCCATGAGCCGTGCGAGTTCCCCTTCGGACGCCAACGGCGAACCGGCGAGCTTCTCGATGACCCGGCGGCGGTCCTCGGCCGACCGGTTCTGACTCAGCTTGAATTTGCCCTGGAGTTCGGTCACCTCGATCTCGAAAGCCACGATCCTGTCCAGCAGCCGGCCATCCCCGGTCTCGAATTCCCACGGATCGGGCAGACGCGACTCGTAGGCAGCCGTCATCCGCCTGAGCATTGCCGTGCATTCAGCCTTGTCATCGACGATCCTGGGCATTCCCTTCACATGGACGACCGCGTAGCCCCAGGTCGGCACCGCAGACGAGGCATACCACGACGGAGACACGTATGCATGCGGCCCGCGGAATACCGCGAGCGCGGGCATTCCCCGGTCCAGCAGCCGCCAATGGGGGTTGGCTCGCGCCAAGTGGCCGGACAATCTACCCTGGGATCCCCCCGCCGGATCGAACAGGAGCGGAAGATGGCTGACCATCGGGGAATCGCCGTCTATCGATACGAGCATGGCGAAAGGATGATTCCGCAGAAAGGCGGTCAGCCGTCCGAAATCCCTTTCCGCGAAAGGATCGGGGGTATAGAAGGGTGCCGTCATTCGAGCCGTTCCCGATCTGACGCGTTGTCCTGGGCATAAGCCGCGAGCAGCAACAGGGCAGCGCCGGCCATTATTGCGACATCGGCCACATTGAAAATACCGGTACGGAAGTTCCCGAGGCCGATATTCAGGAAGTCGATCACCGCGCCCTGGTTGGATACACGGTCGATGAGATTGCCCACGCCGCCGGCGATCAGCAAAGACAGGCCGGCGACATTCGCAGGAAGCAGGTTCCGACGCAGCAGGACGAAAATCAACAAACAGACCAAGCCCAGACCATTTGCCAAGGTGAATACCCAGAACCGGAGGTCTTCCGGCAACATCGAACCCAGGCTCAAAAACGCGCCCGTATTCTCCGCATACTGCAGCCGGAACAAATCGCCAAAGAAGGAGACGCCGGAACCCGGTTCGAGGCAAGCCCTGGCAGCTTCCTTGGTCACCTGGTCGCAGCCCACGCTGGACGCCAAGATCGTGAACACCAGGGCTAGTCGTTTGACCGTCGTCATCGCAATATTTTCCTCATTCAGATCCACTCCACCGGCAAAGAGCGACGACCGCATCCTGCCATCCTTTTCCCGGAGCCATCGCGCCTCCGGTTAACATAAACCACGGCGGCCTTTGGGTACAGCAAGCCGACGGGGGAAGGCGCTATTTTTCGATGCCCCGGAAACCGCTTGGGATCGGAGTGGGGAGCGACCGGAACGCCGCCGGGTCGCGGGGCGTCCAGGCAGCGCGGTGAATCATGGAGACGTCCTAAGGAGAGAAGCGGACCGTACGTGGACGCGGCCCGCCCCCGCAAGTTTCGCCCCGCTTACGGTGCCGGGACCGCCACGCGGTTGACCGGCACGATCTGCGGCTGGTAGTAAAACACTTCGCGGCTGCCCGGATCGACCAGCACCTTCAGCCATTGCACGTCGTTGGTGCCGTTGCCCTGATTGTCGCCGAAGGTTTCGACGCGGGTGAAGTTTTCGAGCCGGCGTCCCTGGACGTCCAGGAACGGCCTGTCGACGCGGAAATAATGCGAATCGCCGTGCACGTAGGCGACCGGCCGGCGGAATGCGATGACCTCATCACGCAACGCGCTGAGGAACTCCTGGAAGCCGTCGGGGTAGCCATCGGTTTCCGCGAGCGTCTTCGGATCGCGCAGCGGCGCCCGCTCCGGATCGTTCAGGTCCCAGCCGGGATTGGCCTGCGAAATGAACATGACGGCTGCGGCCTTGCGGGTCTTGGCCAGTTCGAAGGTTTCCTTCATCCAGGCGATGTTGGCCGCGTTGCGTGCGGCATATTCCACCGGATCGGGCTTGACGTCGCAGAGGTTGTTGCACGAGCCCTGCACGTTCATGGTGGCGTAGATCACCCGGCCGACGCTCCAACGGCGGTTCTCGACGCAAGCGACGTAGGAACCGTCCGCCCCGAGGCAAAGCGGACTGGTCTGGACTTCCTGACGCATGCGGCGCTGCCCGAGGGAGAACGGCGTGCCGAAGAACAGCTGTCGCTCCTTGTCGAGCTGGGCCAGGGAGTTGTAATTGGGTTTGCGGTCGCAATCGGTCCAATCATTGTCGCCGGGCGTGAACATGGCGGGCGCCTTCAGCGCATTGAAATAGCCGAGGGCCGCGGTGTATACCGCGTCGGTGCACTCGCTGCCGCCCGATTTCAGATCGCCGTCGTGGACGGTAAAGGCGAGGAACTGAGCGTTCATGTCCTCGATCAGATTGTCGACACCGGCCGCCTGGGCCGTGGAATACGGCAGATCGCCCCAGAGCCCGATGGCGTAGGGATAGCCACGGCCCAGACCGTCGGCGGAAACGTTCGGCGAAGCCATGGCGGCAGCCGCCAGCAGCGGCAGGGACAATGCCCCCGCACCCAGTCTGCGCACCGCCCGCTGAACCGATCGAAAATCTCCCAGGTGTTTCATGATGCCCTCCAGTTTGTCGAAAAATTTGCCGAGCCGGGGATGCTAGAAGGGTTTGTTTGCAGGACGGTGACGAGAGCGGCGCTCTGAAAAATGTCGCGGGAAATCGGAGCAATTCGGGATTTTGTGCCGGTTAACCCGAGTTGTTTACTTGGAAATTAATCAGGACTAAAATGGTCCGGAATTTGAGCAGGTGCCGCGATGCTGCGAATAAGCAAACTGACCGACTACGCGATCATCATCCTGGGCCAGATGGCCCGCGCCGACGAACAGACCTTCGCCGCGGCCGAGTTGGCGGATCAGACCTCGATCGCGATGCCGACCGCGAGCAAGATCCTGAAGGCGCTGGCACGAGCCGGAATCGTGACCTCGACCCGCGGCGCCCGCGGCGGCTACGCCCTGGCACGGAAGCCGGAACACACCAGCGTCGCCAGGATCATCGGCGCCCTCGAAGGGCCGATCGCGCTCACCGAATGCAGCGCCGAACAGGCGCTTTGCCAGCAGTCTTCGTCCTGCGATGTCCGCAGCCACTGGAACGTGATCAACCGGGCGGTGCAGACCGCGCTGGAGTCGGTCAGCCTGGCGGACATGATCCGCCCGGTATCCGCCTCGACGGACGAAGTGCCGATTTCGCTGGCACGGCTGCAGCCCCAACCCCGATAAACCTCAGAGCAACGCCATGTCCGCCACGGCAGAAACCCTGGACCGCCTGATCAAACAGGAATACAAGCCCGGCTTCGTCACCGAGTTGGAAACCGACACGCTTCCGCCCGGCCTGAACGAGGACGTCATCCGCGCCATTTCGCAGAAGAAAAACGAGCCGGAATTCATGCTGGAATGGCGCTTGAGCGCCTACCGCCACTGGCTGACGATGCAGGAACCGCGCTGGGCCTTCGTCGAGTACGAGCCAGTGGACTATCAGGCCATCAGCTACTATTCCGCGCCGAAAACCATGGACCACCCGAAATCCCTGGACGAGGTCGATCCCAAGCTGCTGGAAACCTACAACAAGCTGGGCATCCCGCTGTACGAGCAGGAAAAGCTGGCCGGCGTGGCGGTGGACGCGGTGTTCGATTCCGTGTCGGTGGCGACCACCTTCAAGGACAAGCTGGCCGAAGCCGGCGTGATCTTCTGCTCCATGTCGGAGGCGATCGAGAAACATCCGGAACTGGTCCGGCAATATCTGGGCAGCGTGGTGCCGGCGGGAGACAATTTCTTCGCGGCGCTCAACTCGGCGGTGTTCTCGGACGGCTCCTTCGTCTACATCCCAAAGGGCGTGCGCTGCCCGATGGAGCTGTCGACCTATTTCCGCATCAATGCGGCCAAGACCGGCCAATTCGAGCGGACCCTGATCGTCGCCGACGAGGGCAGCCACGTCAGCTACCTGGAGGGCTGCACCGCACCGATGCGCGACGAGAACCAGCTGCACGCGGCGGTGGTCGAACTCGTCGCGCTGGAAGGCGCCCAGATCAAGTACTCGACCGTGCAGAACTGGTATCCCGGCGACGAGGAAGGCCGCGGCGGCATCTACAACTTCGTCACCAAGCGAGGGGACTGCCGGGGCGCGCGTTCGAAGATTTCCTGGACCCAGGTGGAAACCGGCTCGGCCATCACCTGGAAATACCCCAGCTGCATTCTGCGCGGCGACGACTCGGTCGGCGAGTTCTACTCGGTGGCGGTCACCAACCACCGCCAGCAGGCCGATACCGGCACCAAGATGATCCACATCGGCAAGAATACCCGTAGCACGATCATATCCAAGGGCATTTCCGCCGGCCGTGCCCAGAACAGCTACCGCGGACTGGTGAAGGTCCTCAAGAGCGCCGACAACGCCCGCAACTACACCCAGTGCGATTCGCTGCTGATCGGCGACCGTTGCGGGGCGCACACCTTCCCCTACATCGAGGTGAAGCAGCCCTCCGCCCAGGTCGAGCACGAGGCGACGACCTCGAAGATCAGCGAAGACCAGCTGTTCTTCTGCCAGCAGCGCGGCCTGTCGGCGGAGGATGCGGTCTCCATGATCGTGAACGGCTTCTGCAAGCAGGTCTTCAAGGAACTGCCCATGGAATTCGCGGTGGAAGCCCAGGCGCTGCTGGGCATCAGCCTGGAAGGCAGCGTCGGTTGAATCAGATTAAGAACCCCATGAGCCTGTACATGAACACCCTGCTCCGCATCGAAAACCTGCACGCCCGCGTCGAAGGCAAAGCCATCCTCAAGGGCATCGACCTCACCATCAGGCCCGGCGAGGTCCACGCCATCATGGGCCCGAACGGCTCGGGCAAAAGCACGCTGTCCAACGTCCTGGCCGGGCGCTCCGGCTACGAAGTGACCGAAGGCACGGCGACCTACCGCGGCCAAGACCTGCTGGGCCTGCCGCCGGAACAGCGCGCCCGCGAGGGCGTGTTCCTGGCCTTCCAGTACCCGGTGGAGATTCCCGGCGTCAGCAACATCTATCTGCTGAAAGCGGCCTACAACGCCATGCGGCGCCATCGCGGCCTGAACGAGGTCGACGCGCTGGACTTCCTGAAGCTGGTCAAGGAAAAAACCAAGATCGTCGACCTGGACGAGCAGTTCCTGTACCGGGGCGTCAACGAAGGCTTCTCGGGCGGCGAGAAGAAGCGCAACGAGATCCTGCAGATGGCGATCCTCGAACCCACATTGTGCATCCTCGACGAGACCGATTCGGGCCTGGACATCGACGCGCTCAAGGTGGTGGCCGACGGCGTCAATTCGCTGCGTTCGCCGGACCGCGCCTTCATCCTGGTCACCCATTACCAGCGCCTGCTGGATTACATCAAGCCCGACCGCGTCCACGTCCTGGCGCACGGCCGTATCGTAAAATCCGGCGACGCAGGTCTTGCGCACGAACTCGAACAGAAGGGCTACGGCTGGATCGAAGCGGCCGCCGCGGGGGCCTGAGATGAGTGCGCTATCTCACAGCCTTTACGTTGATTCGTACCGCGAACCGGCCACCCACGAACCTGCCTGGCTGAGCCGGCTCCGCCGGCAGGCGCTGGCGCGCTTCGAGACGTCCGGCTTTCCCTCCCCGCGGGACGAAGAATGGCGCTACACCCATGTCACGCCGATCGAGCGCAAGCTGTTCACCGCGGCGACCGGTCCCGCCGATATCGCGACCGCCAACTCGCTGATTGAGGGCTACCGGATCGCGGATGCCTGGTCGCTGGTATTCGTCGACGGCCTGTTCGCGCCCGAGTTGTCCGAGCGGAACGGCCTGCCTGCCGGCGTGACGCTGGACAACCTCGGCTCGATACTGCAAACCGATGCGACCTGGCTGGAATCCGCGCTCGAACCGGAAGCCGAGCGGCACGGCTTCGTCGATTTCAACACCGCCTTCTTCACCGACGGCGCCGTGCTGCGCGTGGACGAGGGCGTCGTGCTGGAAAAGCCGGTCCAGCTGTTCTTCGTCTCGACCCGCAGCGAGGGCCGGGCCACGCTGCGCAACCTGATCCGAATCGGCAGGAACGCCGAGGCGCGCGTCGTCGAAACCCACGTCGGCACCGCGGAGACCGGCTATTTGGGCGCCGTGGTCAACCAGATCGAAATCGGGGACAACGGTGGCCTGAACCATTACAAGCTCCAGCTCGACGGCGGCAGGGCCTACCACTTCGGCGGCAGCTACGCCCGCGTCGCCCGCGACGGCCGCTTCGGCCATCACACTTTGTCGCTGGGAGGGCTGCTGGTCCGCAACGAAACGCATGCCCGCCTCGCCCACGCGGCCCAGACCGAGATGAACGGGTTGTTCCTGAGCGAGAATCGCCAGCACGTCGACAACCACGTCCGGGTGGACCACGACGAGCCGCACGGCGCCAGCCGCGTGACCTACCGGGGCATCCTCAAGGACCGCTCGCGCGGCGTGTTCCAGGGCCGGATCGTGGTGCACGCGGACGCTCAGAAGACCGACGCGGAAATGAACAACCGCAACCTGCTGCTGTCCGAAGACGCCGAGATCGACATCAAGCCGCAGCTCGAGATCCATGCCGACGACGTGAAATGCGCCCACGGCGTCACGATCGGCCAGCTCGATCCGGATTCAGTGTTCTACCTGGAATCGCGCGGCATCGACGCAGCCACGGCCCGCGAGATGCTGACCTTTGCCTTCGCGGCGGAAATCGTCGAACGGATGCGCCCCGACCCGTTCCGCGAGCTGCTGCGTGGCATGCTGCTGGCCCGTTTCCCGAACGCAAAGTGAGCCAAGAAGTCGCCATGAGCACCGCCCCCGCCCCCGCCGCCGTCCCGATTTTCGACGCCGCCCGGATCAGGAAGGACTTCCCGATTCTCGGACAGCAGGTTCACGGCCAGCCGCTGGTCTACCTGGACAATGCCGCCACCGCCCAGAAACCCAAGGCGGTGCTGGACTGCATCGCCAAGGTGTACACGGAGGACTACGCCAACGTCCACCGCGGCGTGCACACCCTGAGCCAGCGCGCCACGGAGCTGTTCGAGGGGGCACGCGAAAAGGTGCAACGCCACCTCAACGCCCGCCACTCGCACGAGATCGTCTTCACCCGCGGCACCACCGAGGCGATCAACCTGGTCGCCCAGTCCTACGGACGGCCGCGCTTCAAGGCGGGGGACGAGATCCTCATCACGGCCATGGAGCACCATTCCAACATCGTGCCCTGGCAGATGCTGTGCGAACAGACCGGCGCCGTGCTGAAGGTCGTCCCGATCGACCGCACCGGCGCGCTGGTGCTGGACCAGTTCGAGGCCCTGCTGTCGAACCGCACCCGGCTGCTGGCGGTGACGCACATGTCGAACGCGCTCGGCACGATCAACCCGGTCGAAAAGCTGATCGAGCAGGCCCATCGCCGCGGCGTGCCGGTCCTGGTCGACGGCGCCCAGGCGATTCCGCACATGGCGGTGGACGTGCAGGCGCTGGACTGCGATTTCTACGCCTTTTCCGGCCACAAGCTGTACGGCCCCGCCGGCATCGGCATCCTTTACGGCAAGGAAGAGTTGCTGAACAAGATGCCGCCCTACCAGGGCGGCGGCGACATGATCCGCCGGGTGACCTTCGAAAAGACCGAATACAACACCCTGCCCTACAAGTTTGAAGCCGGCACGCCGAGCATCGTCGACGCCATCGCCCTGGGCGCGGCGATCGACTATGTCAACGGGATCGGCATCGAAACCATCGCCGGGCACGAACACCGGCTGCTGGCCTACGCCACTGAACAGGCGCTGCGAATCCCGGGCTTAGAGCTGCTCGGCCAGGCCGCCGACAAGGGCGCCATCCTGTCGTTCACCCTGCACCGCATCCATCCGCACGACATCGGCACGATTCTCGACCACCTCGGCATCGCCATCCGCGCCGGGCACCACTGCGCCATGCCGGTGATGGACTTTTTCGGCGTTCCCGCGACGGCGCGGGCGTCGTTCGGGCTTTACAACACTTTCGAAGAGGTAGACGCGTTGATCGCAGGCATCCACAAGGTCATCGAGGTATTCGGCTGATGCTGGACCAGATTCGGGATCTCTACCAGGAGGTGGTCTTCGACCACAACCGGAATCCGCGCAACTTCCGGGTGATGGAAGACGCCAATCGCACCATCGAGGGCTTCAACCCGCTGTGCGGCGACCGCATCACCCTGTATGTCAAGATCGACGGCGACGGCGTCATCCGGGATGTCAGCTTCCAGGGCTCGGGCTGCGCGATTTCCACCGCCTCGGCTTCGCTGATGACCGAGATCGTCCGGGACATGCACGAAAGCGAGGCCCACGCATTGTTCGAGACCTTCCACCGCATCGCTACCGGCAAGGACGATGCCGTCAACCTGGAAGAACTGGGCAAGCTGGCCGTCCTGGCCGGCGTGCGTGCCTATCCGGCGCGGGTCAAATGCGCCACCCTGGCCTGGCACTCGCTGGAAGCCGCCATCGAGAACAAAGAAGCGACCGTCACCACGGAATGAGGTCTCGAGCCCGATGAGCGACTGGATCGACGTAGCGCCGGCGGACAGCTTTCCAGAAGGCGGGCATGTCGTTGCCGATCTCGACGGCATCCCCGTCGCCGTATTCAAGCTGGGCGGCGAGTTCTACGCCATCGAGGACGCCTGCACCCACGACGGCGCCGAGATTGCCAGCGGCCGGCTGGCCGGCGGCGAAATCACCTGCCCCCGCCACGGCGCCCGCTTCTGCCTCAAGACCGGCAAGGTCCTGGCGCCGCCGGCCTACGAAGACCTCACCTGCTTTGCCGTCCGCGTGGAAGGCGGGATGGTCCGGGTGCGCGACGCCCGCTGGGACTAGCGAACAAAGCGAGATCCGGACGCAAGGTTTCGTCGTCCAGGCGGCCGGTTTACTTCCGGCCTCCCTTGTAGACCCAGCTAAACCGGTGGCCGCCCGTGCTCAGTTCCAGCCAGAGCCCGTCGCGCTTGAGACGGGCGGAAGCCGCGTTGTAACGCCGGCCCGTGGCCCCATCGATCAACACCGAGCGACGGAGGACGGCATCGGGCCCTTCCCAACGCAGCCGCACTTTGCGCGCACGGTCGGTGTCGATCCGCAGTTCCCAGCGGTCGGTGCCAAGCCCGGCGGGCACCGGACGGTAGTCCGAGTTGTAGTCCCCGGCGTGTTCGCCCCATTCCGGGTGAGGCAGAACGGCGCTGAGATAAGGCGCACCGAACGGAGCCAGAGCCGGGAGGTCGTGCGCATCGAAACCCGCCAGCGTATCGTGGAGCTGACCGAGCAGGGTATTGCGATCAGCCAATTTCTCCTCGGGCGCTTCGACGACGAAGCGCACATACCAGTCGTCCCGGACAGCCCCATCGCCATAGGCTGGAGTCCTGGCACCCCGTGCGGGCACAGCGGCGTCCGCCATGGCCGCGGGAATGAGCCAGTCCAGCGCCCGCAGGACCCACGAAGCAGGGCTCTCGGCGGGCGCCTGGCTGACCTTGGGGATGGCCGGGATCAGCAGCTTGACCGTATGTTCGACGGCGTTCGGCAGCACCGTGACCCAGATGCCCTGCCAGGGCTGCAGCATGCCGGTGGCACCGGCGGTGACGTCGTCATAGCTGTCGTAACTGCTGCCGTTCCACACGTAGTAGGTCTTGCTGACGTAGCCTGCGAGTTCTGCGGCGGAAGGCGTGTAGGCGACACCGTCCACCTCGATCCGGGCATCCCACCAGCCGATCGGATAGGGCAGCGGGAAACTGACCAGATTGGCCCGGGTGGTGGCGCCGCTAGGATCCGGGACCAGCGCGAGTTCGTAACAGCCTCCCGCCGATGGACAATTGGCGTTAGCGGTAGCCAACGGGGTGGCGGTGCCGGCCAGGCTCGGCGTGGCGGCACCGTTGATGCTCTTCAACCAGTACCCCGTGCTCTGATCCATCGCGGTCGAAGTGCTCGGCAGGTTGACGTAGCTGTTGGTCCCCGCGTCAAAGCGCCATACCGACCAATCGACGTTGTAGGTGCCGGTCAGGCCGCCGAACACGCCGGCCACCGTGGCATTGTCCGGCAGCGCCGGCAGACCGATCTGGGTCCAGCGGTCGTTCGCCAGGCTGAGGCCGTCGCCCCAGGGACAGGCACTGGCCCGGATGGTCGCCCCAAGTCCCACCGTCAGGAACTGCTCGCCGGACCACGTCACGGAGCGGAGATTCCCCGTCGCGCCGGAGGTCCGCGAGGACCAGTTCACCCCGTCGGCACTGCTGATGAGCGAACCCGCGAACCCCACGGCGACGAACTCGCCGCCGGACCAGGCCAGGCCGAAGAGATTGTTGCCGCCGTTGATAGTCGCGCTGGTCCAAGCGGCACCGTCGGCGCTGGTGAGAAGCCTGCCGCTTTGCCCTACCACCAGGAATTTGTTGCCAGACCAGACAACGGCATTCAGGTTGTTTGTCGTGCCGGACGTTTGGGTCTGCCAGCTGAGGCCGTCGCTGCTGGTCAGAATGGCTCCCCCGGATCCCACCGCCACCCATCGCTCACCGGACCAGGATATCGCGTTGATCGTCGCAGAAGTCTTTGAGCCCTGATTAGTCCAATTGATGCCGTCAAGGCTGGTGAGCACCACACCGTTTTGCCCGCCGGCGACGAATTGGTTGCCCGCCCAAGTGACAGCAAACAGGGTATTTGTGTTGCCGGGCGTCACGGTCACCGACGACCATGTGACGCCGTCGGCACTGCTGCATATCAAGCCGCCGGCGCCTACCATGACGAACCGCCTGCCGGACCAGGCGATGTCCTGAAAATTAGCCGACCCGCAGGCGACCAGCCGTTTCGTCCAGGTGACGCCATCGGGGCTGGTCGCTATCGTGGTACCATCCCCCACGGCCACGAACTGCGTGCCGGACCACGCGACCGACTCGAGCGCCGAACTCACCCCCGAGGCAGTTCGGGCCGTCCAGTTCACCGCGCAATCCCCGACGGCGCCGGCCGCGCCGGCGAATCCCAACATCAGCGCCAACCCACCCACTCGCCTTTGCCAAACCGAAGTCATCATCTCCACCTCATTCCGTCCACGTCGAACACGCCAAGACACGCCGCCAAGCCCTTGACTCGCCGCGGGCTTCAGGAGAGACCGGAAATCCCCCTGTCGGCACATGTAAAATTACATGTAATAACTTAAGTTGGAAGATAACAAATGTCCATTCCATGGCGATAGACGGCTGCCCCGCAGGTGAATGGGATGATCCGGACAGGTGGCGTTCAGAACAATCGGCTGATCTTGAGGCCGGAAGCCATCAGCAGACCCATCGCCAGAAACACGAGGGGCCAGGCGCTGAGGCTCGGCGGGAAAATCACGGACAGCAGGTAGAGCAGCGGAAACAGGACGCCGTTGACCGTGATCGGCACCCCCTCGAAGCCTTTGCCCGTGGAGATGTTGTAGCGCGCCAGCCTGAGCATGCCGCAGGCGACGAAGAACAGGAGCGGCGGCACGGCCAGCCAGGACGGCGCGCTCATGGTGAAGAACAGGCAGGCCGGCGATACGCCGAAGGAGACCAGATCGGCCAGCGAATCGAGCTGCTTGCCGAACTCGCGGCCGGTATGGTGGGTCCAGGCCGCCACCTTGCCATCCAGCGAGTCCCAGACCACCGCCAGCGCGATCAGCCCCGCGCCGATTTCCGGATGTCCCTGGATAGCCGCGAATATCGCCGACACCCCGCAGCTCAGATTGGCGATGGTCAGCGCATCGGCCCAGCACAACAAACGCAGCATGTTCATCTTGGCGTTCCCTCCTGTAGTAGTGATCCTTCCTTGAATAGCATGGAAAAATGACAACCCCGCGTCGCAGCCTTCAGCCTCTGCCTCCTGCAACGGCGGGGGTCAGGAAAAAGCGCTCCAGTCCTCTCCCATCAACGCATCGAAGGCCAGGAGCGGCTGCGGTACGCCGAACAAATAGCCCTGCGCCAACCGGCAGCCGTGAGCCTGGAGATAAACCGCCTGTTGCGGGGTTTCCACGCCTTCCGCCAGCACCTCCAGGCCCAGTGCCTGAGAGATCGAGATCATGGCCTTGACCAGTTCCGATTTGCGGCGGTCGGATGGAACGCCGTGGACGAAAGACCGGTCTATCTTGATCCGTTTCACCGGAAAGCGATGCAGGTAGCTCAAGGCGGAATAGCCGGTACCGAAGTCGTCGATGGCGATCGACAGTCCCATGCGGTCGAAAGCTTCGAGCGTCGATCGGATTTCCCTGCTGTCTTCCAGCAGCAGGCTTTCGGTGATTTCCAGCTCCAGCCATTCCGGCCGGCAGCCGGTCTCGTCGAGGATGCGCCGGACGGTGCCGGCAAGATCGTTCAGGATGAACTGCCGGGTGGAAAGGTTCACGGCAACGGAAAGAGGACGCTCGCGCCGGCCGTTCCAGGCGACGGCAGCCTCGCAGGCCCTGGCCAGCACCCACTCGCCGATACCGACGATCAGGCCGGTTTCCTCCGCCACCGGGATGAACTTGCACGGCAGCATGACGCCATGCCCCAGCCTGTTCCATCGAAGCAGCGCCTCGGCGCCGACGATGGTCCCGGAAGTCATGTCAATCTGCGATTGGAAGTACAGCTCCAGTTCGTCGCGCCCCAGCGCCCGGCGCAGGGCGGATTCGATTCGCATGCGTTCCGAGGCGCGCGCCGTGAGGTCGGCTGAATAGAACTGAAAGTTGTTCCTTCCCTGCCGCTTGGCGTGATACATGGCGGAATCGGCGTAGCGGAACAAGGTTTCGATTCCGGTGCAGTCCCTGGGGTAAAGCGCGATGCCCAGGCTGGCGGAAACGAACAGCTCCCGGCCCTCGATCAGAAAAGGCTCGGCAAAGGCGCCGAGCATTCTGCCGGCCAGCGTCGCGAGTTCCTGGCCGCCGGCCGGGTCCGGCACCAGGACTGCGAATTCGTCGCCGCCCAGCCGCGCCACCGTATCGCCGCTGCGGACGGCCCCCAGCAGACGGTAGGCGGCTTTTTCCAGCAGCAGGTCGCCGACCCCGTGGCCCAGGGTATCGTTGATTTCCTTGAAGCGATCCAGGTCCAGCATCATCAGGGCAAACTGCCGGCCGGGGCCGGAAGCGGCATCCATGGCCTGCCGAATCCGCTTGTTCAGCATTTCCCGGTTCGGCAGCCCCGTCAGGGTGTCGAAAAAAGCCATGTGATGAATGCGCCGGCGATAAGCGTCAATTTCGGTGATGTCCCGCCCGACCGCCAGCGCGTGCATGACTTCGCCGTCAACCCCGAACTCCGGCGTCAGCCGGACATGGGAGACCAGGTCGCTCCCCTGAGCCGTTTTCCAGCTCAGCTCAAACTCCTCCGGCACACCGGCTTCGAAAACCTGCCGAATCTTCGCCTGGTAGGCACGGGCGCTTTCGCCGCCGGGGAACTCGGCCGGCGTTTTCCCCAAGAGTTCCGAGAGAGGCACACCCGCCTCCGCCACCAGCCTGGGGTTGGCGTAGATGCGGCGGCAGTCCCGGTCATAGCGGGCTACGGTGTCGGGCGAGTGCTCGACCAGGGAACGGAACTCCTGTTCGCGCGCCTTGAGCTGCCGCTCCGAGCGGTCGCGTTCCAGGGCCGCCGCGACCCGGGTCGCCACGAGCTGCAGAAGGGCGGTCACGGACTCCGTCTCCGCCATCGGCTTGCCGTGCATCACCGCGATCAGGCCGATCGCGGTTCCCGCCGAATCCCACAGCGGCACGCCGGCGTAGCTTTCCACCCCCATATCCTGCAGCATGAGGTCATCGGGAAACAGCGTACGGACCCGGCGGGGAAAACAGCACAGACTGCGGCCCATGACGTTCTCGCACGGCGTTCCGGCAAGCGTGTAGCAGACATTGGGCAGATCCTCGCCCCGCGCGTACAGCGCGACGGTCTCGGCGAGTTCGGAATCCCTGATCAGCCGGTCGATCACGACGTAATCGACGCCGAGGGTCTTGCCGAGGTAATGCGCAATGGCGGAAAAGAATGCCTCGCCGTCCGTAGCCCAACTGCGCTGGGCAATGAACCGGAACGTCTCCTCCATCCGCCTTCGCTCGGTGATGTCGACCAGAAAACCATGCCACACGGTGGCGCCGCCTTTCCGCCGCTCCGGCACGGACCGGGCCTCCAGCCACCGCTCGCCCTTGACCGGGTGATGGATGCGGTATTCCTCCTCGTACGGAAGCAGCTCGCGGGCCGAAATCGCCTTATGCCGAAGAATCCGGTCGCGGTCTTCCGGAACGATGCGCGAGTGAATGTGGCCGATGTCTTCCAGGACCGCTTGCACGCTCAGCCCGAGAATGTCCTCCACGCCGGAACTGGCGTAAGTCATGGCCAGGCTTCCGTCGGCGCGCGCCTCAACGGTATACATGAACCCCGGTGCGCACTGGGCAAAACGGGCAAGACGGTCCAGACCTTCCCGCTCAGCCTGAAGCCTCTCGAGTTCCTTCATGCGCGCCTCGGCTTCGCGGCGGGGACGCAGGTCGCGGCTGATGCAGACCGCCAGAGTCTTTCCCTCCTGCTCGAACAGGTTCGCCGTCACTTCGACGGGGATCTCCGTCCCACCCGCCACTCTGTGGAGCGTCTCGAACGTCGTTCCCCCCGTTAGCCGATGCCGTTCGAGGAAGAGGCTCAGGGATTCTTCGTCCTGTGTGGGATCGAAATCCAGCGGGCACCAGGTCAGCAAGGTTTCGAGACCGACGCCGAAATGGCGGCAGGCCGCTTCGTTCGCGTAGATGATGCGTGCGCGGTCTTCGATGTCGTGCACCGTCACCACCTGATCCTGGAAGCACTCGATCATGGTCCGGAACATGACGTTGTCCCATGCCGCGGCCTGCTTAGGTTCCAACTCAGCCTCCGTCTCAAGCATACGGCGTGAATGTCCCGGAAACAGGCGGGCTCAGGCGCTGCCCGCCAGAAGCAGCTCGAACCGGTCCTGCGGCACAGGTCTGCCGAACAAGTGCCCTTGCGCCAGCCGACAGCCCTGGGCGTAGAGGTATTCCGCCTGGCTAGGCGTCTCCACGCCTTCCGCGATCACCTCCAGCTGCAAGGCGCCCGCGATCGAAATGATGGCCTTGACCAGCTCCGCCTTTTCCTTGTGCGCGGGAAAACCCTGGATGAAAGAACGGTCGATCTTGATCTGGTCCAGCGGAAAACGGTTCAGATAGCTCAGGGCCGAATAGCCGGTGCCGAAGTCGTCGATGGAAATGGCGAAGCCCATATCATGAAGCTCTTCCAAGGCCGCACCGACTTCGGAATCGTTCCCGAGCAGCAGGCTCTCGGTAATTTCGAGCTCCAGCCATTCCGGGCGGCAGCCGGTGTCCTGGACGATGCGTTGCAGTTCACCGGGCAGGTCGTTGCGGGTGAATTGCCGGGTGGAAAGATTCACCGCGACTTTGAAGGGAGAATCGATGGTTCGGTGCCAGTCGACGACCCGGCGGCAGGCCGTCGCCAGGACCCAGCGGCCCAGATCGCGGATGAACCCCGTTTCTTCCGCGACGGGAAGGAAACGGTCGGGTGTCACGATTCCTTCCTGCGGATGCCGCCACCGCAGTAAGGCCTCCGCGCCCACGATGCGCCCGGCCGGCAAGGACACCTGCGGCTGATAGTACAGTTCCAGTTCGCCATTCCCGAGCGCCCTGCGCAGCGCCCCTTCCATGGCCATACGGTCCGACACCCGGACGGCGAGTTCCTCGGCGTAGAATTGGAAGTTGTTCCTGCCTTGCTTCTTGGCATGATACATGGCCAAGTCCGCCTGCTTGAACAGCTTGTCCGCATCACAGCAGCCCTCCGCATGCAGGACGATGCCGATGCTGACCGAAACGAACATCTCCTTGCCTTCGATGGTAAAGGCTTCGCCGAAGGCCTCGAGTATCCTGCCGGCAATGGTGTGGAGATCGCCCCGGTCGCGCACCACTGGCAACAGGATCGAGAACTCGTCGCCACCCAGCCGCGCCACGGTATCGTAGCCGCGGACGCAGGCATTCAAACGCCGGGCGGCCTCGCACAGGAGCCTGTCGCCGGCGCTGTGCCCGAGGGTGTCGTTCACCTCCTTGAAGCGGTCCAGATCGAGCAGCATCAGACCGAACTGGCTGCCCCGGCCGGCGGCGTCGGTGAGGCACTGGCGGATGCGGTCGTTGAGCAGCGCCCGGTTGGGCAGATCCGTGAGCGGATCGAAGAACGCCAGGCGCTGGATCCGCCGCCGGTATTCGTCGACCTCGGTGATATCCCGGCCGACGGCCAGCACACCGATACATTCGCCGTCCGGACCGCGCTCGGCCACCAGGCGGATGTGCAGCAGGCGGGGACCTTTGTGCGTTCCCCGCAGCAGGAGTTCTATTTCGTCGGCCTTGCCGGTGGCGATGACCGCTCTGAGCCTGCCCTCGTAAGCCTCGAAACGATCGTCGCCGGGATGAAGCTCGGTGGGCGTCCTGCCGACCATGTCATTGGCGGAAAACAGCAGAGTGTTTTCCAGACTGGGATTGAGATAAACGACGCGGCAATCCCGGTCGTACCGCATGATGCTGTCGGGCGAGTTCTCGGCGAGCGAGCGGAATTCGCGTTCGCGCCGGAGCAACGCCGTGTCCCTCCGCTTGAGGACGCTGGTGTCGCGCACCAATGCCAGAAGGTAACCGCAACCGTCGTGCTCGAGATAATGGACCTCAACCACGACCGGCACCCGATGTCCGTCCCTCGTCCGATGGATGGTTTTCCTCTGGATGGAGGCATTTTCCCGGACTTCGCGGAAATGGCAGACCCAGGACTGTGACGCCAGGTCTGGCAAGACATCGGCAACCGACAGGTTCAGCAACTCCTCCGTGCCGTAGCCCAAGGCCTGTCGGCACGCCTCATTCGCGTAGACGAACCGTCCCTCGGCATCACAGATCGAGACCATTTCGGCAAGATGGTCGAAGGCCTCGCCGACCAGCCCGGCCCGGACCTCGGCCCGCTTGCGTTCGGTGACGTCCGTCAGGAAACCGCGCCACCGGGTCGTGCCGCTCGAGAGCCGCTCGGGCAGGGCGACTGCCTCCAGCCAGCACGGCCCCCGGGCGGGGTGGTCGATCCGGAACTCCGTTCTGAGCGGCGTCAGATGGCACCTTGCCGTCTCCAGTCGAAGTCTTGCCAGTGTCAGATGCTCCGGCCTCGTCAACGCGTCGGCGCAGCCGGCATCATCCAGCAGACGGGCAAGCTTCGATCCGAGAATACCTTCCATTTCAGGGCTGGCATCAACGATGACGACATGGCCGTCCGGATGCTGATCCAGAATGTACATGCCAACCGGCGGGCTTTCCGACGCCGGGAAAAGACCGGAGGCCCGCTCCGCCTCCCCCCTCTGCCGCCCGTCGATCCTCGCCATTTTACCTGCTCCGCCCGTCAGGTCAGAAGGACGGCGACCAGGCCGGTCATGAAGATGCCATCGAAGGTTCCCGCACCGCCGATGGAAGCCACCGGCGCGCCGAGATGGCGGATGTCGGGAATGCGCAGCAGATCGGCCCCGATCAGCACCCCCATCGTTCCGGCGATGTAGGCGACCGGCGCCTGGTGCTCCCCGCCCAGCACCAGGGCAACCAGCGCTGCTGCCAGAGGCGCGATCAGGATCGGCATGCCGATGCCGAAGCCGGGAATGGGCCGGCTGAAACCATACGCCACCGCCGCGACGATTGCCGTCGCCAGCACCAGCTGCAGCAGCGGAATGCCGTTATTGGCGAGCAGGTAAAACGAAAACGCGACCGGGACCAGTCCGCCACCCACGTTGACAACGATTTTCGTCCGCCCGGTGAACGGAATTTCCGGCAGGCGCAGCAACCCGCGGAACGGCTGTGGTGGAGGGACCGGAGGCTTGTCCGCCTTGATGCTGGCCAACGGCAGATTGATGGCGCTGCCCAGCAGGGAAGTCAGGACCAGACTGAGGGCGGACGACGGGTCGAGGCCGAGCTTTTCGAAAGTCAGCGCAATGATCTGGAAATTGATACTGAAGATGATCCACAGCAGCAAGCCGGCAAAAAACAGAAAATATACGGGGGAAAAAGGACCGCGCATGGCCTGGACTTATCGTTGAAATCGTATGGCGAACACCGTTCTCGTCTTTACCTGTGGATAAGCGCTGGTCGAGAGAAACGGCCATGGCGCAAGCGGCATATTCGTTACAGGGGCCGGCCCAACGGGGGTTCTCCGGCCCCGATGCCGGCAATCAGTCAATCTTGACGCTCTGGCGCTTGCTGCCCGCCGCCTTGGGAATCGTCACCTCCAGTATCCCATCCTTGAAGGAAGCCTTGGCGTTGTCCGCGTCCACGGCGCACGGGAGACGCAGGGTCCGGCTGAATTCGCCGCGGCTCATTTCGCGGAAAAAATACTGCCCCTGCTCTTCCTTGGTTTCGGCATGCGCTGAAGCTCGCAGTGTGAACATGTCCTCACTCAGCGTAACCTCCAGGTTGTCCTTGGTGACGCCCGGCAATTCCGCCTTGACCACCACTTCGTCCACCCGGTCGATCACGTCGACTTTCGGCACGCGGACGCTGGGCAGCCCGGCCCGGAGCAAGGAGGGCCAGGGCCGCCGCATCATCGCCCAGGGTTCGTGTTCCAGCCATCCGGCCGGAAACACCTGCTCCATCCATCGCTCCATCTCGTCCCAAGGGCTTGGGTAGGCTCTCGTCGCCACGGGCTCCGCAGCCTTCACTTCCTTTCCCGTCGCTTCTTTCCCATGCTGTTCTTTCTTGGCCATGACTTGCACCTCCAACAAC